>JAGCUP010000068.1 GCA_017962765.1 Muribaculaceae bacterium | reverse complement strand
GGTGTTGAGGGCGTGTCGATGGATGCCACGTTCAACGATAATCCTTGCAAACCTGCCGACTTCGAACAGTATTACAAGAATTTCACTGGCATGAGTATGAATAAGGATTACCAGTTTGAAGAGGCAAAAATTGATGGCAATATCATGACCTTCAAGGGCGTGAACGGCGACAAAGCTGCCACCAACTTCGTGGTCTTTATTGAAGATAAGGCTGGAGTGGCCGGTAAGGTGGAATATCCTGTGGCCAAGGCGGCTGAAATTGAGAAAGCTATCATGCCCATGCTCAAGAGCATCAAGAAAAAATAAATATCGTCTTGACACAAAAAAGAGCAGCCGTCCCAGTCGGGGCGGCTGCTTGTGTTATAAGCTAAATGGTGATGATTAGCGGCAAACGAGCGTGTTGTTGGTCTTTTGGCCGTTCATCTTCTGCAGGTCAGCTTTCTTAGCTTTGGCCTTAGCTACGAGTTCAACAGTGTCGCCGGGTTTTCCCTTCTCGATGCACTCAGCAATCTTTTCCTGCGATTCGGGGGTGCTTACGAGTTGCAATTCGGCAGCCTTCTCCTTCTTGCCTTCGGCATTCTCTTCGTAGTAGTTAATCCAGATTTCGGTGTTACCGCTGATTTCCTCGGCGGGCACGTCGCTGCGGGTGAGGGTGCAAGTGGCGGTCACGTCAACTTCTTCGCCTTCGCCGCTGATGTCAAACTTAAAGCCAGCCACCTTGCCATAGTCAAAGGCCTTGTAGTTGCTACCGGTAGTTCCGTTGAAGCCGCCAAGTACGCTGAACTCGGTGAGAGCTGCGTTCTCATCGCTGTTGATGCTGTCGCTGCCTTCTCCACCGTTGGCTTTGTCATCACACGAAACGAAAGTCATGGCCATTGCAGCCACCATCAGTAAGAATAACTTTTTCATAAAAAAGAATTGAATTTAAAAAGATTAATAAATAAAATGAATAGCTAAATTTCTCTATTTGTTGCCAAGCCGTAGCTTGACGGCGGCAAAATTACTACTTCAAACCGAAACTGCAAATTTTTTAGCAAAAAAATAACGATTTTTTCGCGCAGGTTATTCGGCAGCCTTTTTGAAGGAGAATGCCGACAATTTTTCGCCGTTGAGGCGGCCTTGGTCGTTGTAGCTGTAAAAATTTCCGCCACGGCACATGATAATGTGGTCCATCAGTGAAATTCCCACCGCTTGGCACCCTTCGAGCACCTTGAGCGTGAGCGCGTCGTCATCAGGGCTGGGGATGGCGCGGTCGCTGGGGTGGTTATGGGCCAGGATGATGCCTTCGGCCAGCCTCTCGAGTGCCCGTCGCAGAATGATTTTCACGTCGCCCAGTGTCGTGCCGGTGCCACCCATGCTCACGCGGATGCGGTCGGTGACGCGCAAAGCGCGGTTGAGGGTGAGTATCCACAATTCTTCGTGGTCGAGGTCGCACAAGTGTCGTCGCAACACATTGTAAGCGTCGCGGCTGCACTGAATGGCTGGATTCTCCTCGAAAGGCTCGCTCTGGTAGCGGCGCGCCAGTTCGATGGCCGCGAGAATTTCGATGGCTTTGACCTCGCCCACGCCGCGGTAGTCTTTCATCAAATCGTGAACCGAGCGGCGTGCGATGTTATAGATTTTGCCGTCGTGGTCGTTGAGGATACGTTGGCACAGGGCCACCACGTTCTCTCCTTGCGAACCGCTGCCGATGATGGCGGCCAGCAGTTCGGCGGGCGTGAGTTTGTCGAAGCCCAGTTTGAGGGCTTTCTCTCGGGGCCTGTCGTCGAGTGCCAGGTTCTCCTTGAGGTTCATGCTAGCCACGGGCGTGCTGCTTTTTTCTTGTTCCATAGGCGTCATTTTCCTTTGCGCATAGCGATTTCCTGTTGCTCATCGCGGCCGTGTCGCAGGACTATTTTCCACACGAATGCTTTTAAGAATCCCAAACCATAGGAGCACAGCATGACAAGGCTTGCCGGCACAGCCATCAGCGCCACAACGAGGTTGCGCGTGCGGCACAGCGCGTCGATGAAGATGGCGGCGAAATAGACAACAAGGGGCAGTATGGCCCACCAATGCCAGAAAATGGAGAGCAAGATGAGCGTCACGGTGCCCACGAGGAATACGGCGGGCAGGCAATGGACCAGTTTCAGTGATTTGGGGTAGAGCAGCTTGAGGGTAATGCGGCTCATGCCGAACACGTAGGTCTGACGCGCGAACTTGAGGAAGTTGACGCGCCGTTTGTGATAGACGAAGGCCTCGCGGATGAGCGAGATGGAGAAACCCGCTTGGCGGATGCGCGTGCTCATGTCGATGTCCTCGCTGAACATTTCGCGGAAACCGCCCACCTTGTGCCACACGTCACGAGAGTAGCCCATGTTAAATGAACGGGGCGTGAATTTCTCTAATTGCACCTTGCCGCCACGAATTCCGCCAGTGGTGAGGAACGAGGTCATGGCATAGTTGATAGCCTTCTGGGTGAGCGTGAAATCGTCGGCGGCAGCGTCGGGCCCGCCAAAGCAATCCACATACTTCTTTTTCAACGCCTTTTTGAGCGTGGCGAAATAGTCGGGGGGGATGACGCAATCGCTGTCGAAGAAGATGAAGTAGGCACCATTGGCACGCTCGATGCCGAAGTTGCGCGCAATGCTTCGTCCCTCGTTGGCTTTGTGGAAATAGCTCACGTCGACCTTGTCCTTGTAGTCCATGACAATGTCGTAGCAACGCTCGGTGGAGCCGTCTTCGACGATAAGCACCTCAAAGTCCTTGTCGGTCTGTTGCGCGAGGCTCTCGAGGAGGTCTTTCACCTCCTTGGGTCGGTTGTAAACGGGAACGATGACTGAGAAGTAGGCCATTGCTTACCTTTAATTTGCTAAAAAATCAAATATTTTCATTTTACCTAATTTTCTGTCGAGGGCAGTGACTGTGATTCTGTCCCTGAGCCACATGGCGCCGCCTTCGCGCGTGCGTTCCTCAAGTCCGGAAACATTGAGCTTGACCGCAGCCACGAGTTGGCCGTGGAAAAGTTTCATCTGTTTGCCCTTGAACGATTCGAGCGAGGTGGCGTCGCCGTTGCACAGTCCCACGAGCTCGCAGTTGTTCGACGTGGCGATTTCTATGCTGTCATCGCCATCGGGAATCAGGTTCCCGTCTTCGTCCACAAGGCTGATGGTGATGAAGGCGATGTCGTCGTTGCCGCGGTAGTTGTCGCGGTCGGCTTCAAGTTTCAGGTCGGCAGGGGCGCCGGCGGTACGGATGGTTGTTTCCTCGGCCATGTTGCCCAGGTCGTCGTAGGCCACTACCTTAATTTCGCCCGGCTCGTAAACCACATCGCGCCAGCGCAGCCGATAGCGGTCGAGACGCGAGGTCTTATCCTTGAATAGTCTCCCTTGGCTCTTGCCGTTGACGAAGAGCTCGGCGCTGGGATAGTCGGTGTAGCAATAGACGGGTGTCACTTGCCCCTCACGCCCGGGCCACGTCCAGTGTGGCAACAGGTGCAGGGTGTGGTCTTTCTTGTTCCAGTGGCTGCGGTACAGGTAATAGCGGTCCTTGGGGATGCCGGCGAGGTCCACGATGCCGTAGTAACTGCTGCGCGAGGGCCAGTAAGCGTCGTAGGGCGTGGGCTCACCCAGATAGTCGAAGCCGGTCCACACAAACTCGCCCACGGTCCATGGAAAGTCGTCCTGCAGACGCCAGTCGTCATCGGGCAGGTTGCTCCACCAGCAATGCTCAAGGTCGTATCCCGAACACTGTCCGTTGTCGTAGGCGTGGCCCACTGCCACGGTGTCGGGGAACATATATTCGCCGCGCGAACTCACCGTTGAGGCCGTTTCCGAGCCCAGCAGGAATCCCTGCGGCAGCAGTGGGAAGGTGGCCTCGTAGCGATGTGTGCGATAGTTGTATCCGGGCACGTCGGCCTGCAGGGCAAAACCACTCTTAATGTCAGCATCGGGATTGTCCATGCCGCAGGTAACCATGCGCGTGGGATCCAGCTGGTGGCATAGGTCGATGAGTGCGCGGTAACGGTCGGCACCTTCTTCTTTCCACTGCTCGGGTATCTCGTTGCCCACGCTCCACAAGATGATGCTGGGGTGGTTACGGTGGTTCATGATGAGGTTGGAGATGTCTTTTTGCCACCATTCGTCCCAAAAGCGGTTGTAGCCGTTTTTCACTTTAGGGTCTTTCCATGCGTCGAAGCTTTCGGCCATTACCATCATGCCAAGACTGTCGCACAGCTCCATTTGCCATGTGGAAGGCATGTTGTGTGACGTGCGGATGGCGTCGGCGCCCATGTCCTTCATGATTTTGATTTGGCGTGCCAGTGCGGCCTTGTTGATGGCGGCGCCGAGTGGCCCTAAGTCGTGATGGAGGCACACGCCCTTGATTTTGCGAGTGACACCATTGAGTTGGAATCCGTTTTCAGGGGTGAACGAAACGGTGCGCACGCCCAGTTTATAAGTCTTACTATCGACCACCTGTTTGCTCTTGTCGTCCACAAGGTTGACTTTTACCTGGTAAAGGAAGGGATTTTCGGGCGACCATAGTTTGGCCTGGGGGATTTTCACCTCGAAATGGCTCGTGCCATCGGCGGCCACCTTGTCCTTGCCGAGGAGTTCCCAATGACGCATGTCGCTGCCGTTATTGGCGCTCACGGGGATTGAAAAAGATACGCTATATTTGCCGCCGGCTTTCACGCCGTTGACCTTGGTGTCGATGCTCACCGTGGCCGTGCCGTCGCTCTTCACGTCGAGGGTACGCAGGCACGTCCCCCAAGTGTCAAAGGCCACGTCGCCCGTGGTGATGAGCGTCACGGGGCGGTAAAGGCCGGCGCCCGGGTACCAGCGACTGCTTTCCTCAAGGTTGGTGAGGCGCACTTCCAGTTCGTTGGGTGTGCCGTCGCGGTGGATGAATGGAGTGGCGTCGATGCGGAAAGCGTTGTAACCGTAGGCCCAACGTCCAGCCTCACGCCCGTTGATAAACACCACGGGCTCGCTCATCGCGCCGTCAAAGAGCAATTCGGCCTTTTTCCCTGCCGGTACGGTGAACGTCGTTTTGTAAATGCCTGTCCCTATCCAGGGCAATGAGCCGCTGCGTCCGCTGTGTTCGGTGGCGACGTCCTCGCCGTTTTCCTTGATGGCAACGGTCTGCAGGTCCCATTTCTTGTCGAAAGGTCCGGCGATGGCCCAGTCGTGGGGGATGCTCACGGTCTGCCACTCGACGCCGTCACGGCTAAACTGCCAGTTGTGGCTCAAATACTGTTCGCTGCGCTGCGCCGTAGCACTTAAGGCCACAGCCGTCAGCAGTATAAAAAGAATACGTCTCATATCGGTTTGTCTAAAAAGGTTTATGATGCGATAAAGGCTCGCGCCCGAAAGTGCAAAGATAACGATTTTTATCGAGATAAACCACGAAGCGCCCCGTATTTTCAGTAAAAAAAGTTCATGAGTGAACTAGTATGGGAGGTGGAATCCAGTGTTGAAATCACAAAAGCGCACTCCGTGGATGAAGTGCGCTCAAAAGTGAAGCAGGTATGGATGTGTTCAATTAGAGCGGTTTGATTCTCGTTCTTTGGTGTCGCGATAGACGTTGTTTACTTTGTTGCCGCCAAAGGAATAAGAGATGCGGAACTGAACTGAGTGGGAATGGATGTTGTTGCGGGAATAGACAGAGTAGTCTTTGTAATGGGCGGTGGATTTGGTGATGTTCCAGCCAAATGGGTCGCTCACCGATGCTGTGAGTGTCAAGCGGTTGTCGAGCAGCATGTACCGGAGTTCACAACCAACTAACGACATCGATTCGTAATGCGTCATTCGTTCGTTATAGGGGAAATAGTGGCTGAACCGCATGTTGAAGATTAGATTCCGTTGGCGGTTGAACATAAATGATGTACTGAGTTCCAGCTTGCCACTCCAGTCGCTTTGGTCATGGTCTTTAAAATCGGCAATTTTGGACTTGGAATAAGTGTGGAAAACCTCCCCGCCAATATTTAGATTCCACCAGTTGAAAAACGAATGATTGTAAGAGGCATAAAGCCCCGTTTTATTGTTGTTGAAACAATTCTCCGGTATCGTTTGCTGATTACCGTCGGCATTAAAGCGCGTCACGTAGCCTATCGAGTTGTGATTATATGAATTGTAAAACACGGCATAGATGCCTTTAAAACTATAGTTGAGCTCAGCATTGTGGGCTATGCTTGGACGCAGATCGGGATTGCCCGAAACATAGTCGCTGGTAGTTGTGTAGTAGCGGAACGGATTGAGGTCGGCAAAATTGGGGCGAGTGATGCCCATTGAATATGAGAGAGAAAAACGCCCCATGCCTTGATTATTGTAGCTTAGATTCATCGAAGGGAACAAATAGCCATAACTGTTATTGTGCTTTTCATTGTCGATGTTTTGGAGACCCTTTACGTCGGTATATTCATATCGTAGCCCTATCTTACCGAAAAAAGAATCTGTGAAATTTCTTTCAGCACCAACGTAAGCCGCAACAGTGTTTTCGTCATAGTTGAAACCATTACTTTGAGAAGCGTCAATTACCCATTGACCACGATCATACTGACTTACGTTCAGCCGGGTGTCATTGCCAATAGCGGTAAATGCGAGTCCTGTTTCCATCTTAATGCCATCAAATGGCAAAATGGCATCAAGTTTTGCAGAATGGATGCGGTATTTGTTATCCCCCTCGTTGGTAAGCCTCAACTCATTGTCTGGCCTTATGGTTGTCACATACGAAAAAGACTTGCCACTTCGATTGAAGAAGTTGTAGGTAAGGCTTAGCATTTTTCCTTTGGAATCCAAACGCCAGTCGGAGAATGCGGTCAAGGTCAAGCCGTTGTTGGGCCGAGATGGTGAGACGTTGTGTGAGATGAGGGCATAATCTGTGTCGGTTGTCACATCATTCAACTCGCTTTTAAGCCTGATTGTACTGAAGTTGGCGATGGCTCCTATGCATAGTCGGTCGCTGAACTTGTATTTGAGCAAGCCATTGATGCCCAATGTACGATTGGTGAAATGGGTGGTACGGTTTGATGTCTTGACGTGGTCGGCAAAAGTATATGTGCGTTCGAGGTCGTTGATGCCCTTGATGTCGCTCCAACTCGCATCGGCCGATAGCTCTATCTTTCGGGTTGTGTGTGACAGATTGCCTCCGAGCATGTAGTTGAAACTCTCGCGCAGATTACCGTTTGCCCATACGTTGCCGCGGGTCCCCAGTGATTCGTTTCGAGTAGTAATGCTGATGAAAGCTACATTGGCTCCTGCGGCATATTTGGCCGGGGGAAAGGTGATGAGTTCTATTTTCTCGATGCCCGAGGCTTGCAAGTTTTTGAGTTGCATGGCTATGGCCTCGTCCGACATCTCCAACAGACGACCGTCAACGATATATCTAACCGACGACTTACCCGCCACTGTCACCAGGTCGTTGACAACCGACACACGTGGTATGCGGCTGAGTACCTCAATGCCATTTAGCCCCTTGGCAAATGAGTCGTTTTTGGTAAGATACACAATCCGGTCGGGTGATGGCTTTAGCACTGTGCGGTGGCCGATCACCACCACTTCGTTGAGTTCAATTGCCTTACTCCAATAGTCGGCGATGGGATCAATGACTGCTGAATCATTCATTTCCTGCCCGAATAGGGACACGGGGAGTATGGCCATCAAAAAGATGGCTTGAAGGAATTTGTTCATAATATTACTGATTAGTAGTTACTTAAATGCTTTTTCTTTGCCTTGAATGAAGAAGAAGCCTCCATCGTGCTTGTCGCGTTGAAGGCCTATGAAAATAGTTTCACCATTGTTGATAATTTGCAATGATGTGTATTGACCGTCGGCGCATTGATGGTCGGAATAATCAGATGCTTTGGGCGCATCTTTTTCAATGGCTTCGGCGATTTTCTTTATTATCTGAGGATTGTTCTTTATGGTAATTCCACGATAATAATTGCCGTTATTTTTGTAGATAGATATGGTGACGCTCTTATTATTGTTGTACCTGCCGTCAAATAGGCTTTCTACATTCAACTTGGGCGGGTTCGCAAAGGCCGTAAAGGCGGTGGCTATGCTCAATATGATAAAAATCAGACGTTTCATTTCGATTGATTTATGTGGTTCGTGAATTGTTTTACTTTCTCTTCTTCGGCGGCTTTCTGCTCGTTGACAACTTGCATAAATTGCTGCATCTTAGCTACATCGGCCTCGGCGATTTCGTGGGCAATTTCGTCATTTGCCTTTTCCCCGGAAACATAGACGATACAGTTGTCATTGCTTTGATTAGCATGGTAAATGGCGGCAATGCCCAAGACTAACGCTGCACAGGCAGCAACACGCGGTACCCACTTCCAAACACTCTTGTGCGGCTTCTCGTTAGCCGCAAATTTCACCGAGCGGGAAACTGTCATCAGTCCTTTGGTCTCCTTGATTACTGGAGAGTCAAAGTCGCAGTGTGCAAGCACATATTCCAACTCTGTTTCTTCAAGCACGGTCAATTGGCAGTCTTGATACAGTTGACACAGCTTTTCGACTTCCTTAAGATTGAATTGTGCATCGTGATGTCTCATTGATTCAACTTTTTTAAAGTTTCACGAATTTTTTTGCGTAAGCGGCTCATGTTCATTCTCACCGCTTCGACCGACATGGATAGCCGCACTGCTATCTGGTCGTAGTCGCAGCCTTCATGGGTGACGAGATTGAATATTTGCCGTTGTAATGGGGTCAATTGCTGCTGTAGCAGTTGTTCGAGCCGTTCTATATCTTCAGTTTCCAAACTGTACTGCGGCACATCACTCGAGCTGATGGAGTCAATCGGGATAGCTTTGGTTTTTCTCAGCCGGTCGATGCAGATGTTTCGCAAAATAGACACGAGTTTGTTCTTCGCTTCAAATGATGTCTCGACCTCATCTTTGTCGCTTAACTTGAGCCAAGTGTCCTGGAGTACGTCCTGCGCGTCTTCATCACTTTGCAGATAATGCAATGCGATGTGGTGTAACTTGTCGCGCAAGCCAAGAAACGAGGATGTAATCAGGTCGTGTCCCATGTCCGTTTATTACTGATACGAATGAAACGCCGAAACGTAACAGCAAAATTACAAAAAACATAGATTATGGCTCTTGTGTGTTTCGGGTTTTTGGGGTAATTTTGCAGCATTGAAAACTTTTTAAAAACTGTTACTGTTATGAACGATTGGGCTGAACACATGCATTGCGCCATTACGGTGTGCGACAACGAGGGCACTGTAATGTATATGAACGAGCGCTCGCGCGAGACTTTCAACAAAAACGGGGAGAGTATGGTGGGCAAAAACCTGTTCCCATGCCACCAGCAACGCTCACAGGACATGATTCGCCACATGATGCAAACCGACACCACCAACTGTTACACCATCAGCAAGAATGGGGTCAAAAAAATGATTTTCCAGTCGCCTTGGAAAGATGACAATGGCGAGGTGCGGGGCATGGTGGAAATCTCCATAATTCTCCCCGACGACCTCCCACACTACCAGCGTTGACAGGTTTTCTGCCAATTGAGAATTATTCGGCCTTTCTTTCCACAGAATGTGGTTTTAGAGGCGTAGTTGCCAGAAGGCGACGGCTGCTGCTGCGGCTACGTTGAGTGAATCGACGCCGTGGTGCATGGGGATGCGCACCACATGGGTGGCTGCGGCAATAGTGGAGTGGGGGAGTCCGTCACCTTCGGTGCCCATGACGATGGCCAGGCGTTCAACGGCGGCCAGGCGCGGGTCGTCGAGGGGAATGCTGTCGTCGGTAAGCGCCATGGCGGCTGTTTCAAAGCCCATACGGTGGAGTTCGTCAAGCCCGCCTTCAAGCCGTGTCCAGGGCACGAGGAATACCGAGCCCATCGAGACTCTCACGGCGCGCCGGTTGAGCGGGTCGCAGGCGGTGGGCGTGAGCAGCACGGCTTCGATACCCATTGCTGCCGCCGAGCGGAAGATAGCACCAATATTAGTGGTATCGCTCACATCGTCGATAACCACGATGCGGCGGGCGTCGCGGCACACGTCGTTGACGATGGGCAGGGCCGGACGTTGCATGGCACAGAGCACGCCGCGTGTGAGCGTGTAGCCAGTGAGGTTCGCAAGTAGCTCACGTTCACCAGTATAAACAGGGATATTGGGGCATCGTGCGATAATGGTTGCAGCGTCGCCCACGATGTGTTTTTTCTCGCACAGCAACGACAACGGCTCCATGCCGGCGTTGAGCGCGACAGTAATCACCTTGGGGCTCTCGGCAATAAAAATACCTTTGTCCGGTTCGAGGCTGTTGCGCAGTTGTGCCTCGGTGAGCGTCGAGAACACTTGTACGCGCGGGTCGTCGAGACTGGTTATTTCGATAATAGCCATGTCGTGCTCACTGTAGATAGGTGTTTTCAACCTCGTCGAGGATGGCATTGAGTTCGGCGAGTGTGTTGGCGCGTAGCATGGCAATGCGAGTGGGGCGGAAATTGTCGATGCCTTTGAACAAAGGCGTTGCGGCGAGATGGCGGCGAATGTGCAAGATGCCGCGGTATTCGTCGATGCGGTCCACGCTCTCGGCGATTTGGCGTCTGAGCAGCGCCATCTTCTCAGCGTTGGTGATTACAGGCATTTCGCCCGTGGCCATGAAGTGCTTGATTTCGCGGAATACCCAAGGCCGTCCTATGGATGCGCGTCCCACCATAACGGCATCCACGCCGTAACGGTTGAAGTGGTCCACGGCCTGCTCGGCAGTGGTGATGTCGCCGTTGCCAATGATGGGGATTTTCATGCGCGGGTTGTTCTTCACCGCACCGATGAGCGTCCAGTCGGCCTCGCCGGTGTAGAGTTGGGACCGGGTGCGTCCGTGGATGGTAAGGGCGGCAATGCCGCAATCTTGCAGTTGCTCGGCCAGTTCGACGATAATCTTACTGTTGTGGTCCCACCCCAGGCGCGTCTTGGCAGTGACGGGCACGTCAACGGCCTTGACCACTTCGCTCGTGATGTCGAGCATAAGCGGGATGTTGCGCAGCAGTCCTGAGCCGGCCCCTTTCGAAGCTATTTTCTTGACGGGACAACCGAAGTTAAGGTCTATCACGTCGGGGTGGGCCTCGTTGGCCATGCGCGCGGCCTCCACCATGGGTTCAAGTTCCTTGCCGTAGATTTGTATGGCAGCGGGCCGCTCACCCGGGTTGATGACCATTTTGCGCAGGGTGCTCTCGATGTTGCGGATAATGGCATCGGCGCTGACAAACTCGGTATAGACCATGTCGGCACCTTGCTCGCGGCATATCGTGCGGAACGACACGTCGGTCACATCCTCCATCGGCGCCAGCAGCACTGGCCGCTCCCCTAAGTCGATACTTCCTATTCTCATTTTAAAGCCGATAAAATCAGCTAACTAAACACAAAATATTGAAGTAAAACTTTATTATTTTTTCTTTTTCACACTCCACCCAAAATGACCTATTGTCTCGCCCAATTCGAAGTACTCGCCGTGGCAATAGGCGATGAGATTGGCGCGTTTGAAATCGAAAGCGCCGGTGGCCGGATCGAGGTAACGGTCGTCGGCGATGACGTTCACCACCTCGGCCAAAAACATGTCGTGGGTGCCCAGTCGCATGATGTCGCGCACACGGCACTCGATGCTCATGGGGGCCTCCTCAATGTAGGGGGCCGCCACCTTGATGCCTTTGACGGGCGTGAGGCCCATTTCGTGCCATTTGTCGTAGTCGCGTCCCGAGCGCACGCCACACCAGTCGGTGGCGCGCGCCAGGTCGCGTGTAGTAAGGTTCAGGGTGAAGGCCATACAGCGCTCCACGATATCGTGGCTGTGGCGCTCGGGGCGAATGGAGACGTAGCACAAGGGTGGGTCGCTGCACACGGTGCCGGTCCATGCCGCCGTGAACACGTTATATTCGCCCGGCTCGTCGCCACAGCTCACGAGCACCGCCGGCAACGGATTGAGCATCGTGCCGGGTCGCCAACACAGTTTTGCCATAGCCTTATTTTTCCTTCTTTGCGCGGAGGCAAGATAAGGTGAAGTAGGTAATTAATGCCAAATAAACTACAACAGCAAGAATATTCGAGGCATTGTCGCTGAGTGGACTTTGGTAGCTGAAGCCGCCGAAACGCATGCCGGCGCTCACCACGCCCATCAGGGCGCCACCGGCGATGAAGCCGCTGGCGATGAGCGTGCCACGGTCGGCGCGAGCCTTGTTGAGGGCCTCGTCTTTGCTGCGAGTGCTTACAAACCAGCTGATGGCACCACCTACGAGCAGCGGAGCGTTAAGTTCGATGGGGATGAACATACCCAGCGAGAAGGCCAGGGCGGGTACGCCGAGCCAGTTGAGCAGGCAGGCGAGGATGGCTCCCATGATATAGAGCAGCCACGGCGTGTTACCGCCGTTCATGAGCGGGTCGATGACGGCCGCCATGGCGTTGGCTTGCGGTGCCACGAGGGCGTTGTCGCCGGTAAATCCATAAACCTGGTTGAGGATAATCATCACACCGCCCACGGTGGCAGCGCTCACAATGGTACCCACAGCTTTCCACGTCTGCTGCTTGGCGGGCGTCGAGCCGAGCCAGTAACCGATTTTCATATCGGTAACCATGCCACCTGCCATCGACAGCGCGGTACAAACCACGCCGCCAATTACCATCGAGGCTACAATGCCGCGCGGACCGTTGAGGCCCACTGCGACAAAGATGCCGCTGGCGATGATAAGCGTCATCAGTGTCATGCCGCTCACAGGGTTGGTGCCCACAATGGCAATTGCATTGGCTGCCACCGTGGTGAAGAGGAAGGCTATAACGACGACGACAAGGAAGGCCACGATGGTCTGCATAGGATCATGAATCACGCCCAGCAAGAAGAAGATGAAGGTCACGACCAGGGCTGCGCCCAGTGCGAAGACAAGTGCCTTCATCGAGATGTCGCGCTGCGTGCGAACAGGCTTTTCCTCTTGCTCATTGGTCTTCTTGAACGACTTGCCGGCGAGGCCCACGGCGCTCTTAATCACGCCCCAAGACTTGATAATGCCGATGATGCCGCTCATGGCGATACCGCCAATACCTATATAGCGAGCACCACCCTTGAAGATTTCTTCGGGCATAGCTCCCGACAACTCGGGATTGGTGCCCATCAGGGGAACAACAATCCACCAGATGAAGGCGCTACCGGCAAAGATGATGAAGCTATAGCGCAAACCCACGATGTAGCCCAGACCGAGCACGGCCGAACCAGTGTTGATTTTAAACAACATCTTGGTGTTTTGGGCCAGCTGTTGCATGGCCGGAATGGCGGTGGTGCTCAGCACCTCTTTCCACCAGCCGAAGGTCGATAGCAGGAAGTCGTAGAGACCGCCCACGATACCGGCGATGAGCAGCGGCAAGGCTTGCGAGCCGCCCTTCTCACCGCTCACCAGCACCTGTGTGGTGGCTGTGGCCTCGGGGAAGGGGAACTTGCCGTGCATGTCCTTGACGAAGTATTTGCGGAAGGGGATGAAGAACAGAATTCCCAACAGGCCTCCCAACAACGAGCTAAGGAACACCTCGAGGAAATTGACACTGATTTCATCACCGTATTTAGCTTGTAGAATGTAGAGTGCCGGCAGCGTGAAGATGGCGCCAGCCACCACGATACCGCTCGAGGCGCCTATCGATTGAATAATCACGTTCTCACCCAGCGAGTTTTTGCGGCCTACCACGCTAGCGATGCCCGCCGCGATGATGGCAATGGGGATGGCAGCCTCAAACACCTGGCCCACTTTAAGGCCCAGATAAGCCGCTGCGGCGCTGAAGATGACTGCCATGATAAGGCCCAGCGACACCGAGTAGGGCGTCACCTCACGGTATTCGCGATTAGGCCGCATCACGGGCACATACTCCTCGCCCTCTTTGAGCTCGGTGAAGGCGTTGTCGGGGAGGCCCTGCAGCGGTGCTTCGGGCACCACCTTCTCCATTTGCTTTGCGGGCGGCTGTGGATTGGCGTTACCTTGGCCGCCGTTGTTCTTGTTCTGTTCCATGAAAATTAATATTTAATGCATTAAAGTTATAGTTTCAAGCCGCAAATTTACACAAAAATCCGTAACCATGCAAATGCCCGACGCGGCAACCCAGATTGCCGCAAGTTATTTTTCTCAATTGGTGGCATCATTTATGGCGTGGTTTGAAGGTGCGGCCCGGGGAATGGAAACAAGGAGGGCGTGCCAAGATATCGACACGCCCCGTTAGTTGTGAAGGCTGAAGCTCTTTAAGTTCTTCTTATTTCACCACCTTAGAAATCACCACTGTGCCGTCGCTGTAGGTGGTGCGGATGATGTTCATGCCCTTGAAGGGTTTACTGCCGGTCATGCCCATGAGATTGATATACTCCACGCCGGTGACCTCGGCGATGCTGTTTGCACGCTCGATGCCGGTAATCTTAGTGCGGAATTTGGCGGTGACAAGCACGTCGCTTGCGGGCATCACGAAACTGAGCTCACTGCCGCGAGTTTGGTACAATGTGGTCTCCTCGTTAGTGGTCTGGTTGGTGACGGTAACACTCTCAATCTCAAAATCTTCGGCGGGCTCGGCAACCAGGGTAACCCTCTCTCCCTCTTGTGACTTGTTGTCGACAACGCCGCTGAGCAGGGTGATGCTGCCGCTGTCATCGGGCGTGCACAGGGTGTTCACGAGATAGCTCTCGGCCTGCTTGTAAAGCCACACACGGCCATTGGGGTCGTTGTTGATGCTCTTGAACATGAACTGCTCGTTGTCATAGTCATAACGAATGGTCCTGGTGGAACCACCCACATTCTTGAACCAGCACAGGTAGTTTGACTCGGTGGAGCTGATATACATGATGGCGCGGCCGTAGTCGTTGGGGGTGGTCGTCACGGTGAGGTTGTCATTCTGTCCGCGAAGGTATCCGTTGCCAAGCTTGAACCAAGCCACGGTGCGGGTGTTGCTGCCAATGACAGAGTCCTTCACGCCAACCATGCGAATTACCATAGCATTGCCGTCGACCTTCACGCGGGTTTTGCTGTCGTTTAACCATTCAACAACGGGTACGGCGGGAGGAGTGAGGTCGGCAGCTTCTTTGTAGCGCATCGCCATGTCGTTATACTGGCTCACAATCACGTAACTCTTTCCATCCACGATTTGGCTTCTTTGGGTTACCAATTCATAGATGTCGCCTTCGGGTTTCTCGTAGGTGATGTCGATTGACGCGAAGCGCACGCCGCGGCCTTTCACGGCAAAGTTCAGGCTGATTGACTCTCCTTCCCACGTGCCGATGAATCCGCTGGCTGAATAGGTGACGGGGTTGCTGGGATTAGTGTGGTTGGCAAACAGGGAAATCGTGGTAGGCCCCCAGTGTGCGGCGTCCAGGTCTCCCTCAACAGCGTCGTCCAGGCAGTGGAACACAATCTTCTTGATGACGTAGTTGTAAGACAATACGGTGAAGTTTGTGTTCGGGTTCGCGAGCAAGTAGTCCACATTGTTCATGCCACCGGTCATGGTCAAGATGATGCCATCTTTCACGCCATAATAAACCGTGCTGGCGTCGGAATACTCGCCCTCATTTCGAGAAATGGTGATAGTTTTCTCGCTTGCAAAGGTGGGTACTGCCATTGCAAGTAACATGATGAGTGTAATGATTTTTTTCATAAATAATAGTTTTTAAATAGGTTTGTTTACAAAATGCAAAGTTATGGAAAAATTTATAATATTCCATTCAAATCGATGAAAAAAACGAAATGTTCACCCGCTATCATTTGGTTTCATGTGTGGTTTACGGTGTAAGAAAGAGGGCATGCCCGGTTTGGCACACCCTCCTTGGTATTCATTCTCGTGTGGGAGAATTATTGGGCCAAAATACTGTAGGTTTGTTTCAACGTGTTGATGGTAACAGTGATGGAACTGCAGTTCGTGAAGTTCCAGGCGTTGTCGCCGCCGGTTATGTATTGGCCGTACGTAGAGTTGCTGCCGTTCGACTCGGGGCGCATCACTTGGTCCCAGAAATTGGTGGAGCCGTAGGCCGCCCTGGGTGCGATGGCAAACCATTCGTCAGCTTTGGGCGTGAAGGTGATGGAGTGGACGTTTGGGTCACCGGGATCCTGGACGAAAGGATAGTCGAGGTTTGTGGAACTCCAATTGTTCACGGTGCCGATGATGTAGTAGTCATTAACGGCAATGACCTCGGTAATGTCGCCTTCAATGCTCAAGGTCATGTTGGCCTTGTCAAGGGTGAGGTTGAATTCGCCGCCGCCCGGGATGAATAGGGAGTTTCCTCCCTCGTCACACTTGGCGAGACTGATATATCCTTT
>JAGCUP010000067.1 GCA_017962765.1 Muribaculaceae bacterium | reverse complement strand
TTTTCAATCCGCGAAGCACGCCGGTGTTGGCGCCAATGGTCACCACGCTCTCATCGCTGCTGGTCCAATCCAAGGCTGCGGGATTGAGGTAGAGCACCATGTCGTCAACCGAGTTCTGCACAATCACGGGCCACTCGCGGAAAGTGTCGTTGAGAACCGAGTCGCACGTAAGTTTCATGTTCTCGATGTCGCCCAACACCGTGACGGGGAACGTCACGCTCACATCGCCAAGCGTCGCGGTGAGCTCACTCGTGCCCGTCGATGTGCCCATGAAGGTTTGGCCGTCGCTGACGGTGCCTATCCAATCGGGGCACGAGAGCGTGAAGTCCTGAACGTCGTTGTCAATCATCACCCCGTACTGGTTGTAGGCGTAGATGCGAGGCGTGTACATACCATAAAGAGGTGTCTCTATCTTATAGTCGGCAAAGCGCAACGAGGCCACCACACTATCGGTCGGTGCGCTGTGGACAGCATAAAACGCATTACCGTCGGAGCGCTCATAGCCGTCGCTGGGAGCATTGCGCACACCCAAAGCCTGCGTGTAGAGGATGCTGGAACCACCGCCGTCGAGATTAACGGCATCGGTGGCGCCCGCATAGTGCATAATATCAGCCAAAACAGTGGTGCGGCAACCGGCCGAAATCGATGAGCGGCCATCGGCTACAAGGAAATATACCCTGTCGCCATTGTCACTATAGCCTAGACCTGTGCGGGGGAAAAGGGAAGAAGCATCGCCGCGCTCGTCCTCGGTATAAATCGTGACGCCATTCTCCAAAATCTTAGGACTTCCGCTCACCACTTCCTTGGGGTCGACCGACAGTCCGCTGGTTGTCCACGTACAGTTCATGGTGAGCGTGTCACCCACATGGAGGTTTTGTACGAAAGAAGCCGTATTCCCCTGGCCGCGCAACACGTAACGTTCACGTGGGACTGTCATGTCGCCCGCATCGCTCGGTTCGCCCGTCACCACAAGATGGAACACGCCGGCGGCTTTGTATTCCTCGCCTTCGGGCACCATCGTTTCCACCTCCCAACCGCTCGCGGTCTGGTCGGTTTCTCCATAGTGCAAATGATTGTAGATGATGACGTAATTATTCATGCCGCCGATATTTACGCCGCCCAAGGGAGCACTTACGCCCTGGGGATTGGTCACAGTACCGCCAAAGGCGATAGGATTCACATACAGGTTACCATCGGTGTCCTGGGTAAAACTCCTATGAACCGACACATCGGCCTTTGCGCGGAAAATCTCGCCATTAACAACCGTTGGCCCCACAGGCGAGCCTGCTCTGTTTTTCCCACGCACCGTTAAGCCTCCAGTCTCGAAGAAGTCGCCGTTAATACCCACGAAATATTGGGCTCCCTCATGGCTTTTGCGCACCGCCATATCCGAAATGCGCTCGTTACCGGCCAGATGGTCGGTGGCGCACACGCCGGCCAAATCCAAAAGCGGATTAGTCATGTCTATCGTACAATAGAACACGCGCAAATCAGCCGAGCCCTCGCGAGTGAGCAGCAACGACGTCTGCGTCGTGCCGGGGCCCACTATGTTGTGGTAAAGGGTATCGACTTTATACTCGTTCCCTCGCAAATTGATGGTGCCGGAAGCCGAAGCGGCCACCGTGCCTAATATTGACATGCACAGTCCCATGGCCATGCCCTGTAGGATATGTCTTATTCTCATAGTGTAGAAATGTTGGTTACAAAAAAACGCAATAAAAGTAGTTATTTTAGCGCAACCCTGCAAATTTTTTACTAATTTTGTCACCATGAACAATGCTCACGATGACAATTACTGGATGAGAGAGGCCCTTAAGGAGGCACGGGAAGCACTCGCGAAAAACGAGGTGCCAATTGGCGCCGTAGTGGTCGCCAAGGAGCGCATTGTTGCGCGAGGCCACAACCTCACGCAGATGCTCAACGATGTCACCGCACACGCCGAGATGCAGGCCATCACCAGCGCGGCTGCTACGCTAGGCGGCAAATACCTCAAGGGTTGCACCCTCTATGTCACCGTCGAGCCCTGCCTGATGTGTGCCGGCGCCCTGGCATGGAGCCAAATCGACCGCGTCGTCTATGGCGCCGACGACCCGAAGCGCGGCTACCACACTTTGTGCGAGCGTCCCTTCCACAAGTCCACCATCGTGCAAGGCGGCATTCTCGAGGAGGAGTGCGCGGCGCTGATGCGTGACTTTTTCAGCGCCAAAAGATGACAGATATTGCCCACGTGCCAAAAAAACGCTACCTTTGCCCCCACAAATATGGATAGTCACGACAGCCATGCGATGCCGGCACTTTTCAAGTTTGAGCCAAACCTGAAAACCGTGCTCTGGGGAGGTGAGAAAATCGCCGCCTTCAAGGGAGTGCGTGCCCATGGCAAACGTCACGTGGGCGAAAGCTGGGAAGTGTCGGGGCTTCGAGGAAAAGAATCCATCGTCGCCAGCGGGCCCGACAAGGGCCTCAACCTGCGCGAGCTCATTGACAAATACCGCGGAGACCTCGTGGGGAAACACATCTATCAGTTCCACGGCAACGAATTTCCCCTGCTGGTCAAGTTTATCGATGCCAAACAGGACCTCAGCGTGCAAGTCCATCCCGATGACGACCTGGCCTGGCGACGTCACGGCTGCGGAGGCAAAAACGAATTTTGGTACATCATCCAAGCCGACGAGGGGGCCTCGCTGCTCGCCGGACTCCAAGACGCGCTCACTCGCAACGAATATGACGCTCTCGTAGAACAAGGCTCCATCATCCAGGCCATCAGGCGGCACACCACAGCTCCTGGCGATGCCTTCTTCCTTCCTGCCGGGTGCCTCCACTCGATAGGGGCTGGCAACCTGCTGTGCGAAGTGCAACAATCGAGTGACATCACTTATCGTGTGCATGACTACGACCGACGCGACGCCAACGGAGAGCCACGGCAACTGCACACCGCGCTCGCCGCCGATGCCATCGATTTTGGTCTCACCCGCGACGTGCGATGCCCAGGCACGCCCTCAAGTCACCCCCACGACACACTGCTCCACGAGCCCTGCTTCACCGTCGACGTCTACCACCTCGACAACGAGATGCCACTGGCGATGCCACACGACGCATTCCTCATCATCACCTGCCTCAAAGGAGAAGCCACCCTCCGCGCTCCTCACGAAACCGTGTACCTCGCCCAAGGTGAGAGCACTCTCGTGGCAGCCACCGTGCCCTCCCTCACCGCCACCGGCTCGGCCACGCTGCTCACCGCCACCGTGTGACATGCCCTCCAGCTCACCGCCATCGTGCATACAACGCAAAGACACCCCCCAAAAAAATGAACGAAAAAATGCTCTCCTCACCAAAAAACCGCCTCTAAGCGGTTAATTTTTTTGTTATAAATTATTATCATTTGAGTTTTTTTTCTTACATTTGCAAACTCAAACTTGACTCCACAATAAAAATATTTGCTTAAAATTTATTTTATAACTATAATTTCAACAAGTTACGATATGTCAACACCTAAACTAGACCAATTGGATTACAGAATCCTGGGCATGCTTTCGCAAGACGCCCGCAAACCTTATCTTGAAATTGCCCGCGAATGCGGCGTGAGCGGCGCGGCCATTCACCAACGCATCACCAAGCTCAACAACATGGGCGTCATCAACGGCTCAATCTCCCTCATCAACCCCACCTCGGTAGGATTTGAGACCTGCGCCTACGTCGGCGTCTTCCTCAACGATGCTTCGAAGTACGACGCCGTCGTCGAGCACCTCAGAGAGATGCCCGAAGTGGTAGAATGCTATTTCACCACAGGCAAATATGACCTCTTTATCAAGCTCTATGCCCACAACAACGACCACCTGCTCAACATCATACACAACAAGTTCCTGCAGCTGGGCCTAGGGCGTACCGAGACGCTGATTACCTTCAAAGAGGTGTTCAAACGCCAAATCCCCATCTATCCGCCCGCCGAAAAAGCCAAATAACAACATCTCAATAAGTTATGAAACCAATCGTACTCAGCGGCATCAGGCCCACAGGGCAGCTGCATCTGGGCAACTACCTTGGCGCGCTACAAAAGTTCGTCAAAATGCAGCAGGAAGGCAAATATGAAAGCTATTTCTTCATCGCCGACCTGCACGCCCTCACCACCAACCCCGACCCTAAAGTGCTCCACGAGAACGTCAAAAACGTGCTCGCAGAATACATCGCCGCCGGACTCGACCCCGAGAAATCCACACTCTTTATCCAAAGCGACGTGCGCGAAGTCGCCGAGCTATACCTACTGCTTAACATGCATGTGGGCATAGGCGAACTCATGCGCACCGCAGCCTTTAAGGACAAGGCCCGCAAACAACTGGGAATCACTGTCGACAATCCCGACGACGACATTGAGGACGTGGCGCGGCAGCTCATTGGCAACAACAGCAACAAGCGTGTCAATGCAGGCCTCCTTACCTACCCCACCCTCATGGCCGTCGACATCCTTATTCAGAAGGCCGACTTCGTGCCCGTGGGCAAGGACCAGGAGCAGCACCTTGAGCTCACACGACGCTTTGCTCGTCGTTTCAACTCGTTCTACAACGTCGACTTTTTCAAGGAACCACAGAACTTCAACTTCGGCGGTGAACCCGTCAAGGTGCCGGGACTCGACGGCAGCGGAAAAATGGGCAAGAGCGAAGGCAACTGCCTATACCTTACCGACGAGGACAAAGTGCTCCGCAAGAAAGTGATGCGCGCCGTTACCGATGCTGGACCCACCGTGCCCAACCAGCCCATGGCCGAGCCTGTCGCCAATCTCTTCACCATCCTCAAGCTCGTCGCCACACCCGACAAGGTGCAGTTCTTCACCGATGCCTATAACCGCTGCGAGATTCGCTACGGAGACCTTAAAAAAGAACTCGCCGAGGACATCCTCGCCATCACGGCCCCCATACGCGAACGATTCAAAGAAATCCATAGCGACGAGGAATACCTGCGCCGCGTCGTCAAGCGAGGAGCAGAACAAGCACGCGAACACGCACGACAAACCGTCGAAGAAGTACGTCGAATCATGGGCATTCACCCCTTCTGACGGCTCCTCTATACCCCATCACGCGGCCCGACAACCGAGGTGGTTGCCGGGCCGCTGCTTCATCACCCATGCCCGCGCAGGCCTTTATAAACTCCGTTGAAAGCATATCTAGACACAAAAAACAAAAAAAGTCCAAAATAATTTGCGCATTCCAAAAAATCGCCTTACCTTTGCACCGCATTTCTGAACACGACCCATCGTGGACACGAAATGCACAGTTCGGGATGTAGCTCAGTCCGGTTAGAGTACGCGTCTGGGGGGCGTGGGGTCGCTAGTTCGAATCTAGTCATCCCGACTGAAACAGAGCGGTAAAGATTTTGAAGTCTTTGCCGCTTGTTTTTTGTCTGCATCAGTCACTCAACCTAAGTGAAGATTCAGTCCCACGAAACATAGCCTATTGACGAAAGTTTTTTCATGGCTGCTTCCTTGCCGTCGATAGTAAGTGATATAGCCATAAGTTAAGCGGTTGAGATACGCAAAGGTATCTCAACCGCCTATGTTAAGAAAAGACGACGATTACGTCAAATCTTGAATTTGTTGAAATATTTAAGGAGAGTTCTTGTCCTGTCTTGGTTCATACGGCCAATAGTCTGTCGAATAACCGTTTCGCAAGGATTTCCCCATTCTTCTGTGCTAGCGAGTGGCTTAACTATGATATTGGCAACATAGTTAGCGCCATCATCTATGGCTTCATATATGTCATTCTTACGAAGCTCGTCATCATAATGCTTTGATTCGGTTTTTACTCCATCAGAATCATGGGTATATAATTCAACATTGCTATTAGCATCAGAAATATCCTCATTCGCCATTACCTGTGTGCCAAGAGCTTGATACATGCCAACATATCCAGGCCCACCTCTATAGAATAGGAAAATAATATCTCCAGGATTTACTTCTTTCAATCTATTAGTACGCCAGCTTTCTCCATATTCTATCAGCGACAAAATGGGATTTGGTTGTTTAAGACGTTCTGCTTGTTTTGCTGGTTCTAAGGCATTAAAATGCCAAAATTCAGCACTATCACTAATACCAAATTGTTGTTTGATTTCATCAACATTAATTTCTGGAATTGTATCATCTTGATTTGAAACATCCTCAGAATTAGTTGCTGAAGGATTTTCTGTGGAAAGAGTGTTTTGGCGACTTGACTCAACAACACTTTCGCTTGTAGACCCAACTTCTGGCGTAAGAGTAGCTGAAAGTTTAATTATTGTTTTTGAATCTATTTTATCATTCTCATTAAGAGATTCTTTTAATAATTTAAGAATATCTGCTTTAGCTTGTTCTCTTTTACCTTTATTATCTTCACTTTTAATAATTTCAGCATACTTTAATAGTTCTATAATTCTGTCATTATCCAAGTAAAAAATAAGGTTTTGCATGCATGATTTTCTTAATCTTTCATCGTCTAATTCATCCTTTTCCCATAAGAATTTATTAAACACTGCAAATGCTTTTAGTTTGTTCTCATACATCTTGATGTTTTTGTCTTTATCTTCATCAGATTTTGACTGACCTTTTAAGAGTACTAAAGTTAAAGATCCAGACAGAAATACTCCCAAAAATGCAGTCACCATATTCGGGCCAAGATCAGCGTCTGGGTAGGGCCAAAAGACAAAGCAGATTAAGAAACCACCTAAGACTGCTGCTAGCGCAATAATTAGCCAGTTATAGAAATTGTTATTCTTCATAATTTCATAATTCTAAAGCGCTGGTTCATGTTTTCCCTTATTAGAGCCATTGGGATGACGATGGCACCACATTCCAGTCATTGACTGAATAGATGTAAACTGTTGCCCACAAAAACGACACGTATAACGCTGTTTAATCGTTCCTTCATAGGGAGCATGCTTCCCCTTGTTGGGTCCATCAGGATGACGATGACACCACATTCCAGTCATTGACCTTACTGAGGAAAAGCGTTGACCGCAATATTTGCAATAAAAGACTTCCATATTAATTGATTTTAGAATGATTATATAATTATAACGCAACAAAGATACAAAATATTATTCTAATGGCGTTTTGATTTCGGGGATTTATTATTCATCAGCCGCTGGTAATCGTCCTGCGCTTGCTTGATACCGAGATCATCTGCCACGGTGTTCACGGTGACGAATGGCTCATTCAGCTTCCTTGCCGTCGATAGTAAGTGATGTGGCCATAAGTTAAGCGGTTGAGATACGCAAAGGTAACTCAACCGCTTTGGGGTCAAGAGACTGAGTTCGTCTTATTTCGCCATAATCTTTTGGCCGTTGTCAATGTATATGCCTTGCTCTGGTTTGCGATTGAGCGGGCGACCTAACAAATCGAAATAGTGGTGGGTTCCGTCAGCATCAATTGTGTGAATAGTCTCAATACCAGAGGGTATGGACGTCGGAGTGGGAATATCGGCATTGTAGAGAATGTTGAGCGCATCGGGCAGATTGCCATCGCTCACATTACCCACGCCAGCGTTGCTGAACAGAGTGTGGAATGTCGTGGAACCACTAACCCCAGGAGCCTTTGCGCGAGCCTTGACAGGCGCGTTAGCGGGCTCGTCGGCCAGGTAATATCCTCTGAAGGCATTAAGTTTAGCGTCCGGATTGTCTTCCGAAGTCAAACGAACCCAAGAGCCGTCCTCGAGCAGGCAGAACATGTTCATGCCATCGGCCTCGGCAGCGCTAATGCTTCTGAAACTGCCTGTCCACTGACCCACCTTCGTCAGATTTCCATTGAAGTACCAATCAGCGTAATCGTTGACGGCAGTGCTCTCAATGTCATTGACTGGCTCTGCTGTCAGTGTCACATCGAAGGCATTAAGGTAGACCTCTCCTTGGTCGACCACAGCCAAATATGCTTTTCCCGCTTCGGCGACATCGGTCACGGCGGTAAATACGAACTGCTTGTAGTAGTCATCGACGAACGAGAGCTGGTAGAACTTAATCTTGCCAGGCTCAACGAGCTCATTAAAGCGGAAATCGTAGGGCAGGCAGAGCGTATAAGCCCTTGGGATAAATGTGCCATCCTCTTTTTGACCTGCTGAGAGCACGCGGTCGTAAACAACGTTCACATTCTTGCCCTGGTAATGCTCAATGACGATAGCATTGTTTTCATCATTGTCATCCTGCAGTGCTGCCCACTCCATAGGTTTCAGGAAGCCAATGAAGTCGTCGACCGATACCGAACTGCCTGTGAACCTCAGCTGGTAAACGCCAGAGAGTGGCGCGATGAAGTATATTGAGTCGGCTGTAATGTAGGTATTCTGATAGGTCCAGTCGGCATCGACATCGCGTTTATAATACAAGTTGAGCCAACCGCTGCTGATGTCGGCGTAGAAGCGCAACACGTCTCCCTTCTTTGCCTGCAAACTTGGGGTTATGAGCTCATAGGCTTCGCTGTCGGTATGGGGTGCCCAGGTTTTCTCAGCACCACCCATGCCCATCATGGCCATCATGTCCATACCACCACCCTTAATAACTTGCCAACCAGTGGAGCTCCACCCAATGGGTAAATCAACGGTCTCGCCCTCATCGACTACGAACTCAGGCTCAAAGTCTTCCGACCAAGCATCATCGTAGGTGATGTAGGCTGACAGATAAATCATCTGCGTGGCTATCTGGGCATTCTGTGGTATCAGAACAAGTGCTGCATGGTGAGCGCCCAAAGCCTCGGAGTTATGATTAAATGTCACATCTATTGAGGCTGACTCGCCTGCAGCGATATTGAATACCTGATCACTCAGGGAATAGAATGTAGGATCACTCGACATGGCATAGACTTGCAATGCCGCCGTGCCAGTATTGATGAGCTGGAATGTCTTAGTCTGGTTATCACGAGCTATGCCGTAGTTGACGGTCTGCACGCTGCGCCCGTTGTGACGCACCAGCAGATCAGGAGCATTCATATTGATACGGCCTCCGGCAATGCTGTCGATGCAAAGGCTGTCGCCAGAAACAAAGCGGAAGCGGTAGTCGCCCTCTGGGAGCCATGAAATCCATTTCACATGGTTCAACGTGTCTTTGAACTGATATGCATCCACCTTCTCCCATTTGTTGCTGCCGTAGATAGTCTTCTCGATGGTTACGTTAGCTTGTGCATCGACGATGGGACCCTTGTAGCTGCCGTCGCCATTCCTCAGCTGGAAGACCACTGCGTCGTTCACGCCCCGAATAGTGAGCGGGGGCGTCATAAACCAGTCACTTGCTCCGCCGCCGCCAAATATGGCAGCCATAGCAGCCATGCCGCCACCATCAGGATTATAGTGTGTGGCTACGCTATCCTTGACCACAAAGCCTTCACCATAGCAACCAAGGGGCAATTGATCATCATTGAAGTCAACTACCCACACCTCAGGATCGGTGATGACGGCTGCAGTGTAGATTTGAACAGGGTGAACCCGTTGGTCAACAGGGCAAAAACTGATAAGTGCTTCGTTCTTACCAATGCTTCCTGCTGCATAATTGAACGTGACGTTCACCTTGGCAGAGTCACCGGCTTCAATGCTGAGCTCGCTCATATCGACGCTGAACAGACCTGGGTCGTCGGACGTAATGTTAACATCCAACGTGCCCGTACCGGTATTGATAACGATGAACTCCTTGGTGCTGTCGTTGTCACATACGCTGTAGTCCACAAAATGGGCGTGAATGCTATCGACCGTGACAAGGATGTCCGGAGCCGCGTTGTCAATGTGGAAACCCGATACGCTGTCTAAATCCGCATCGACATACGAAATGAAACGGAAACGGTATTTGCCCGTCGGTGTGCCCGAAATGGTGAACGTCTGGAGCTCGTCGGTCAGTGCCGTCGTATAATCTCCCACACGCAACCATTGATTCTTGCCATACACCGAGCGTTCCACCACAAAAATGGTATCTACCATACCCATCATGGCCTTCAAGTCGAAACTGAAACCGCCCTCATCATCGCTGGGTTTATTGGCAGAGAACACTAAGTCTTCGCCATCCTCCACATCCACAGGAGGGGTAAGTAGATAGGTCCTGACGCGGTCGCCACCAAACATGTTACCCATTGGGTTGTTGTTGTCCTGGTTGCCACCCATGCCCAGAAAGCCGTTGTCGGAGTCTTCTGTGGCTTTAGCCTTTGCCTTGCCATCGTCGACCTTCCAGCCCTCAGCGAACCAGCCGTATGGCATTTTGGTGCCATCGTTGAACCGCTCGTCCATCTGCCCAGTCGATACAGACTGAGCAAGGACGTTCACTCCCATTAGGAGCATAATGCAAAAGAGTAATTTGTTTTTCATCATTGGGATATTTATGTTAAAATGAAAATGTTTTTTATAAAAATGCAAATTAACAGCATTTAGGACACCCATTAGCTGACAATAATATCCTTTTTTATGGCAAAAAGTCGCCTATCCGCTTGCAGAATCCGCAAAAATGCTAATTTTGCAGTCAAAAGTACTCCTATATATGTCAACACCAACGAAAATAACGACACTGGCAAATTCAAAAGAGCAGTTGATAAAAGACGTTGAGCAATATGGCATCTTGATTGTGCGCAAGGCATTCCGCTTCTTCAACATTAACGAAGACTTCGTTTTCCCGCATATCACTATCACTCTCTGTCTAAGCGGCAGCGCACGGGCGATGTACGACATGCGAGTAATCACACATCACAAAAACGATTTGGCCCTCATTATGCCGGGCCATATTATGCACCCCGTAGATTGCACCGACGACTTCTCCTACGCCGTGTTTTTCATCTCACCGAAGATGTTCTATGACCTGCGGTTCCACACCTTTAGCCACGACTACGAAAAATTCAACCATGCACCACACTGCTCGCTCACCGATGAGCAGGCCGCACACCTACTGGCCATCGTGGACCAACTTATCGTCATCACCAACCACACCGACGAGGAAATGCCACACCGCTATCAAACCCTTTTGGCGCAGTTGGCCGTAGGCTACGAGTTTCTTAATTACTACCGGCGCGAACAAGACCGGCAATGGACTGTGAAACGCCATGTCGAAATCTTCAGTCGCTTCTGCAACTTAGTGGTAAACAACTACCGGGAGTCGCGAAAGGCGAAATACTACGCCAACTTGCTGAACCTCACGCCTAAGTATCTCAGCAAAGTTATACGTAGCGCCACCGATGGCCTCTCGCCGGTCAAATGGATAGAGCAATACGTGACAACACAGGCCAAGCGTCTGATTGAGACACATGCCACACAGACGCTTCAGGAAACCGCCTATATGCTAGGCTTCTCCGAACCCACATCCTTCTATCGCTATTTCAAACGAGTCACCGGCATGACCGCTAAAGAATTTCGTGACAGTACTTCCTCAAGATAAAGACATTGTCTAAAACAGTACGTCCCGGTAAATGCACGATTCTCAAAAGACGTTCATAATTCTTTTGGCATGACTTTTTGGAAACGAAACATGCCCTCGCCATCATCTTCCATGATGTCGCGGTCGTTAGGGTCGAGATGATGGCTGTTGAAGAACTCCACGATGTGGAAGCCGCAACGGTTCACATAAAAGTGGATATTCCGCTTCTCGAAGTATGGCGTTACCGTTTCCCACACTGTCACTTCGGGATGTAGCCTTTCCACCTCGCACCACGCTTTATAGCCAATGCCCTTGCTATGAGCCTTTGGCGACACGAAAAGCAGCTCCAACTCCCCCTTGTCCTCCTCCACTCTGATGACCACGCCCCCTACTTTCTCCTTGCCGAGCATAATCCTGTATGCCTCGGCGTTTTCTCCGTCGATGGACTGCTCGATAGTGTCGCGTGAGATAATCTCGCCCTCTTCCTCGAAGTGATTGTCACGCATACCGAACTCCTCGGTGGCACCATATTTGAATGCCTCTTGGTTATCACGAATAAACTGCTCACGGTCATCGTGGGTGAGCGGAAACAACTTTATTTCTGTAGCTTTTCCCATACTCTATAATTACTTATTTAATAATGAAATACAAAGATACTTCTCGTATCCATTCTGCTCTTCATAAGTCTTGTTAAAGGCAATAATCTAGTAAATCACACGCGTAATATTTTCTTGCTACTATCCCATCAACACATCGAGCACCATCATCAAGACGAAACCAATGGCAAAGCCTATGGTACTGAGGTTTGAATGCTGTCCGCCAGAGGCTTCTGGAATCAATTCCTCGACTACCACGTAGAACATGGCTCCTGCAGCAAAGGCCAGCATGTAAGGCAATACAGGCATCAGCTGCGAAACCAACAGCAAAACGGCAACGGCTCCTACCGGTTCGACGGCACCACTCAATGAGCCGATGACGAATGACTTCCACTTGGAATTGCCTGCCGCCCGCATGGGCATGGAAATGATGGCTCCCTCCGGCACGTTCTGGATGGCGATACCCAGCGCAACGGCAACAGCACTGGCTATCGAGATATTCGAGATGCCGCTCTCAGCTCCTGCAAAGACTACACCCACAGCCATGC
>JAGCUP010000066.1 GCA_017962765.1 Muribaculaceae bacterium | reverse complement strand
GCACCTTGTCGTTGAGGCCCTGCTTGCGGAAGATTTCGATGACGTCGGAGGTTAGACGTTCGCGCCTGACGAAACGCATGTCGGCAGCGATAATCTCCTTCATGCGCTCCTTGATGCCGGCGATGTCTTCGGGTGTTACCTGCTCCTTCTCATGCTTGAGACGGCAGTAGTAGCCGCCGGCGATAGAATGCTCAATGCGCAGGCGGCGACCCGGGTGGAGGTCGCGGATGGCCTTGTACATGACCATGCACAGCGAGTGGATATATACTGGCTGGCCCTGTGGGTTGACCACATCGAGAAATTCGATCATCTTGGGCCCGTAGAGCCGGTAACTGAGGTCTTCGATTTTGTTATTAACGCGTGCACAGATAGGCTTGATTTGCAGCCTGCTGCTGATAGTGTCAAAGACATCGGCGAGGGTCTCACCCCCGTCAATCTCGATATATTCGTTAGTATTGACACAAAAAACTTGGATATCGTAGTCTTTCATGTGGGTCGTTAGTGTTGAGTTTTTAAAATGCGTATATTGCGAATTATACAAATTTGGCGAATTATTTACTCGTTTTATTTACAACAAGTTAAATGGTTAATTCGCCAAATTTGCATTTAAAGGTTTCGTTTTTCGGTTCTCGTTATTTCACGCCCAGCTCTTCGCGCACCTTGACGAAGGCGGCGATGCACTTGTCGAGGTGTTCACGCTCGTGGCCGGCGCTCAGCTGCACGCGGATGCGTGCCTGGCCCTTGGGCACCACGGGATAGTAGAAGCCGGTGACGTAGATGCCCTCGCGCTGCATGGCGGCGGCGAAGTCCTGCGACAGTTTTGCGTCGTAGAGCATGACGGCGCAGATAGCGCTTTGCGTGGGCTTGATGTCGAATCCCAGGTCGAGCATACGGTCGCGGAAGTAGTTGACATTCTCGACGAGCTTGTCGTGCAGCGCGTTGCTCTCTTTGAGGATGCGGAACATCTCGAGGCTCGCACCCACGATGATGGGAGCCACCGAGTTGCTGAACAGGTAGGGACGGCTGCGCTGGCGCAGCATGGCGATAATCTCCTTGCGGCCCGTGGTGAAACCGCCCATGGCGCCGCCGAATGCCTTGCCCAGGGTGCCCGTGAAGACATCGATTTTTCCGTAGAGGTTGAACTGCTCGGCCACGCCGTGTCCCGTGGGACCCACAACACCGGCGCTGTGGCTCTCATCGACCATCACCATGGCGTCATATTTCTCGGCCAGCTCGACGATTTTGTCCATCGGCGCCACGTTGCCGTCCATCGAGAACACGCCGTCGGTGGCGATAATGCGGAAACGCTGCTCTTGGGCCTGCTTGAGGCACTCCTCGAGCTCGCCCATGTCGGCGTTGGCATAGCGGTAGCGTTTTGCCTTGCACAGGCGCACGCCGTCGATGATTGAGGCATGGTTCAGTGCGTCGCTGATGATAGCGTCCTCGTCGGTGAGCAGGGCCTCGAAGAGGCCGCCGTTAGCGTCGAAGCACGAACCGTAGAGGATAGTGTCCTCGGTGTGGAAATAGTCGCTGATGGCCTGCTCCAGTTCCTTGTGAATGTCCTGCGTACCGCAGATGAAACGCACGCTCGACATACCGAATCCGCGCTCTTGCATGATGTCGGTGGCAGCCTTGATGAGCCGCGGGTTGTCGCTCAGGCCCAAGTAGTTGTTGGCACAGAAGTTGAGCACGGGCGTGTCGGGTTTCACGCGGATGTCGGCACGTTGGGGAGTGGTGATGAGGCGCTCTTCCTTGTAGAGCCCTGCCTCGCGAATGGCGTTAAGTTCGTCGGTGAGATGTTGTTGGAATTTTCCGTACATAGTTATCTTAATTTTTTAGGTTGTTGTTAGGTTATTCAAAATTCTTGATATCGAATTGCCAAATACCGCGCGTGAGGCTCTCGACAGTGGCGCCCTGCCCCTGGAGGCCCTCATAGTCGAAGTGCTTGGCACCCATGATGTCGGCCTGGGGAATGGCCAGCTTGCCATCGTCGCGCTTGGCCAGGTTCGGCTTGTCGTCGTCATACTTGTAGGTGAACGATTTGGGATCTCCACCCAATCGTTCCACCTCGACGATGCGCCCGCGCTTGTCGAGCTTGACACGTGCGATGGGCAGGGGCGCTCCCTGCTCTCCTTCGAAGGGATTCTCCTCGGGATTTTCGACCGCGTTCTCGGTGTTTTGGCTTTCCAGTTCCCTGGTGAACGTGATGAAGTCTCCGTCTTTTTCCCTCACGACCTTATATTTGGTGGTGGTGATCGGATAATTATCCCCAGTGGGATTTGACCAATAATCGACAAAGATGGTTTTGGTGGCCGAGGGCAGGCCGTCCTCGCCAAAGTAGAACGTCTCGCTATAGGAGCCCTCGACGACTTCGGCCACCTCAATTGAAACGAGATGCCCGTCGCGGTCAAACTCGTAAGTGTCGTAGTTCATGTCGCCACGGGTGTCGTCCTCGGTGAAGACGCCGAGATACTGCACCGGCCCCTTGAGGCCCAGAACGTCGCGCAGGTTGGGCTGCTCGAGAGGTGCGGGCTCGCTTTCGCCGCTCTCGTCGGCATGGTTCACATACTTGGTCTTGCCGCAAGCGGTGAGCGTGAGTGCGGCTAACATGATCGATAAGGAAAATAGACGTGTCATAAGGTTGCGGTTAATGGTTTGAATTGCAAATTTAGTGAATTTCGGCCACCGATACAATTCTTATGGGCGAAAATGAGTAAATTTGCGCCAAATTTCACAAAAAAGGGTCATGGCTCATCGTTATATAGCAAAAATAAAGCGGGCGCTGCGCTTCCTCGCCGAACCCCTGCGCCAGCAGGCAGCCTTCTTCCTTACCTTCATGGGAATCACGGGCTGTTGCTGCTGGGGATTTATGTTCGGCAACCTTGACGAGTGGCACCATGTGAGCGCCACGCTGCGTTGGATAGCGGTGTCGGCCCTGGTGAGCTACTGCCCCACGTGCGTGGTGCACGCTTGCCTCGGGGGATGGCGTGTGGCCGCGAAGTGGGTGTTCTATGTGCTGGCCATTGTGCTGATGGGTACCTACGCTTTCCTGTGGAACAACTTCGAGATGGGCATCTCGCCTCACACGGCGACTTTGCTTGCCGAGACGAGCGAGGGCGAGGCACGCGAATTTGTGCAGACCTACTACAACACGCAGGGCACGATGATTGCGGCTATCTGCGTGGCTGTCGCCTTGGTCATTGTCGTGGCACTCGAATGGCAGCGGCGTGAGCTGGCCGATGTGCTCTACCGCAAGTGGGCGCGGCGACTCGTGGTGCTGCCACTGCTGGCGCTGATTTTCACGGGCTTGGCGTGCAGCTACGTCTTCGTGCAGCTGGCCACGGCGCGTGCCAGTGCCGAGATGGACAAGTGGGAGCGCGACCATTACCCCGACGGTGCCGACTTGGTGACGAGTGCCATCTACAGCCTCAACTACCTGCGCACCTCGGGCAACGACATCGTGCTGGCGACGGCCCAGGCGCGCGCCGTGCAGCAAGTGTCGTGCACGACAGCCGAGCCCGATTCGCTCGACGTGGTGTTCGTCTTTGGTGAGAGCTACAACAAGCACCATGCGAGTATCTATGGCTACGGGCTGAAAACCACGCCCCACCTTGAGCGAGAGCGCGACGCGGGCAACCTGTATGTGTTCACCGATGTGATAGCTCCCTATAATGCCACGTCGGTAGTCGAGAAAAACGTGTTCTCGTGCAACAGCATGGTCGAGGGCGAATATTGGTACGACCGTCCCACGTTCCCCACGGTGTTCCACCGTGCGGGCTTCAACGTCTATTTTTGGGACATGCAGCGCAATTTCATGCCACATAAGCTCTATACCATCACCGTCAACGATTTCCTGTATAACGAGGAAATTTCGCGACTATCCTACACCGACACCGTCACGCAAAACTTCGCCTACGACGGACAAATGGTGGCCGATTTCATCGCCAACAAGCGCGTGCCGCCCGCCCGCCACAACCTCGTCATTTTCCATCTCATGGGGCAGCACGTGAGCGCGCGCGAGCGTTACCCCGCATCGTTCGCCCATTTCACTGCCGACAGCATCCACCGCGACGAGTCGTGGCTCACGACCGATAAGAAAAACTACATCGCCCATTACGAGAACGCCACGCTCTACAACGACGCCGTGCTCAAGGCCATCTTCGACCTCTACCGCCAGCGCAACGCCGTCGTCGTCTATTTCGCCGACCATGGCGACGAGGTCTATGACTACCGTGACGTCAAGGGACGGCACGGCCACTACGAGCCCGATGCCCAGCACCTCAAACACCAAATCGAGGTGCCATTCATGGTTTGGTGCAGCGACCGTTACAAGGAACTTCACCCCGACATCGTGACGCGCATCGACGCCGCCCGTGACCGCCCCTTTATGCTCGACAACGCCTGCCAGGTGTTTTTCGACTTGGCACGCCTCGAAAATCCCTACTACCGTCCCGAGCGCGACCCGTTGAGCCCTTCATTCACGCCCACCCGCCGCATCGTCTATTATAAGTACGACTACGACGAGCGCCGCCATCCCAACCTTTCCTCGCGGTGACTCACGCTCATAGTTTTTAATGCGAATTTCACAAATTTTACGAATTTCGCGAATTTATATATTTTAAATTCTCGTAAACATCTATAAAATAGATGATTAATTTGTAAATTCGCCTAATTCGCGAAATTCGCATTGAAATTCTCATAGCTCATAGCTCAATGCTCACAGTTGCACGTCGGGGAGTTCCTTGTAGTTGGCGTTGTTTTCGAGGAGTTCCTTGTAGTAGTCGGTGAGATAGGGTTTGAGTTTGTCGTAATCGACTTTGATTTCGATGACGCCGCTCTCGGTGGGCGCGATGGCCCCTTCGGGGAAGACGAAGACGATGCCCGTGGCACCCAGGTAGAACTCCTGCGGGAGGGTGATGGCTCGTTGCAGGCTCATTTGCTCATCGTCAACAAAGTGCTTGATGCGTTCGTTGACGAGGCTGGTGATTTGTTCCTGCTTATTGAGGTCGATGACCATGTCGATAGTGATAAGCTGCTGGCGGAGCCGGTCGTAGTGTACGAATCCCGCCTTGTGGGTGGCGTGCGTGCCGTCGTAGTCGTTGCGCACAATCTTGTACTCGAGCAGGCGGTCGCTGGTACAGTGGGGGAAACACCGGTAGTAGTGTTCGGCACCCAGATTGCTGATGCTGGTGGGTCTTTCCTCCACGCGGCGAAACGCGTTGACGGGAATGTTGAATTGCGGCTTGGCGAGGACCGAATCCAGGGCCTCTTTCATGTCGCTGTAGGGGTGCCCGAAAAGTTTGGTGATGAGCGCTTCCTTGAGGTGCCCCATTCCGCTGTTTCCATTGATGCTCACGGGCCACTTGGCTTTGACAAAGGTGATGCACGTGTAGGTGCTCCCGTTGCCCTGTTCGCTCACGTGGTAGGCGTAGTCGGTAATCATTTGGTATTCATCGGGCAGCGATAGGTCGGCGAGGGTGTCGGCGCGTTGCACGCTGTCGTCGTCGAAGAAGCGGAACTTGCCGTCGCTGTTGACAATGCCCACCGCAAACCACACGGCCGCGGCCACGTTCATGATGACGAGGACCCACACAAGAATCACCAGGTTTTGTTTCGTTACTCTCATGGCTCGGCGATGGTGCGTTCAACAAATTCTTTCACTTGGTTCATGAGCCAGCGCGGCGTACTCGTGGCGCCGCAGATGCCGATGCTCTCCTTGTCGCGGAGCCAAGCGGGGTCAATCTCGTGCTCGTTGCTGATGAGGTGTGTCTGCGGGTTGGCCTTGAGGCACTCGCCGTAGAGGATGCGTCCGTTGCTCGACTTGCTGCCGCACACGAAGAGGACGAGCTCGTGTCGCTGGGCGAACTCGCGCACCTGCGGTATGCGGTTGGCCACTGAGCGGCAGATGGTGTCGAAGCTCTGGAAGTTGACGCCCGGAGCGATGCGGCGCTTGATTTCGTCAACGATGGTCTTGAACCCTTCGAGCGACTTGGTGGTCTGCGAGTAGAGACAGATGTCTCGGTTGAAGTCGATGCTGTCAATCTCATCGACGCTCTCGATGACCAGCGCCGTGCCCGCCGTCTGCCCCACGAGGCCGTTGACCTCGGCGTGGCCGCGCTTGCCGTAGATGACGATTTGGGGACGTGGCCCGTTTTCGTCGCTGTGGAAGCTCTTGTGGATGCGGCGTTGCAGCTGGAGCACCACAGGGCAGGTGGCGTCGATGATGGTGATGTCGTTGCGGCGCGCCACCTCGTAGGTCTCGGGCGGCTCGCCGTGGGCCCGCAGCAGCACGGTGGCGTGGTGCAGCTGCGCGAGTTGCTCGTGGGTGATGGTCACGAGTCCTCGCTCCTTGAGGCGTTCCACCTCGTCGGTGTTGTGCACGATGTCGCCCAGGCAGTAGAGGTGTCCGGTGCGTGCCAGTTCCTCTTCGGCCTTGCTGATGGCGGTGGTTACCCCGAAGCAGAACCCTGAGCGGCTATCGATTTCAACAGTAGTCATAATTTTTTATAGTAAACGAGCAGTTAGTTGTTGTGGAAAGGCAGAAGAACATAAGTCTTCAAAAGGACAAAAGAAATTTTTTAGTTGACGAGCAAATGGTCGTGTCGCAGTTTGACTATGAATTATGCGTTTATGCATTTGTTATAGAGGTCCAGCATCCACTGGTTTTGCTCGTCGATGGTCATCGTGGAGTTGTCGAGGTCCACGGCATCGTCGGCGCGGCGCAGCGGGCTCTCCTCGCGCGTACTGTCGATGTGGTCGCGTTCCTGTACGTTGGCCAGCACTTCCTCGTAGGTGATTTCGGTGTCGCCCTTGGCGCGAAGCTCGTCGTAGCGTCGGCGCGCGCGCGTCTCGGCGCTGGCGTTGACAAACACTTTCATCTCGGCATCGGGGAACACCACGGTGCCGATGTCGCGGCCGTCCATCACGATGCCCTTGTCGCGGCCCATGGCCTGCTGCTGGCGGACCATGGCCCTGCGCACGGCACCAATGGCGGCGACGAGGCTCACCTTGTCGCTGACACGCATCGAGCGTATCTCGCGCTCCACGTCGCGCCCGTTGAGGCAGGTGAACGAGGCCCCATCTTTGCCTACTCCGAAGGTGATGACGATATCGTCAAGCGCGGCGGTGAGGGCCTCCACATCGACCTCGTCGTCGTGAATCATGTCGTGGTCGAGGGCGTAGAGGGTGACGGCACGGTACATGGCGCCGGTGTCGATGTAGGCATAGCCGATGGTCTTGGCCAGTTGCTTGGCCATGGTGCTCTTACCACTCGACGAGAAGCCGTCGATGGCGATAGTGATTTTACGTTGTTTCTTTTTCATCTTTTTACGCGCTAGTTTTTTCGTTTCTGCAAAGATAGTGCAAACCGAGCGCAATACAAAATGAAACACGAAGTTTTTCATTTTTATAGCCGAGGTGCAGCCTATCTTCGGCGTCAGCCAACGAAGTGCAAACCGAGCGCAATACAAAATGAAACACGAAGTTTTTCATTTTTATTGCCGAGGTGCCGCCTATCTTTAGTTTTTTAGAATTATGTTTGGTTGCGGCGGCGGGCGGTGTGGCGGCTTATGTAATAGCCGAGGAGGGCGGGTACGACGGTGGCGAGGATTACGCAGCCAAACCAAATGAGCAAGGAAGTGGTGACTGGCGCCATGTAGCTGCCCGTGTCGCGGTGATGCTTGACTATTAAATCGAGGGGGGTGATTATCATCAGCAGCGACACATACCACCCGTAAAAGCAAAGTATGGTGCGCCAAAGTGTGCCCCACCATCGGTAGCCGAATATTTGTTTGTAGGCGATCACATAGTAGATGGGGATAATTAGGTCGAAAATGGTAGGGAGCACGAAGTCGAAGCAGGTTACCAGTACCATGAACGTGGACATGAACACCTGGATGAAGAAGCCCTGGGGCAACGTGTGGCGCGTGTGGAGGGGCGAGAAGCGGAAGAAGAGCCACGTGGGAAACAGCAAGGCGGCGCTCATTATGATGAAGCCCCAGGCGGGATTGTTTTTGGCCCACTGCACGAACGCGAACCACACGCCGCGGTTGACCGTGGGGGCGACGTGCAGTTCCTCGCCGAAGAAATATTGGAGGAACATATAGGCGAGGGCCACGAGGAATAACATCTTCACGGGCGGAAAGCTCACCTGCCGCTTGCCGCTGATATAGTCGCCGATGAGGTAGCCAGGCCGCAGTACGAGTTGCAGCAACGAGTAGGACAACGAGCGGGTGTCCATGCCCCACAGGAGCATCACGCCCTGTCGCACCGCCTCCCAGTTGACAGGCCCCACGTCGAACTTTTGTCCGCATCGCGGGCAGAAGTTGTCGTTGAACACGGTTCCGCAGTTGACGCACGTCTTTGACTTGGTGTTGTGTTTTGTGTAGTCAAAGGGGTTCTGTTGCCACGCCTTGAATTTGCTGTAAGCCTCTTTTAAGTTCATCTTTTTCTCTTTTATGGTGCAAAGGTACGGATTTTTCTCATTAAACCCGAATGGGTCATTAGGATTTGTGTCAGAACCGTGTTTTCGGGGCGGCTTTTCGCAGCGCTGAGAGCGTGGGGGTTGGTGGTGTGGGAAAAAAGTTGTAACTTTGTGGCGCTGTTGCGGCATGGAATGGGGTGAGAATCCCCAACAGGTCCGCTGCTGTGAGCCCCCGCGAGAAAAAGGGCGGGAATGGTCACTGCCGTGTGACGGCGGGAAGGCTATTCCCAAAACAAGCCCCCGGGGCAAGTCAGAACACTTGTCGCGCAGCGTGTTAAACCACTTGAGGGCCCTCGCGAACAGGGGCTACACAGGAAGATGAGACGAACGCTATACTTGCTGGCGGCGTTGTGGGCGGCCGCGACGGCTTGGGCGCAGGAGGTGCCCGAGGCGACGCTCGACACGCTCGTGACCATCGACGAGGTAGTGGTATGGGGCATACGCCCCTTTAGCGAAGTCATTCCTGCGCAGCGGCTCAGCGGTGTGCAGCTCGAGGCGCTTGGCAGCCACAATGTGGCCGACGCCATCCGCTATTTCGCTGGCATCCAGCTCAAGGACTACGGCGGTGTGGGCGGCATCAAGACGGTGGATATGCGGTCGATGGGCAGCAACCACATGGGCGTGTTCTATGACGGCATTCAGCTGGGCAATGCGCAGAACGGCCAGATAGACTTGGGAAAATTCTCGCTTGACAACATTGACGAAATCGCGCTCTATAGCGGACAGCGCAGCGATATCTTCCAGCCGGCGCGCGACTTTGGCAACGCCGGCACCATTTACCTGAAAACCAAGCGCCCACGTTTTAAGGACGGGCGCCGCGACAACCTGACGGCCACGGTGCGCACCGGCTCGTTCGGGCTTTTCAACCCGTCGGTGCGCTGGGAGCACCGGCTTGCCGACAACTTGAGTTTCTCGCTCAACGGCGAACTCACGCTGGCCAACGGCAAATACCACTTCCGCTACCGCCGACGCTTCAGCGACGGCACGCCGGCGTGGGACACCACGGCGGTGCGCCACAACGGCGACATCCAGGCCTTGCGTTTCGAGGGCGCCATCTTCGGCTCGATGAACGGCGGCAGCTGGAACGCGAAGCTCTACTACTACGACAGCGAGCGCGGCATCCCCGGCGCCATCGTCAACAACGTGTGGCTCAACAGCCAGCGCCAGTGGGACCGCAACTTCTTTGCGCAGGGCACCTTCAAGCGCCGCATCAGCGACCACTACGAGACCATGTTCAACGCCAAGTATGCCCGCGACCGCATGCGCTACGTCAACCCCGACACCACGCTGCTATTGCTCGACAACACCTTTTGGCAGAACGAGGTCTATCTCTCCACCGCCAACAAGTTCACCATTCTTCCCGACTGGGACATGAACCTGGCCGTCGATTACAAGTGGAACAGCCTCGATGCCACGCTTGACAACTTTGCTCGTCCTACGCGGCACACCACGCTCGCGGCACTCGCCACACAATGGGCGTGGCACGGTCTCAAGGCCCAGGCCAGCGGGTTGCTCACGCTCATCAACGACCGCCATTCCACGATGCGCGGCGAGGAAGTGGTGTCGCACTCCAACAAGTGGCTCACCAAGTTCACGCCGGCCCTGTTTGTGAGTTACCAGCCCTTCGAGGCCCACGACTTCAACGTGCGTGCCTTTGCCAAGCGCATCTTCCGTATGCCCACCTTCAACGACCTCTATTACACCGACATCGGCAACGCCACGCTGCGCCCCGAGTTTGTCACCCAATATAACGTGGGCCTCCAGTATCAGCGTGCCAACGCCCGCGGTTTTCTCGCGGCGCTCAAACTCACCGCCGACGCTTACTATAACCGCGTGACCGACAAAATTCTGGCCGTGCCAAGCGGACGCGGGCAGTACCGCTGGATGATGATGAACATCGGCAAGGTGGAAATCCGTGGCATCGACCTCACGGCGCGCGCCGCGTTCCGCCTCGCCAAAGACGTGGAGCTAGACCTCAACGCCAACTACACCTACCAACGGGCCGAGGATATGACCGACCCTGCCGACACCGGTTACGGCGGCACCTATCGCGGACAAATCGCCTACGTGCCATGGCATAGCGGCAGTGTTATCGGGCAGCTCACATGGCGCGAGTTGGGCGTGAACTACAGCTTTATCTATGTGGGCGAGCGCTATCACGTGAGCGCCAACATCCCCGCCAACCACGAGCAGCCGTGGTACACCCATGATATGGGTGCCCACTACACGTTTCGATGGGGCCGCCACTCGCTCAAGGTGGCCGGCGAGGTCAATAACGTGTTCAACCAGCAGTATGACGTCATCCTCAACTATCCCATGCCGGGACGCAACTACCGGCTCACATTAACATGGTCGCTATGAACAAGATGAGATATATATTGTGTGTGCTTGCGGCACTGTGTGTGGTGCTGGCCTCGTGCCGCGACGAGGACATCATCTATATCCCCGACGAGGTGGAGGTGAGCCGCCCCGAGTTTACCGACGTCAAAGGCTTCTTCCTGCTTAATGAGGGCAACATGAACAGCAACAAGTGCACGCTCGACTACTACGACTATACCACGGGCACCTATTCACGCAATATCTATCCGCTTTTCAACCCCACCGTGGTGATGAACCTGGGCGACGTGGGCAACGACATCCAGGTGTATGGCTCAAAAATTTGGGCCGTCATCAACTGCTCGAACAAAGTGACGGTGATGAATCGGAAACTCCCCACCTTCATCAAGGATATCGACATCCCCAACTGCCGTTACATCCGTTTTCACAAGGGATATGCTTACGTCACCAGTTATGCCGGGCCCGTGCAAAAAGTGGAGCGCAAATATCAGCAACAAGGCTATGTGGCGAAAATCGATACCGCCACGCTTGAGGTGGTAGGTCGCTGCCTCGTGGGTTACCAGCCCGACGAGCTCGAAATCGTTGACGACATGATTTATGTGGCCAACTCGGGCGGATACGACCTCAACAACCTCGAAACCACCATCTCGGTCATCGATATCGCCTCGTTCAGGGAGGTGGAGCGCATTGAAATAGCCCCCAACCTGCATCGCGTGCGATGCGACCACCGTGGCGTGCTGTGGATTACCTCGCGGGGCGGACTCATTGAGACCATGCCGCCGTGCCTCGTGGCCTACGACACGCGCAAGCGCCGTGTAGTGGCCCACTTCGACGACTTCCCCGTGGGCGATATGTGGCTCGACGGCGACCGGCTCTATACCGTGGGCGAGGCGTGGAACGAGGAGTTGCAAGAGTGGTCGGGGATGGCATTCCGCATCATCGACACGGCCACGATGACCATTGCCAGCGACTGTTTCATCACCGATGGCACCGACGCGCAGTTCCGCCACCCCTACGGCATTGCCGTGAACCCCGTCACGAAGGACATCCTCGTCACCGATGCCATGGACTACATCACGCCCGGCTGGCTGCGTTGCTACGGGCAGGACGGTGTGCTCAAATGGCAAGTGCGCACGGGCGACATCCCGGCACACATCCTGTTTGACTGAAAGGAAAAAACGATTAACGATTAACGAAAATATGAAACGATTCTTATTTATACTCATGGCTACGATGGCATTGCTTGCCACGGCACAAAACAAGCCTTATATCACCCGCGTGCTGGAATATTGTCCGGCTCCCGGCCAATTCATCAACACCGCGCCGGCCTATACTGCCGGCGAGCCCGTCGATTCGCTGCTGTCGCGCGCCTTGCAGCTCATTGGGCCGGAAATCACGCCCGAACATACCGAGGTGGTTATGGGCCAAACATTCTTTGTGCCTGCTGACACCGTCGCTATCACCGAGAGTCTTATCTCGCTCGGGGCTTACGGAGGGTATGTTACCTTCGGCTTTGACCACCCGGTGGTCAACGTGGCCGATGCTCTCGACCTGCAGATTGCCGGCAACGCCTTCAATGGCAGCTGCGAGCCGGGCATCGTGATGGTGAGCCGCGACCTCAACGGTAATGGCCTGCCCGACGACCCGTGGTACGAGCTGGCGGGCAGCGAGTATTACAAGGAAACCACACAGCACGACTACGAAATCACCTACTACCACACGCCGGCCGACCATAAGCCTACGAAACTCGACCGCTGGGTGACAGACACCACCTACATCCGCTGGACGAGCAACGATATGTTTGGCGCGACTGAGGGCTATATCGAACGCAATTCGTTCCACACCCAAAACTACTGGCCACTGTGGCAGGACGTAGAGACGCTCTCCTTTGCCGGTGCCAAGCTCCCCAACAATGTCAACAACCAGGGCGGGAGCGGCGACCAGGCCATGTTCTACCAGGACTACTACGACTGGGGATATGTCGATAACCGTCCCGACTATCTCTACAACGAGCCCATGACCGACAGCATCGCCGAGAACTGCAACCTGGGTTTCGACCTCGAGTGGGCCGTCGATGACACGGGCAAGCCGGTGTACCTGACGCAAGTCGATTTCGTCAAAGTATATACCTCCATGAACCAGAAGGGCGGGTGGATAGGTGAGACCTCGACCGAGGTGCGCGGAGCCATTGACCTGCATCCCGACGCCGTGCCCGTGGAAGAGCCGCTTGAGGGCGACGTGAACGGTGATGGCGTGGTGAGCGGTGCCGACGTGACGGCCCTCTACGGCGTGCTGCTCGACGACATGAAGCCCGGCGGCGACCCCGACGTGAACCACGACAACATTGTCAACGGCGCCGACGTCACCGCTCTCTACACGCTGTTGCTGGCGCAATAAACTGGCCGTGACACTGTCTCGACACATAAAGACAGGCAAAAAAGGCGAAAAAATTGGTTTTCATTTTGAATTGCGCTTGATAAGTGTTATCTTTGCAGTTTGAAATAGAGGAAAAATTCATTTATATATTCACAATAAAAACTATTTGACACTATGAAGAAATTTTTACTCGTGGCATGCCTCGCACTCGTGTGCGCCACATCGGCAATGGCATTAGAGAAAGGCAACAAGGCCATTGGCATCAATCTCCTCTACGGTACCGAAATCGAAAGTATGGGCATCGGCGCTAAGGCGCAGTATGTCTTTCATGAACACTGGCGTGGTGAGGCCGCTTTCAACTACTTCTTTGAGCGCAAGCACACCCACATGTGGGAAATTAACCTCACCGCTCACTATCTGGTGAACCTGGGCGAGAAGTTCCGCGTATATCCGCTGGCTGGCCCCACCGTGGTGAACGCTACCACCGATCTGGGTGACTTTGGCTACGGAGAAGGCACGAATACCAGTCAGACAAAGTTCGGTCTCAACTTGGGCGGCGGCCTGGAGTATGATGTGAGCGAGAACTTCACCGTGGGCCTCGAGGCACGCTACTCCATCGTGAGCAAGATTGACCAGGCCGTCTTCGGCATTGGCGCCACCTATCACTTCTAATCGTCTGTCCGCACAGAAGACTGCAAGAACAAAAGTCTTCCAACGCTTGCGGGCTTAAGACAGAAGAACAAAAGTCTTCAAAAGAACAAAAGGGATTTTTATCTATGAGCGACAACAATAATTTGGTTGTCAACTTGATAACTAAAAAATAAATATTCTTTTGTTCTTTTGAAGACTTCTGTTTTTATGTCCTCCCAACTAAAAACTAAAAACTAAAAACTACATTGCTCATGTCTTCCCAGCTTATTGCGCGAGCCAAGGTGGCGGTGCGCGTCGCTCTCGTGAAGTTGCGCGACGCAATGAGCGGCACGCGGTTTGCGCGGCGTGCTGGAACGGGTAAGCCCATGGAGCATTACATCGAGGTGGAGCAGCCCTTCACGGCGAGTGCCACCCTTGACCAGAAAAAACACAACCTGCGGCTGGCGGCGGCGCGCATCGCAGCCGTGGACATCGCGCCGGGCGAGGTGTTCTCGTTTTGGCGCGCCGTGGGAAATCCTAACGGTACCGACTTCGAGTGCTCGCGCAGTATCGTCGGCGGCGTGCTGCAACTCGAGCGAGGCGGCGGCCTGTGCCAGGCCTCGGGCATTATCTACCACCTGGCGCTACTGGCGGGCCTCGACGTGGTGGAGCGCCACAACCACTCGGTGGACCTCTACACCGAGGAAACGCGCTTTTGTCCGCTCGGCAGCGACGCTACGGTGAGCTACGGCTATCTCGACCTGCGGCTGCGCAACAATACTGATGCCATGCTGCGTTTTGAGCTCATCGTAGAGGACGAGCGCTTTGTGGGGCGCCTCTACAGCGACAGCCCGATAAGGTGCCGCAAGGTCACCTTTGAGCGCGAAGACCTCGACGACGGCACACGCGTGGCGCGCGCCATCGACGCCGCCACCGGCACCGTCCTCAGCCACAGCCGCTATAAAATAAGTGTTAAGTGATAAGTGTTAAGTGTCCGAGACTCCGATTCCCGAGCAAGCTCGCCTACCCGTAGCCTTTCTCGGAGTACACCGACATGCTTGTGGGTGATTTCGTGGGGTTGCATGGGGTGGGGGAGGCGAGGTTACTTTGCGTGTAAAAACGAGCGCAAGCGCTAAAGCAATTTGCTCGTTTACTCGTTAACTTGTCAACTAAAAGGTCATGGAAAACAACACAGCAATCAAGAAGAAAACCACGAGGCAATGGACCGTGGAGGAACTGCGGCGCGAGAACGAGCGGCGGCACGCCATCCTTCGCGTGCCTTACAACCCCGAGACGGGGCGGGGGTGCCACGGCAAGCGTCAGGCGCTGCGCATCGTGAGCGGTGCCGTGTGGTTTCTACCGCTGGCCATGCTTGATGAGTTTCCTGTGCCTCGGCTGCAGACGATGCCGCTCGTCGAATTGGAACGTGCACGGATACGCTACGACTTCGAGTATTGGTGCTGGCGTTGCGCCACGCTCAGCGATAAGATGACGGGTGCGTTGCAACCTGTGCGCCTCAATGCGGCGCAACGTCGCGTGCTGGGGGTGCTGGAGCGTCAGCGTTTGGCCGGCAAGCCCATCCGCGTGATTCTGCTCAAGGCTCGACAGTGGGGCGGCTCGACGCTGGTGCAACTCTACATGACGTGGATACAGCTTGTGCTGCATCCACACTGGAACAGCTTGGTGTGCGCCCACACGCTGGGCACGGCGGCCATCATCCACGATATGCTGAATCGTGTGCTGCGCGACTATCCCGAGGAGATGGCCCCCGACGGAGAGCGTCCTCGGTTAGCGCCCATCAAAAACTGTTCGTCGGCTCGCCGCTTGACGGGTGTCGATTCGCTCGTCGTCACGGGCACGGCGCATAATAACGAAGTGGTGCGCGGCTATGACGTGAAGATGGCGCACCTGAGCGAGGTAGCTTTCTGGCCCGACACTCCACGCCATTCGCCCATCGACGTGATGCGTTCGGTGAACGGCACTGTGCCGCTGGCACCGCTGTCGCTCGTGGTGCTGGAGAGCACGGCGAACGGCATGGGCAACTACTTCCACGACGAGTGGCTGCGTGCGCGCAGCGGCAAGAGCGACAAGGAGGCGGTGTTCGTGCCGTGGTATGAGATTGAGATTTATCGGCTGCCTGTCGATGACATTGGGGCGCTGTGGGCGGTGATGGACGAGTATGAGCGAGCGCTGTGGGAAGACTACGGCTGTACGCTCGAGAGCATCAACTGGTATCATCACAAGCGTCTTGAACTATCGTCGGCGCCGGCGCTTTTCATGGCCGAGTTCCCCACGACCGACATCGAGGCCTTCAGCTGTAACACGCGCCATGTGTTTGCTCCCGAACACCTCGATGAGCTTCGCCAAAATGCGCGTGAACCCGAGGCGGTGGGCGAGATACGCTCCAAGCGCCGCGCTGGCCGCGTGACGCACACCGAGTTCTTCGCCATGACGGGCGGACAACTGCGGGTGTGGGAACACCCACCGCGCGACAATCCCGTGCGCGACCGCTATGTGGTAGCCGTCGATGTGGGCGGCCGTAGCGAACGCAGCGACTGGAGCGTGGTGACGGTGTTCGACCGTCTGGGCGAGTGCGGCAAGCCCGAGGTGGTGGCGCAATGGCGCGGTCACTGCGACCATGACATCCTTGCCCGCCGTGCCGTGGATATAGCCACTTACTACCATCGCGCGTTGCTCGTGATTGAGAGCAACACGCTGGAGAGCGAGCGTACCGAGGGCGACGGCGGCCAGTATATCCTCAAGGAGATAGGTGAGAGCTATCCCAATATGTACTACCGGCAGCGTTTCGAGCGCGACGAGTCCTCGAAACGGCCAGGTTTCCAGACCAATGTAGCCACGAAGCAGATGGTGGTGTATAACCTTATCGCGTGGGTGCGCGACGGTCGCTACATCGAGCGTGACAATGAGGCCGTGAACGAGTTGAGCTGGTTCGAGCTTAAGCCCAACGGCACAAGCTACGGCGCGATGCGGGGCCGCCACGATGACCTGGTGATGACGCGCGCCATCGGCCTGTGGGTCATCGCGCAGTTCAACAACGCCCACGCCATGCAAGCCCTCGAGCCAGGAGAATTCCTTAATTAATTAGGAATTAGGAGTTAATTCCATTAGGAATTAGGAATTAGGAATTAATTGGGTGACAGGTTGTTGTACTCCGAGACTGAGTCTCGGACTACGTCGACATGTTCTGGACTAACAACTAACAACTAATAATTCCCCTTTAATATATCGCGGATGTCGTCGAGGTTGCCGTCGTTGGGGGCCGGCTCGATGCCGAGCAAGTGGCACAGGAGCGGGTAGATATCGACGTTGGGGAAGTAGCCTGGATGGGTGTGGCCCTGCTTGAAGTCGGGGCCAATGGCGCGGAAGCCGATGAGCATGTCGCTCGTGGTGTGGTCAAAGCCGTGCCCGCCAGTGTGTGGCTTGACATCACGGTCGGTGAACAGCCATCCCACGTCGGGGAGCACGACCACGTCGCCCATATTGGGATTGGAGCCGAAGTGGAGGTATTCGGGTACGTCGGCTTTGCGCCAAGCGCGGATGTGGTCCACGCCCTCAAGTGCGTTCATGATAGAGTCGACAATTTCGGGCGACTTGCAGTAGAGCAGTGCGGGCGAATCGCCCGAGACTTCCACTCCCCACTCGTGCTTTTTGACGTATTTTTTGACGCTCACGCGCCGGTTGGGGTCGAGCCACGTCATGCCATGGTCGCCGGTAATGATGAGGTTGACGCGGTCGCCCACCTCGGGCACCATCTTGATGCGCGTCCACAGGTTATAGAGGAGCGAGTCGAGCGTCTCGATTTGCACACGCGTGTGGCGCCGCTCGATGGGACCGTAGCCGTGTCCCGAGTGGTCGGGCTCGCTGAAATAGCACATGATGAGGCGCGGACGCTCGTTCTCGGGACGCTTGAGGTGGTCGATGACCTCCTTAACGCGCTCATCGTAGGTGAGCAGCGGCCACTTGGCGTAGTCACGCCAATAGGTGGGGTGCTGTCCCTGAATGGGAATGTCGCTTCCCACCCAATAGACGGTGGCTGTCTTGAGTCCTTGGCGCTGTGCGGTAATCCAGATGGGCTCTCCGCCATAGAGCTTGGTATTGTTTCGCTCGGGATTCTTGGTGCTGATGGAGTAGAAGTTGCCCGTTTCCTTATTCTTGAAGGAGTTGCCGATGAGGCCGTGGTGGTCGGGGTAGAGTCCCGTGGCCAGCGTGTAGTGGTTGGGGAAGGTCTTGCTGGGGAACGACGGCATCATGGTGGCCTTGACGCCGTTGTTGGCAAGACGGTCGAAGAAGGGGGTGTCGAAGCCCTCAGCGTAGTCCCAACGGAATCCGTCGAGCGATACGATGACCGTATAGTTGTCGGCAGCCGAGGCTGTGGCGGCAACCATGGCGAGCATGATGCAGGCGAAGAATAAGCGTAGCTGTTTCATAATAAAAAGGTTGTGGTTGTTTCAAAAGTGATGGCGCGAAATGCGGGAGCACAAAGTTACTAAAATTTCGGCATTTCTCACCCCCAAGGCATCAAAAAAAGAGTGGCGGACACAGGGCCCGCCACTCGATGATGGTTATCGATTGTGGTCGATTAGTTCAACAGAATGTTGTAGAGTGCGGTCACATCGGCACCGCTCACTACGCCATCTCCGTTCACATCGGCATCTCCGCCGGCCGTGGCGCCGTCGAGGAGCACGTTGTAGAGTGCGGTCACGTCGGCACCGCTCACCACACCGTCACCGTTCACGTCGCCTTGCTCGAAGTGTGGCGTATCTTCTGCGACGATGAGAACCTCATCGAGGAAGAAGCGGTTGTTGGCAGCCACGATGGCTTCCCACTTGATGTTGGCGGTGGCGTCGGTGGCCGTGACGGTCACGGTGAAGTCGGTCCATTCGCCCTTGGCGAGGGTAAGGGTATCCGCGTCAAGCGTAGCACCGGTGGCGCTCAGGGTGATGGTGGTCTTCTCATTGTCGTGGACCCAAGCTGCGGCCTTGAAGGTTAAGGTGTAGGTGTTACCGCTGGTGAGTTCGATAGCGGGTGTTTCGGCGAAACCTGCCTTCTTGGATGTACCGAGCTTGATGCACTCGTTGGCACCGCCGGCGTTCTCAAGGGTCCATCCCTCGTTGTCGCAGGTGATGTCGGAAGAAGCAATGTTACCGCTCCAAACGTCGTCATTGCCGCCCGAGCCCTGGGTGCTGTCGAACGACTCATAGAAGATATAGTCGCCCACGGGCAAGGTCTTGATGGTGTAAGCGGCCTCGGCGACCTCGCTGACGTTTGCGTCGGCGTCCATAGCGACGGCCTTGATGATCATGGCCTCGTTGACGGTGACGGTAGCGACATTGCCATCGACGGTGAGGGCTGTGCTACTCTCGGTAGGATCGGTCTCGTCGGTGGTATAGGTAATGGTGGTACCCTCGGCACCAGTGATGGTGACGACAGTTCCTGCCACGACCTTACCTGCGGCGGGGCTGAACGTCGGGGGAGCGACGGTGACAGCAGCGATGGTGTAGGCTGCCTCAGCCACGTCACTCATGACGAGGTCGGCGTTTACAGCGACGGCCTTGATTGTCATGGCCTCGTTGACGGTGACGGTAGCGACATTGCCATCGACGGTGAGGGCTGTGCTGCTCTCAGTCGGGTCGCTGTTGTCGGTGGTGTAGGTGATAGTGGTGCCTTCGGCGCCGGTAATGGTGACCACGGTGCCCTTTTCAACCTCGCCGGCGGCGGGATTGAAGGTGGGTGCAGCGGGTTTCACAACGGGCATCGTACCGCCTTCGACGAGGAGGACCTCATCGAGGAAGAAGCGGTTGTTGGAAGCGTTGGGAGCCTGCCACTTGATGTTGGCAGTGGCGTCGTCGGCAGCGACAATCACTGAATACTCGGTCCATTCGCCCTTGACGAGGGAGATGCTCTCCTCGCTCAGGGTGGCACCGGTGGCGCTCAGATTGATGGTGGTCTTCTCGCTTGAAGTGTTCCAACCGGCTGCCTTGAAGGTCAGCGTGTAGGTCTTGTCGGCCTCAAGCGTGATGGCGGGCGTCTCGGCGCTACCGGCCTTGCTGCCGGCACCGACCTTGATGCACTGGCTTGCGCCACCTGCATTCTCCACAGTCCAACCCTCGTTGTCGAAGACGATGTCGTTGGTGGCGATGGTGCCGTTCCACTGACCGTCGTTGCCACCGGTGCCGTCGGTGTCGTCGAACGACTCGTAGAAGACATAGTCGCCCACGGGCACGGTCTTGATGGTGTAAGCGGCCTCTGCAACCTCACTGACGTTTGCGTCAGCATCCATAGCGACGGCCTTGATGGTCATGGCCTCGTTAACGGTGACGGTGGCGACATTGCCATCGACGGTGAGCGCGGTGTTGCTCTCGGTGGGATCGCTGCCATCGGTGGTGTAGGTGATGGTGGTACCCTCTTCACCAGTAATGGTGACGACGGTGCCGGCCACAACCTTACCTGCTGCGGGATCAAACGTCGGGGGAGCGACGGTGACAGCAGCAAGGGTGTAAGCTGCCTCGGCCACATCGCTGAAGTTTGCATCAGCGTCCCTAGCGACAGCCTTGATGGTCATGGCTGCGTTGATAGTCACGGTAGCCACATTGCCATCGACGGTGAGGGCTGTGTTGCTCTCGGTGGGATCGCTGCCATCGGTGGTGTAGGTGATGGGAG
>JAGCUP010000065.1 GCA_017962765.1 Muribaculaceae bacterium | reverse complement strand
CAAAGACTATGGTCACTGCAGCAAACACCCAGGGGCGGTGGCCGTCGGGCAGCACAACAAGCCCCAACGCCTGTAACAACAATGGCAGGATGACGACAACGGCCGGGATAAAAGCCAGATAGTCGCGTCGACGGCGCGTGACTAACGGGAAAAAGTAGCCCTCGCACATCACCAGCATCTGCAGCGAATAGAACAACACGGCAAAGGCGTTGACGTAGAGCAGCGCATCAGGGTTGCACACTTGCAGCAGATAGGGCAGCTCCATGACCTGCATCAGATAGAGAATGCCCACCTCGCGATAGGCCGGGAACAACTCCTTGAAGTTATCACTGTAGGCCGTGGGGCGGTAGAACCACTTCAGCAGCCAGCCATACAGGTGCGCAACGATAAACACCAGGTTGACGCTATAGAGCAGCAGATGGCTCACGCCCGAACTTATCGCGACCACAGCCCACCTCCTTCCCTCGCGTAAGACGCGGCATCACGATAGAGGCAATGACTCCCAGCATCACCGCCAGGCGCCTCGCAACACGATATATATAGGGCTTCACGCATGCGCTCTCGTCTCTAACAACCGCAAAGTTACGATAATTCCAACAATTCCGCAACACCTGCCATACTTTTTCGCCGCTAAGCATGATGATAGGTTTTTAGTAGCGATTTGCGTGAATGAGCGAATTGTTGTAATTTCGCAGGCAAAATGACTGGTGGCACGGGGCGGAGCGGCACCGTCTGAGTCACCTTTAACCGCTTGACAACATGACGATTTACTATTTCGAGAGCAACAACAGGAGCGTGACCAGCTACTATCTGGGCACCATCATCGAGGCGTTGAGGAACTGCGGGTTCCACGTCGCGCCACTGCCCGACATCAGTGTCAAGCACGTGTGGAAGCTGTCGCGCAAGCGGACATGGTTCCTCACCACTGGGCACAAGGACATCGCCACACTCAGCATGATGGGCTTCGGCAACTTCATCCACTGGTTCCAGGGGCTCCCGGCCGAGGAGGACTATATGCGCACTCATTCGCTGTGGCGCAAACGCGCCATCGGCATGCTCGACAGGACGTCGGCCAAGCGGTGCCGGTTCGCCTTCTTCGTCTCGGAGCAAATGCGCGACTACTACCGCACGCGCTTTGGTGCAGCACTGCCCCACTCTTTTATCATGCCCTGCTTCAACGAGCAACTGAATCCCGATGCCTTCTTCACGCCCGGCAAATATGAGCAAAACACGTTCTGCTACGTCGGCTCGGCCACCGACGCGTGGCAGTGCTTCGACGAGATGGTCACCCTCTACAGCCAGATTGAGGCCGCCCATCCCGACTGTCGGCTGAAAATCATCACCCGCGATGCCGACGAGGCTCAGGCCATTGCCGACGCGCACGACTTGAGAAATGTCACCATCAAGAGCGTAGAGCAGCAACAAGTGGCGCACGAAATCGCTGATTGCAAATTTGGGTTTCTCCTACGTAAAAACCACATTGTCAATAATGTAGCCACTCCCACCAAGATGGCAAACTACCTCGCCAACGGCGTCATGCCCATCTTCAGCGACGCCCTGTCGGCCTATGCCCCACTCGCCCAGCAGCATCCATTCATGCACATGGTCAACGAGAGCAACGTGCGCGACATGGTAGAGCAAGCCGTCAAAGCCACCTACGACCCGCACCAAGTGCTAAATGCCTATCAACAAATCTTCGACACCCACTTCAACCGCTCCCGATACGTCACCGACATCCAATCGCAGTTACAACAGTTCTTCGACGACCGGCAGGAATAATCAGCGTGACACGGGGAAGGTTCTTTTGTCACGCTTTACGACAACTTGGTTCTGCCACGCTGCATAGCCAAGTGAACTTGACGCAGCAAAACTGAAGTTCAAGGACACTTATTGCAGGAACCAGATGCCGGCTCCTCACATTTCTCCTCTTTTTTATCAAGAGCGACCGGCTGAGCCTCGTAACCAAACTTCTTGAACGCATCAATGAGTTTCTCAGCACCCGTTTTATCGGCGTCATATTCTATGGTGACAGTTTGGTCGGGTATGCTGGTCTCAATCTTCTTCACCCCTTTCTCAAAGCGAAGATTGCCCTTGATCTTATTCTCACAATTCTCGCAGTGCATCTGCGGAATAGTCGTCACGACCAGTGTTTTGATGTCTTTAGCGAAACCGACCGTCATTGACATCAACAACGCGCTTAACAGAATTATCCTCTTCATTTTATTGTGTTTTAGTTATTTACAATCTACCTATATTGATACGCACTCCCGCATAAGCCATCGCTCCGTGTACAGGTCCCCACACCATTGTGGGGTCGAAAGTCGCGCTCCAAGGGTCGGCGGCATTGATCACCGTCTGCTTCTGCCGGAATCCCGTCAAATTCTCGCCTCCGATGTAAACCGAGAAATGCCGGAACCAGCGCGTCACTTGAGCCGAGAGTTGAGCGTAAGCGGGAAAACGGTTTTGCCACGATGGTGAGCCATCGGGCAGGGTGTATGGGGTGGGCATGCGTCCCCCACCGTTCAGTTGCAGCGTGGCATCGAACTGCCACAACTCGAGCGGAGTTTTATAACTTGCCGTGAGTAAGCCTTTATAACGGCTGGTGAGAGGTTTTTCAAACAACACGCCTCCATAAGTGCACTTCACATCGTTCCAGCGATAGGCTGCAGTGACTTCCAATCCGCTGATGACAGGATATGTGGCATCAATCTGAAAAGTGTTGGAATACGACTTGCCGTCGAGGTTGGCGATATGAATCATCGCCGGGTCGGAGTCATAATCCACAACAGCCTGGTTGCCGAAACGGGTGTGGTAGTATTCCACATTCAGTTTCAGTGTCTTGTTGCGGATAGGGACATACAACGAGGCTATTGCGCCGCAATTCCAGGCGTTTTCTTGTTTAAGCGCGTCAATCACGAGTTGCCGGCCACTGGCCATCAAGTAGTTGTTTTCCGCAACATCGTGCACT
>JAGCUP010000064.1 GCA_017962765.1 Muribaculaceae bacterium | reverse complement strand
TATCAGGCTGAAATCGACTCGGCTTGCGAGACCATCGACTTCTTCCGCTATAACGTACACTACGCGTCGAAGATTTATGCCATGCAACCCAAGGACGGCGCAGGCCAGCTGAACCACACCGAGTACCGCCCCCTCGAGGGCTTCGTGCTCGCCGTGACTCCCTTCAACTTCACCTCCATCGCCTCCAACCTGTGCATGACGCCCGTGCTCATGGGCAACGTGGCACTGTGGAAACCCTCGACCACCGCACTGCTTAGCAACTACTACCTGATGCAGCTCTATAAGGAAGCCGGACTGCCCGACGGCGTCGTGAACTTCCTGCCCGGCAGCGGCGCCCTCATTGGCGAGGTCGCTACCGCATCGCACCACTTCGCCGGCATTCACTTCACCGGCAGCACCGCCACCTTCAACGCCCTGTGGAGCCAAGCCGCCAAGGGCCTTGGCAAGTATGTGTCTTATCCGCGCATCGTGGGCGAGACCGGCGGCAAGGACTTCATCTTCGTGCACCCCAGTGCCGACCCCAAGGCCGTGGCCACGGCAGCCTTCTGCGGAGCCTACGAGTTCCAGGGCCAGAAGTGCTCGGCAGCCTCGCGCATGTACATTCCCAAGAGCCTGTGGGCCAGCGTGCTTGCCGACATGAAGGCCATGGCCGCCGAGGTGAAGATGGGCGATGTGATGGATCCCGCCAACTTTATCAACGCTGTCATCGACGAGGCTTCGTTCAACAAGTGCAAGAGCTACATCGACTATGCCCGCGAAGCCAAGGACGCCAATATCGTGATGGGCGGCACTTGCGACAACAATAAGGGCTGGTTTGTCGAGCCCACGGTCATCGAGACCAGCAACCCGCACTTCAAGTCGATGGAAGAGGAAATCTTCGGCCCCGTGCTCACCGTCCACCCCTACGACGACGAGAAATGGGAAGAAACTGCCAATATGTGTAACGAGACATCGCCTTACGGCCTCACCGGTGCCGTCTTCGGCCGCGACCGCATGGCCGTCGAGAAGATTACCGACATTCTCAGCTACGCTGCCGGCATCTTCTACATCAACGACAAGCCCACGGGCGCCGTGGTGGGCATGCAGCCCTTCGGCGGTGTGCGTGCCAGCGGCACCAACGACAAGGCCGGTGGCGAGTTCAACCTCATTCGCTGGATTATCCCGCGCGTGATTAAGGAGACGCTCGTTTCGCCCACCGACTATCGCTATACTTACATGAAATAAGTAACAGACGAATGGCTCACGCCAACGATATTATCAACCGCATGGAGGGCTTGCGCAACGAGGCGCAGGCCCTTCATCTCATGCGGTTTTTCAAAACGGGACCAGGACAGTATGGCGAGGGCGACCGTTTCCTCGGCATCAAGGTGCCGGTAACGCGCTCCCTCGTCAAGGAGATGCGAGACTTCCCACTCGACGAGGTGCCCACACTGCTCGCCAGCGAATGGCACGAAGTGAGGCTATGCGGCCTGCTGCTCATGGTGGCCGCCCATGCGCGCCTCTCCACGCGCCGCCTCATGGATGATGCCGAGGCAACGAAAGCCCGCGACCGCATCGTGCAGCTATACCTCACCCACGCGCACCGCGCCAACAACTGGGACCTCGTCGACCTGTCGGCACCCGGCATCACGGGTTCGTGGCTGTTGCAACCCACCTTCCTGGGCGGAGGTCTATACACGCCAGAGCCACACAACGAGCACAAACTGGCAGTGCTCGACGACCTTGCCGCCAGCGACTGCCTGTGGCTGCAACGCATCGCCATGGTGAGCACGCTCACACCCACACGCCACGGCGACCCCAGCTATTGCCTGCGCTATGCCGAGGCCCTGCTCCATCACCGCCACGACCTCATGCACAAGGCCGTGGGATGGATGTTGCGCGAGATGGGCAAACACGTAGGGATGGACACCCTGCGCTCCTTCCTCGACCGCCACGCCGCCACCATGCCGCGCACCGCCCTGCGCTATGCCATCGAGCACATGGACGCCGATGAACGTCGCCACTACATGAACCTGCGACCGTAAGCCTACTTGCTCCCCTTGCGGCGGTTGCAGTCGCGGCACAGCATTTGGCAGTTCTCGCGCACGGTGCGTCCACCTTCGCGCCACGGCGTGATGTGGTCGCCCTCCATGAAATCGATGTCAAATTCCTTGCCGCACAACTTGCAGCGGTGCCCCTGCTCTTCCCACACGGCGAACTTGATGTCGTCGGGGAAAGCGCGCAGGCCCAGGTGGTGCTCGTCGCCGTCGAGGACATAAGGGATAATACCCTTTTGCCGTTGAACTTCGCTGTCGCGCATGAGTGTTGAGATTTGCTGTGCGAGCGTCACCGTGTCGAGCGTTTCACTGCCATATTTATCGTAGAGGGCCGCCCAGTCGAGGCCCTTCATGATGCGCCTGAAGCGGCGCAGGTCAAAGTTGGTGATGGCCCAGTTGAGCACCATCTGGAAATAAGTCCACAGGTTGTTGGCGTTAGGGTCGTGCTGGTGTTGCGCCATGTAGCCCACCACACTCTGCGCATGCCCCTCACGCGTCTCATGCTCCGCCATCCACGTGAGGGCGCACTCGAGGAACTCCTGGCGGATGGGCGTGCCATTCACCAAGTCTTTGCCCAAGCGGTAAGCGCCGCAGTTGCTCTTGGAGAAATGGCGCTTGGCATCGCTCACAAAAGGCCCGGCATAGATGGCGTTGCGTATCTCCTGCCCGTTGAGGGGTTTGCCGGCGATGTTGATGGTCTTGAACCATTCTAGCTTCTCGCTCGCCTCGCCCTCACACACATACACCGTGAGCCTGTAGTCAAGTATACGTCGCTGGATGTCAATGGGCTGGTTGAAAAAGTTTTTAAACTTAAAGGAGAACTCTCCTGCCACATATTTGCACAACGACAACGTGCGCTGCTGGCCATCCATCACCTCGTAAGGGCACTCGGCATCGTCGCCGCGTTTCACCCAATACATCACGTTGAGCGGGTAACCATGAAGCACTGTCCTTATCACCGCCTCTTGCTCGCGGCTATCGTAGATAAACTCGCGCTGGTAAGGCGGACGAATATCGAGCAGGCCATCGTAGCCGCGCACTCCCTGCTCCTCGTTGTTCACATATCCACGGGTGACTTCGCCCACCGTCACCTCAATCTGTTTAATCGTCATCATAATTTCTTCGGGTGTTTGTTGCGTATTAATATCCTTTGATACACTTTATCTTTGATGCCATTTTTTATCACTACCCCACTCGCATTCAGGTCATAAATTCCCTGTTTTTGAAATTTAGCAAAATATGCCTGGCGGCATTCCTCACTGGTGTAGGTCTTTGTTTTAAGTTTATACAAGTCAAGGTTCTCGCACATTCCAAGGATTTCGAATTGTTCAGGATTATATTTATCAAGGAATGTGATTGGAACTCCCATAACACCCTCATAATCCATAGGGATATCGGCTGTTTTTCCAACTTCAATGGCATAATAGTTGTCATAAGTTGGATAGCCCTCAGAAGAATAGCGACATACTAAGTCCATTTCTTCATGACGCTTAGAAATCTCAAGATTGGTGAACCAATTTACGCCAGAAACCCGAATCATATCTTTACGATGGTCTCCGGCCGTGGCAACATCTTCGTAAGGAGAAGTGAAATGTGCTGCTCCGCCTTTAAAACCATAACCTAACCATATTTTGTTTTCTTTAATCAAGGGGAATATTTCTTTATATGTGATTGCATTTTGATGGCCTATTATCAGGAACTTTTTATGGTATTGCATGAGTTGGGCGACGTATTCGCGGAAAAGCGAGAAGGGAGGATTGGTAACGACGATGTCGGCCTGCTGGAGCAGCGCAATGCACTCAGGGTCGCGAAAATCGCCCGTCATGAGAGTGGAAATCACATTTTTGTCGTTCTGCAACAGGTATTGCACGTCGCTCAGGTCAACGGCGCCGTCGCCGTTGAGGTCGCGCACCTCGGTTATCTCGACCTTGAATGCGATTTTCTTGGGCTCATCGGTGAAGTCGCCAAAATCTATCATCAACTCGTTGCCCTGCACGGGCGAGCCGTTATAGCAGGTGCAGATGAGTTTCTTGAGCCCCAACTGATTGAATCGCAACGCGAAATACTTAAAGAAATTGCTCTCGTAAGGGTCGTCGCAGTTGCACAGTACCACCTTGTCGCGGAAGTGCGGCCAGTAGTGTTGCAGCTCGCGCTCGATGTCGGTGAGTTGAGTGTAGAACTCATCCTTTTTTGCCAGTTTGGCGTCGTTCAGTCGCTTGTTTGCCATGATTGATAGTTGTTTGTGCGCATTCCACTATCAATCACGCCAAGACGCAAAAAGAGCGTGATGCACTTATTGCGTTCAGCAAGAGGCAAGCCTCGCATTGGTACCTCTCTCCAGCCATAAGTATGCACCACGCGCTATGCGTGCTGCATCACTATTAATGGCTGGAGCAGGAAGTCCCAATAGACTGCCCGTCACATATTATTTCGGGGATTGTTATACCAATTAAAGTTTGCGAGGCTTTTTGGCTGAACGCGAAATAATAGCGAATGCAATTGTTTAACCCTCGATGTTATTTTGCAATCATTTGATTGCAGGGGCAAATTTAGTCATTTTCCCACAATTATACCCAAATTTCACAGGAAAAAGTTTTTAAGTAAGCGCCGAGCCTTGAGCTATCATCTGTTATCTCCGTCCTCGGGTCTGTGTAGTTCGAGGCTTTGCCTCGAAAGGCTCAAGGCTCAAAAATACGGCGGGGAGCAATGCCTTGCTGGCTGCTCCCCGCCGTGTGGGTATTTGTCATGGGTCGTGGCTCGGTGCCACCTCCCGTGATAGTTTTTTATTTCAATGCTTCGTCAACCTTGTCGTTGGGAACCATGCGCTCCTCAAAGACGTAGGCTCCGGTCTTGGGAGAACGGACGACCTTGATGACCTTGCTGAACGAGCGACCTTCACCGGTTTGAAGGGTTGCCACTGTCTTTTTTGCCATAGTAGTATATCTCTATAAAATGTGGTTACTCTATTATTACTTAATCTCCTTGTGAACAGTGTAGCGCTTGAGGTAGGGGTTGTATTTCTTCAACTCGAGACGCTCGGTAGTGTTCTTGCGGTTCTTGGTCGTCACGTAGCGCGAGATGCCGGGGACGCCGCTATTCTTTTGCTCGGTGCACTCCAGAATGACTTGGATGCGATCGCCTTTTGCTTTCTTTGCCATTTTATTTGATTGGATTTTTAGAGTTCTACAAAATTAGTTCAGATGACCTTCTTTAGCGGCCTTCTTCAGCGCGGCGTCGAGGCCGATGCGGTTGATGACGCGCAAGCCATGAGCGCTCACTGTGAGGCGAATCCAAGCGTCTTCCTCGGCCCAGTAGAACTTACGGGTCTTGACGTTCACGTTGAACTTGCGTTTTGTTCTTCTCTTGGAGTGCGACACGTTGTTACCGGTGGCCGCCTTCCTGCCTGTAATTTGACAAACTTTTGACATAGTTCTAATGATGTTTACTTTTAATTTCTTTTTTTAATTATTCTCCGATTTCAAGAACGTAACCCGAGCCTCGCCATAGCACAATATTCCATTTCCCGACAAACTCGCAGCCTGCCGACCGAGGGCGTGAGAAGAACACCCTGCATGGCCGTGGCCGCTTCGCCTGCCGTGGAGACCTTGCGGAACTGCCCGCATCTCCATTTTCATAAATATCGTCCTACGCTTTCTGGCACAGGTGTTTAAGCATCGTCAACCGCGCCATCGAAGTTTCAACGATCGTGTCTCAGAACAGGACTAACGTCAAAGTCGTTGTTTCGATTTCTCAAAATCGCGTGCAAAATTACTGCTTTCTACCCAAATGACCAAATATTTTCGTCTTTTTTTAAAAAAACGACGACGGCACAAGTTTTCACGACTAATAGGTGGCAAATACCGATTTTTTACCTTATCTTTGCATGTTAATATACATTTTTTATACATTTTTCCAGAGGAAAAACTTAAATTAATTTATAATATGAAGAAAATCACCATTTTGTTCATGGCCGTAGTGGCCATGCTTGTGGTCGCGCCGGGAGCGCGCGCGCAAGGAACGACAGGACAATTTTCGGCAACAGTGGATGCCCGCGACGCGCATATCGTCGATGTGGGCACGGTGTGTATCGATGTCCTGCAATGGGCAGTCGAAGACTCGGTTACCCATAAGATTGACACCATCTACACCGCTGAGCCGTATATCCTATGGCAACGCGATGGCGACATTGAGGCGCAGGCTGAGGCGCGACGTGCACGCGTGCTCAAAATCGGCACGCGGCGCAAAATAAGCACCACAAAGCGTACCGGGTCGCTGATGGCGGGTTGGATAGCCGAGTACCAGTACAACGTGTTTGTGTACAACTATCCTTCGGTCGATGCCGACGGTAAGCCGGTAACGCTCTCGGCGATAGCCGCATGCCCCACCAAGAGCGGCACGAGCGAGGTGCGTGACGTGATTATAGGCACGCACATCACCATTACCAGTAACGCCGAATGCCCGTCGCTCACCACGCAAGGTTTTACCTCCAGCGACTGGGGCATGCTCTTCTCATTTGCCGGCGGTCCCAAGCTTAGACTGGGGTGGAAGACGAACCTCATAGCAGCTGCTGCCACCAGCGTCCTGATTTTCACTGTCCCGGTCTCCATGTTATGGGGCACGGTGGATATTGCCACCGCCAGCGCCTCGGCCGACCCATCCCAGAACTACAACCTCGTCATCATGCCCGACTATGAGGGCTATGGTGAGACTTCGAGCCACGCCCACCCCTATCTGTACCAGGAGCTCACGGCACGCCAGTGTGTCGATGCCACGCTCTATGGCATTGAGCTTTACAAGAACGACAGTGGACTCAAAGACATCCGCCACCCGTTGCGCAGCAACTACCGCACCCTGAGTTGCGGTTATTCTCAAGGTGGCTCGGTGGCCATGGCCGTGCACCGCTTCATCGAGCAGAACGGCCTTGCCGACCAGCTGCACTTTGTGGGCTCGATATGCGGCGACGGCCCTTACGATCCCATGTCCACGCTCATGTACTACATGGAGCGTGACCTGGCAGGTCACAAGATGTCGATGGCCGTGGTGCTGCCGCTCATCGTGAAGGGAATGCTCGACACCAATCCCTACATGAAAACGCACAAGGTCGAGGACTATTTCACCGACGAATTCCTGAGCACCGGCATCATGCAATGGCTCACCGATAAGAGAAAGACAACTGACGACATTGAAAATTCATGGGCCTCACAAGCCAGACAAGGGATGACGACCATCTTCGACAACAGCGGAAAGGCCATGATGCGCGACATCATGAAACCCTCGTGCTACAATTATTTCAAGGGAGTATACGAGGCCAACAAGAACACCTTTACCAATAAGGAAGGCATTCCCCTGCCCACCCATCGCGGTTTGTTTGAAGACCTGCACTTTGCTTTGGCCAGTAATGACATGACGAGCGGGTGGACACCCGAGCACGCCGTGTTCCTCTTCCATTCGAAGGACGACACTGTGGTGCCCTTCGTCAACTTCACCAAAGCCAGCAACTCGTTCGGAAAATGGGCGGTGCCCCGCACCATCAACATCGGTCGTGACCACGTGCCCGCGGGAGAAGTATTCTTCCGTGGCATCGACAACGATGACATCAAGGCCCATCTCACCCTGCACATCTACATGGGCAAGAAAC
>JAGCUP010000063.1 GCA_017962765.1 Muribaculaceae bacterium | reverse complement strand
GAGGGCAGCACGGTGGAAACGGTAGTTGCCGTCGACAGGGCGCACCACGCAGCGCGCGGTGACGAGGGTTGTCTCTTCGCCATGAGGCGCGCAAAACAGGAGCAGGCGGTCGCCCATATCGATGACGGCAGGAGCATGGACCCCGGCGCGCGTCCACGGGTTGAGGTGGCGTTGCGCCGCAGGGTCGTCGGGTTTCAGAAACGTGGTAACGCTGCGGTGCCACCCTTCGAGTCGCCACTCCACGGGTCGCACGCAGTGCGTTGGCGGCGTAGCCACGACGACATCATCGTCACCGATGACAAGGTCGACCTGTGCCGCCACGTCCTCCACGGGAAGCCACTCGACGGGCGCGGTGAGTAGCAACTGGGCATACCAGTGGTCGAGGTGTGTGGTAAGGAGCGCGTCGAGGTCGATGCCGTCGGTGCGCGTGATAGTGCAGTCGCTCATGGCGGGCTGCAAGAGCAAAATTTCTTTCGTGAGCGCCACCATCTGTGATGGAGTGAGGTCATAGAATTGGCTGGTGTTCTCCATAGTAAGGTGTTTTTGCGGCAAAATTACTTTGCCGACACACCCGCAACCTACCCCACAAAGTGAGTTGTGAGCGGTGAGCTGGGCTACGATTCCTCTACCGCCTCAAGGTAGAAGCTCATGGGGCGGAAGCCGTCGTTGCAGCTAATCATGGCGCTCATGGGATTGCGCATCCAGCCGTCGTAGAAATCGCCTTCGCCTCGGGCAAGCGCTTCGACGAAAGGCTGCATCGACTTCCAGGCCTCGAGGCAGAGTCCATCGGGGCGCTTCCCATCGACTGCAACCCATTGCTGTCCCACGACGATGTCGCAAGCGTGCTCAATGGGGTTCTCATAGCGTTCCATCAAGTCGCGGTACACCGTTTGCCTCACGGCGGTAATCCTCACATTCATTATCTTTTAGCAAACAAATAGACGAGTAAATTAATTATGCTTTAAAAAAGGCTTCCTTGCGCGCCGGGGCGGTCGATTTTCAGGTGGCGGTAGGCGAGCTCGGTGGCCACGCGTCCACGTGGCGTGCGCTTGATGAAACCTTCTTTGATGAGGAACGGCTCATAAACCTCCTCGACGGTGCCAGCGTCCTCGTTGAGCGAGACGGCGATGGTGCTGAGGCCCACAGGACCGCCTGCGAACTTGTCGATGATGGTGCGCAGAATCTTGTGGTCCACCTCGTCGAGGCCGCGCGTATCGATATTGAGCGCCGTGAGGGCGTAGCGCGCGATATCGGTGTCGATACGGCCGCTGCCCTTCACCTGGGCGAAGTCGCGCACACGGCGCAGCAGGGCGTTGGCGATGCGCGGCGTGCCACGGCTGCGCAGGGCAATCTCTCGTGCCGCCTCGTCGTCGATTGGCACGCGCAGCAACTGTGCGCTGCGGTGTATGATTTTCTCGAGCACCTCATGGTTGTAGTACTCGAGGTGACAGTTGATGCCGAAACGCGCGCGCAACGGCGCCGTGAGCAATCCCGAGCGCGTGGTGGCCCCGATAAGGGTAAACGGCGACAACGTGAGCTGCACGCTGCGGGCGCCGGGTCCCTTGTCAATCATGATGTCGATGCGGTAGTCCTCCATGGCGCTATAGAGATACTCCTCAACGATGGGGCTCAGACGATGAATCTCGTCAATGAAGAGCACGTCGTTCTCGTCGAGCGACGTGAGCACACCGGCCAGGTCGCCCGGCTTGTCGAGCACAGGACCGCTGGTCACCTTAAAGCCCACGCCCAGCTCGTTGGCGATGATATTGCTCAGCGTAGTTTTGCCGAGGCCCGGAGGGCCATAGAAGAGGGTGTGGTCGAGGGCCTCACCGCGCATCTTCGCCGCCTGCACAAACACGCGCAGGTTGGCGATGATACCGTCCTGACCCTGGAAGTCGCCGAAGCGCTCGGGCCTGAGGGCGCGCTCAAACTCCTTGTCGCCCATGCTGCGCTCGTGGCGTATATCGAATTCATCCATTTTTCAGTAAACAAGTAAACGAGTTAACAAGTTGTTTCGCACCCGTTACAGGTCGCGCTTCAGAATCTCGGTCAATTTTGCCACGCCCACGGTGGCCTTCTCGGGAATCACTGTCACCCACGAGGGCACCGAGACGGGATTCGGGTCGATATAATAGACGGGGATGCCCGCCGGCGCATAGTGGAGCAGCGAGGCTGCCGGATAGACCACAAGCGAAGTGCCTATGACGACAAACACATCGGCACGGCTCGCCAACGTCACTGCAGGCTCCATATTGGGGACGCTCTCGCCGAAGAACACGATATGGGGACGCACGGCGTCACCGTAAGGGTCGCGCGTATCGACCGTCGTCACCAAGCCCTTGTCGGTGAGCTGGTCGCAGGGCAGCTGATAGACGCGCTCGGGGTGGCGCATCGACCGCACTTTCATGAGCTCGCCATGCAGGTGGAGCACGCGCGAACTGCCTCCGCGCTCGTGCAAGTCATCTACGTTTTGCGTGATGATATCGACGTCGAACCATTGCTCAAGCTGGGCGAGGCCACGATGAGCGGCGTTGGGCTGGATTTGCTCGGCGAGCTTGGTGCGCAGGTTACTGTAAAACTCGTGAATCAGCGCCGGGTTTCGCGCGAAACCCTCGTCGCTGGCCACTTCCATCACGGGATAGTTGTCCCACAGTCCTCCTGCGTCACGATAGGTGGACATACCGCTCTCGGCGCTCACTCCGGCACCGGTAGAGATAACGATTTTATTTCTCATAAGGCCTTCAATTCTAATTTTGGCACAAATTTAGCAATTTTTTCGCTATTTTTTAGCAACAAACCGATAAATAAACCTAACTTTGCAAATTCATTGAAAAAGTTAGTCAAGAAAACATGGATAAATTGAGTTACGCCCTGGGCCTGAGTATGGGCCAAAACTTCAAGGGCAGCGGCATCGACAAGCTCAATGCCGACGATGTGGCCGACGCTTTGCGCGCCGTCTATGAGGGCCAAGAGAAAAAGATGTCCTACGACGAAGCCAAGCGCGTCGTCCAGCAATTCTTCACCGAGCTCGAAGCTCGTGCCGGTGAGGTGAACAAGAAAGCCGGCGAGGAGTTCCTCGCCAAGAATGCGCAGCAAGAGGGCGTGAAAGTCACTCCCAGCGGCCTCCAGTACCTCGTGGTGAAGGAAGGCGACGGCAAGCAACCCACTGCCGACGACGTGGTCACCGTGCACTACGAGGGCAAACTCATCGACGGCACCGTCTTCGATAGCTCCCTGCAGCGCGGCGAGCCCGCCACTTTCGCCCTCAAGCAGGTGATTGCCGGATGGACCGAGGGCCTGCAACTCATGAGTGAGGGCTCGGCCTACCGCTTCTTCATCCCGTCGAATCTGGCCTACGGCGCTCACGGCACGGGCCCCATCCAGCCCCATTCGACACTCATCTTCGATGTGCAACTATTGAAAGTAAACAAATAAACGAGTCCTTTAAGGCTTCACACTTAACACTTAACACTTATGAAAAAGTTACTCTATATTTTGATGATTGCCCTTGTGATGGGAATCGCCACCGGTTGTGACAACAAGCCCGCAACCAATGACACTGACAACGATACCGACACCGTCGCTATCCCCGAGAACCTCAACAAGCGCGACGGCGAGCGCTTCCTCAAAGAGAACGCCACGAAAGAAGGCGTGAAAACCACCGAGAGTGGACTTCAGTACCTCGTGCTCGAAGAAGGCAACGACGTGCACCCGTCGGCTACCGACGAGGTCACCGTGCACTATACCGGCAAGCTCATCGACGGCACTGTCTTCGACAGCTCGGTGGAGCGCGGCGAACCAGCCACCTTCGCGCTTAACCAGGTCATTAAGGGATGGACCGAAGGCCTGCAGCTTATGGGCGAGGGAGCCAAGTACCGCCTTTTCATTCCCTACGAACTGGCCTACGGCGAGCAGGGAGCCGGCGACGTGATTCCGCCCTACTCCACGCTCATCTTCGACGTGGAGCTCATCAAAGTGGGAAAATGAGTTTTTAGTGGCTGACGCAAAATAATTCAAGCATATTTTAACAAACCATTCTATATTCAATTTTTAAAAATGAAAAAGTTATTTTCAGTACTGATGATCGCCCTCATGCTGGGCGCTTTTGTGAGTTGCAACAAGAATGACGGCAAGGCCGGAAAGGACGACGCCAACAAGGCTCATGACGACAGCATCACCGAAATGATTGCCACTTACTTCGGTGGACAAATGGCTCTTGAGGCTAACGACACCGCCGCCACCAATGATTTTGACCTTGACGAGTTCCTGCGTGGCTTCAACGAGGCTTACGAAGAGAACGTGGACTATGCCAAGGGCAAGAAAATGGGTGCCGACCTGGCTCAAAATTTAGAAATGTTTGAGCAACAATTCAAAATCAAAATTGACCGCGAAAAGTTCCTCGCCGGCTTCATCAAAGCTGCCAAGGACAAAAAGATGGATGACGCTAAGCTCCAGACCATCGGCGCAGAGTTGCAGAAAATGATGATGGCCGCCATGTATGGCGCTCAAATGCAAACGCCCGATGAGGCTGACGAGGCCGAAATGGAAGAGGCTCCCGAGGCCGACGCCCCGCAGCAGCAACAGCCCGCTCAGCAGCATCCGTAATCCCGTTTAAGGAACGATATTACATTTTTCGACCCCCACCCGCCTTTGGAGTGGGGGTTTTGAAAACTCCAACAAACCAACTATTTCACTCGTCAACTTGCTTAATAAAATAAAATGAAAAAAGTTTTATTCCTTATCGCTGTCGCAGCCGCTGCAATGACGGCACAGGCAGCAAGCCCCGAGTTCATCGCACTTCAGGACTCGTTGAGCGAGAATTTTGGCAATGTTTATGGGGCTTCCATTGCCACCGTTTATGCCAATAAACCGGCCGCCGACAAGGCCGAGTTCCTGCGCGGCTACCAAATCGTCATGCAGGCCGACACCACGCAGGCCGCTTTCCTCGACGGTATCGCCCTGGCCATGGACTTCAAGAAAATGACGCAGGAAATCCAGACCAAGCAACACGTCACCATCAACAAGGACAAATTCTCCAAGGCATTCGTCAACAGCTTCATGGCCGCTGAACAAATGCCCCAGGAGCAGGTGATGAAGCTCAACGAGAAACTGCAAAGCGACATGCAGCGCCTCAACGAGATGGCGAAACTTGACGACCCTACCTTCAAGGCCGGACAGGAATACTTACGCGCCACGGTGGCCGCCGACCCTGCCTATAAGATGACCGCCAGCGGAATCGCCTATAAGATGCACCTGCCCGGCAACGGCAACACCTTCAAGGAGACCGACCGCGTGCGCCTCAACTACAAGGGCCAGCACATCAACGGCGACGTTTTCGACCAAAGCAACGACACCACCGTGATGGGTGTCAACCGCGTCGTGCCCGGCTTCAAGGAAGCCCTCATGCTCATGAGCCCAGGCTCGAAGATGACCGTCATCATCCCCAGCGACCTCGCCTACGGCTCGCGCGGCGCAGGCGGTGCCATCAAGCCGCACGAGACGCTCGTGTTTGACATCGAGACCTACGGTGTGGAAGAGCCCGCTCCCAAGAAGGGCGAAGTGAGCGCTACCCCCGAGAGCCAACACGCCACCATTAATCCCGACGTGAAGACCATCGCCCCCAAGCGTAAAGGCAAAAAATAACAGCAAACAATTGACAATCAACAATTATAAACAATGAAGAAATTATTTATTCTCGCGATTTCGGCCATAATGGCCAGCACCGCCTTCGTCAGCTGCGACAAGACAACTGACAACAAAAACAGTAACGATAGCATCAGCAACGACAGCGCTGCTACCACCGACAAGGTTGACACCCTCGCCAGCAAGATGGCACTTTTCTATGCTGGACAGGTGAAATTCGTCATGCAGGACAGCGTAGCAAGCAAGGACTTTGAAAAGGACGAGTTCGTGCGTGGCTTCCAAGAAGCCTTCGAAGAAAGCATGAGCTATAGGCGTGGCAAAGATGAAGGTGAGGGCATCGCCCAGATGATTATGCAAATGGAAGCCGAGACCGGACTCACCATCGACAAAGATGTGTTCATGAGGGAGTACCTGCGCATCGTCAACGGTACCGATAGCGTCAGCCGCGAACAACTCATGCAGGTGCAAACCGAACTGCGCGACATCGTCAGTAAGGCTGCTCAGGCACGCCAGGCAGCGCCCGTAGGTCCTCGCCGTTAACGAGACCCGTGGAACCGTTCCGGCTCACAGCCCCCGAGGCAATACACACCAGGGTGCGGTTGCCGCTCTCCAAGAGCATAAGCAACCGCGCCCTGCTGATTGCCGCGCTGTGTCCCGAGCTCGGCGCTACACGGCCCGTGGTGGCCGAGTGTGACGACACGGCAGCGATGACCGCCGCGCTGGGTGACGACACCGCCACCCACATCAATGTGTTAGCCGCCGGCACCGCGATGCGCTTCCTCACCGCCTACTTCGCCACGCGCGAAGGACGCACGGTGACCCTCGACGGCAGCGCACGCATGCGGCAACGCCCCATCGCTCCCCTCGTCGCGGCCCTACGACAGTTGGGCGCCAACATCGAATATGTGGGCGAAGAAGGTTTCCCTCCCCTACGCATCAAAGGCGAAAACCTGCAAAGAGGGGCAAACATCGCCCTTGACGGCAGCGTGAGCAGCCAGTTTGTGAGCGCATTGCTCATGATAGCGCCGTCGATTGGCGGCATGGCTTTACGCCTGACGAATCCACCCGTGTCACGTCCTTACATCGATATGACGCTGGCCATGATGAACGAATGTGGAGCCTCGGCTCGTTGGAATGGCCAACAAGAAATTGTGGTCGAAAACAATCCCTACCACCGTGCGCCCGACCACATCGAGGCCGACTGGAGCGCCGCAAGCTATTGGTTCGCACTGCAATGCCTGCTGCCCAAGTCGTCAATCACGCTCGAAGGCCTCCACCGCGACAGTCTGCAAGGCGACAGCCGCGTTATGGCGTTAATGGACCGCTTGGGCGTGGTGGCCAATTTCGACGGAGATATCGTGACGCTCTCATGCCCAAAAAAGGTAAAAATAGCCCGATTTTCCGATGATTTCGGCGACACACCCGACCTCGCGCCCACTTTCGCCGTACTCCTCTGCCTCAAAGGCATCCCCTATAGACTCGACGGCCTTGCCACCCTGCGACTCAAGGAAACCGACCGTATCGCAGCTTTACAAGCCGAGCTCCGCAAACTGGGCTATCGCCTTGAAGCCGGTGACGACTATCTCTCATGGGACGGCAACCATACCATCACATGCTACTGCGCCCCACTCGACACCTACGACGACCACCGCCTCGCCATGGCCCTTTCGTTGGCAGCTACACGTTTCCCGGGTGTCGCACTCCATGACGCCAACGTTGTCAACAAGTCCTATCCCGACTACTGGCAACACCTGCAAGAAGCGGGGGTAACCCTGAGATAATTAGGAATTAGGAGTTAGGAATTAGGAATTGGCCAATCTATAATCATAATCCAGTCTATAATCTTTAAACTAACTATAACAAACTTATGAACGTGCTCCCGTCATTGATTCTCATAGGATTGCTCGTGGCTGTGGGACTGCCGCTCTACCTGCTCGACCGACGCAGCCGCGCACGGCGCGGCGTACCCGATGACGAGAGTGAAGTGGTGCAACCGCAAGAAGCGTGCAACGATGACTGCTGCGCCGCCAATGCCGTGTGCCCCAGCGAAAAACTGCTGCAGGCCACGATGGAACCGGCCACCTACTTCGACGATGAGGAGCTCGACAACTTCCGTGGGCGCGACGCCGATGGCTATACGCCCGATGAGGAAGAGCAATGGCGCGACGTCCTCTACACCTTGCGCCACGACGAATTGCTGTCGTGGGAGCGCAGCATCAAAAAGCGCGGCATCGTCATGCCGACTGCCATCCACGATGAATTAATCATGCTCCACAACGAACCTCAACCCACAAAAGACACGGAATAAAGCAATTAACTTGTTCTCTCGCCTACTTGTTTACAAAAAAATGATAGAATATACCTTTTTCCAAAACGCTCTCG
>JAGCUP010000062.1 GCA_017962765.1 Muribaculaceae bacterium | reverse complement strand
TTGCCTCCGCCATCGACAAGTTGCGGGACCGCGGCCGCTTCTTCATCTTCCCGCAAGAAGAAGTCTATGCCGGCCAAGTGGTGGGCGAGCACACTAAGGAGAAAGACCTCGTGGTGAACGTGACCAAGAACAAGAAACTCACCAATATGCGCGCCAGCGGTGCCGACGACAAGGTTCGCATCATTCCGCCTGTCGTGTTCTCGCTCGAGGAGGCCCTGGAGTATATCAAGGCCGACGAATATGTCGAAATCACCCCCACCCACCTGCGCATGCGCAAGATTATCCTTGACGAGAACGAGCGCAAGCACGCCCACAGAGAAAGCGAACCACTCTCCATCCCCCACCCCATTATGGATAAACAACACGACCTCCCCATACTCGCCATCGTGGTGCCCTGCTACAACGAGCAGGAAACACTACCGGCCACCAACGAGCGGCTCAACGCGCTGCTCGCCAAGATGGTGGACGACGGTATGGTGTCGCCATCGAGCCGACTCGTCTATGTAGATGACGGTTCACGCGACAACACGTGGCAACTCATCGAGAGCTATTGCCAAGAGGGCAACCTCGTGAGCGGACTCAAGATGGCCGGAAACCGCGGGCACCAGAATGCACTCATGGCCGGCATCGATACGGCGCGCGACAAACTCAAAGCGAGCGCCATCGTCACCATCGACGCCGACCTCCAAGACGATCCCGAGGCCATCATTGAGATGATGAAGCACTTCAACGAAGGTGCCGACATCGTTATGGGAGTGAGGCGCAATCGTTCGTCCGACTCGTGGTTCAAGCGCACCACAGCGCAATGGTTCTACCGCCTGATGCGATGGATGGGCGTTGATGTGGCTTACAACCACGCCGACTATCGCCTCATCAGCCGCCGCGTGGCCTTCGCAATGAAGCGTTACCCCGAACGCAACCTGTTCCTGCGTGGCGTGGTCAAGTCAATGGGTTTCAACCAGAAAAGCGTATACTACGACCGCACCGAGCGCCTCGCCGGCGAGAGCAAATACCCGTTGGGAAAGATGCTCAACTTCGCCATCGACGGCATCACCTCGTTCAGCGTCAAGCCCGTGAGACTGGTGTTCACGCTGGGCGTCATCTTCATGATTATCGCACTGGGAATCCTCATTTACGTGCTTCACGCCAAGTTTACCGGCCATGCCGTGAGCGGTTGGTCTTCGATGATGCTTTCGCTGTGGTTTGTGGGCGGCTGCATCCTGCTGGCGCTGGGCGTGGTTGGCGAATACATCGCCAAAATTTATATCGAAGTCAAAGGCCGTCCCCGCTACCATATCGACCAATGGGTTCACAACGCCTAAATTACATAATCCCAAGATGAAAAAACAACTCTTTTTATTTTTCGCCCTGTTCTCCTTGGCGGCATGCTCGGGTGGCCAAGGGCATGGCTCAGGCAGTGATAACGACTCAACGACGACTGTACGCGAAGACTTAGTACTGCTGCCCGATACCGCCTTTGCCTCGGTAGAACAAATCAGCTACGTAGTCGAGGTTCTCGACAGTACTGATGGCAACATCACCGATGTGCAAAACCCTTACGATACCGTGCCGGGCTATTTCACCTTCCGCGGCAGTTCGCGACGCGATGCCCCGTTTGCCGGAAAAGTAAGCGGCACGCCCTCGCAAATCGTTGAGGACTGGAAATTTGTCACCTTTTTCGACAACACCGAGACAAAGCTTGGTGTGTGGGGTGGTGGAACCGGATGGACCGGGCAACCACTTTACGTCAACTGGGGTGACCAGGGAGCGGCGAACGTCAAGGCACATGCGCAAGGGCTCACTTCCGACTTCGGCAAGGAGGAGATTATAGTGGGCTCGCTATGCGGCAAGGTCTACTTCCTCAACTTTGAAACCAGGAAACCCTCGCGAGAACCCATCGATGTGGGCAATCCAATCAAGGGCACAGTATCGCTCGACCCCGACGGCACCAGCCTCTATGTGGGGCAAGGCGTACCGGCGCGTGAGCCTTTTGGCCACATGGCCATCGACCTCGACCGCCACGAGGTAAACTATTTCTTCGGGCGCGACCCCAAGGCGAAACGCGCCTGGGGCGCCTACGACTCGTCACCGGCCGTGGTGGGCAACTTCCTGTTCTGGCCCGGTGAAAACGGCACATTATATAAATACCGCCGACTGGGACATGGCGACCTCAAGCTCCACTCCACCATGCGCTACACCGCCGGTGGCGTGGCCCCAGGCGCCGAGAGCAGCCTGTGTATCTACAAAAACTACGGCTACTTTGGCGACAACCGCGGCCATGTGCTGTGCGTGAACCTGTGCACGATGAAACCTGTGTGGCACTACGACAACCACGACGACATCGATGCCACTGTAGTTCTGCAAGTGGAGAACGGAAAGCCATTCATCTATTGCGGCTGCGAGGTGGACCTGCAAGGCGACCGCGGCACCTGCCACCTGGTGAAACTCAATGGGCTGAACGGCGAGCTCGCATGGGAGCAGACTTTCGACTGCCACAAGCTCAACCTGGGTGGGAAACACTTTGACGGGGGACTCTACTGCACACCGTTGCTCGGACACGGCGACTGTGAGGGTATGCTTTTCGCACACATCTGCCAACGTGGCGAGAGAAGCAATGCCGATTTTACCGCCTTTAACACGGCTACCGGCGAAATCATCTACCAAACGCCCCTCAAGTATTTCTCGTGGACCTCGCCCGTGCCTTTCTATAACGAAAACAATGAGCTGTTTGTCTTCACGGGCGACACCAGCGGCAACCTGTACTTGATTCGCGGCAAAACAGGCGAAATTATCACCACCATCCACGGCGGCAACAACTTCGAGTCGTCGCCTGTCGTGATGGGCAACCACGCTGTGGTGGGCTCACGAGGCCAGGAGATTTACCGTTTCACCATCAAATAATCTTTGGCATGGCGCAGGATTGGAAACAATTGTTAGGCGACGCTTTTAACGTCGAAGTGCCACAGCCCGGTGAAACAATCACCGAGGTAGACAAGACCGCCTCTCCGCTCGAACAACAGGGCAAGCAACGCCTCGACATCGTCCTCGACCGAAAGGGACGAAGGGGGAAAACGGCCACCATCATAGCCGGCTTCGTTGTCGACGACGAGGCTCTCGCATCCATTGCCGCCGACCTTAAGCGCCACTGCGGGGTGGGCGGCAGTAGCCGCGACGGCGAAATTCTGCTCCAGGGCGACCAGCGCGAACGCGCCCTTGCGTGGCTTACTGCCCATGGCTACAAGGCGCGCAAAATTTGAACTAATTCATTTTATCCAACCATAAACCAACATTTATCGCAATGAAGACCAGCTATCTTTTCCTCGCCGACGGATTTGAAGAAATCGAGGCCCTCGCCACCGTGGACGTGCTCAGACGCGCCGGAATGGCGGTCAGGACCATGTCAATCAACCCCAATAACCGACTCGTCACGGGAGCACACGGCGTCACCGTTACAGCCGACCTCGCACTCGATGCGGCGCTGTTGCCCGACGCCTTGTGGCTCATACTGCCCGGCGGAATGCCTGGCGCCTCGAACCTCGCCGCATGCCAGCCGCTCACCGAAGCCCTCCTCGCCCACCACGAGCAAGAAGGCAATATTGCGGCCATTTGCGCCTCACCTTCGATAGTACTTGCGCCGCTGGGGATTCTCGACGGACGCGACGCTGTGTGCTACCCAAGCATGGAGAACCGCGACTGCAGCGCACGCTGGGCCGATGCCATGGTAGTCCAGGACGGACACGTCATCACCGGACGCGGACCTGCCGCAGCCTCCCACTTTGCGCTGGCCATCGTAGCCGCAACCTTGGGCGACGATGCCGCCCACGAAGTCGCCGCCGGCATGCTCTTATAATCACCCACATCCAAACAGATTAAAGCGGTTATCGTACCATTGGTAGTACGATAGCCGCTTCTATTCGTTTGTGACGTTTAGTTGGATTTGTTGAAGTAGCGCGAGGTGATGAGCAGGTCGCTTATGCGCCAGGCTTGTTGCTGACGGTCGCTTAACGAAGATGTCCCAGCCATCTCACCCGGTGCGGTCGCCGCCGAGGTAATGAGATAACGCTGCAAACTGAAACCAAGCCCCTTCCAGGGTTGACTATTGCAACCCATAATGTCGAGCAAGGTGGGATAGATGTCGATTTGACCAACTGGCCCTTCAATACGACGACCTTGGCCAGCACCTGAAACGATAAAGACACAATCGTCATCGGCACTCCCTTGCGGCGCTCCTTCAACGAATTCGTTATGGTCGCTGGCGATAACCAACACGCTGTGCTCGAGAATGCCCTCGCGGTCAAGACGATTAAGCAATAGCCCCAGTTCGCGGTCGAAAATGGCCACACGGTCGAGATAGTTGCGCACGACTTCGGTATATTCGCGTGACTGTGTCACCCATGTAGGCGTAGTTGTTGGTGAGGTATAAGGTTGGTGCATTCCAGCAGTGGCGATGAGCATGGCAAAAGGTTGTTGCTCGTGCGCCATCAAGTCGCCAGCCTCCTCGAGCAGGGCCTTGTCCAGAATAAAACCGTTGGCGTCGAGGCGTTCCCTGAGGTCGTCCTTGCCGTGGAACGTCTGGTAACCGTACCCGTGCGACATGGAAGTTACGTTCCACAGTCCAGGCTCGTCACAGCATACAGATTGCGTGTGGTATCCCTCGGG
>JAGCUP010000006.1 GCA_017962765.1 Muribaculaceae bacterium | reverse complement strand
CGTTTCGAAACTGCCGTCTTGCGCAGGTGTTTCTTGGTGTAAGATGTCTCGCGATAGACCACGTTCTGTCCATCGGCCGACAACTTCACGTCATAGCCCGCACCTGCGGCGTCAGTCACACGTTGCACTGCACCATTCGTCAGATTGAGCTTGGTGAGACCCTGATTCACGTCATTAGTCAGCAGCACATAGTCGCCTTGCTGGCTAATGGCGGTCACCTTCGAGGTGCCTTCGGGCAATGTGAGGGGTTCAATACCCGTCACGTTGAGCACCTGGGCCGCTGCTCCCAAACTAACGCATAGTGCCAAAGTTAGAGTAACTTTTTTCATAACGTTTAGTTTTTAAAGAGTTGGTTTAAAAGTGAATAAAAAGAAAAAAATATTTACGCGATAAAATTTCCCCAAAGTTAGACATAAATTTTCAAATTTGCAAAAAAAAGCACAAAACTGTTAATAAATTTTCAATTGATAAATTAGCGTGTAAAGTAAAAAAGCAGACTCCCGAATTGATTCAATGTAAACACTCGCATGGCATGCTTTCACACTAAGTGGGGAGGTTGTGAAGCGGGGATTTTATTAACGAAATGCAAAAAAATGCGAAAAAAATTTGGAGATTGGGGAATAATATGTAAATTTGCAATGATTTTTCGGCTGATTTTAGCTGAATTGTCACGAGAGTTTAACGCTAAAATATTATATATTAATCTTTTAAAACTGATTGCCTATTGATTCGACCTCTACTCTTATTTAACCAAAAATAGATAGAGATGATTACAACGTTGAAAGAATTGAGCGATGACCGATTGGTTGCGCTCTATGCTGAGGGAGATAACACAGCCTTTGACGCGATTATTGAGCGTCACAAGAACAAGTTATTTTCTTACATTTTTCATTGTGTAAAAAACTACGACCTGGCTAACGACATCTTCCAGGAAACTTTCGTCAAGGCCATCATGACCATCAAGCAGGGACGGTATACCGAGAAGGGACAGTTCGCCGCTTGGTTGACGCGCATCGCACACAACCTGATCATCGATTCCTTCAGGCAGGAAAAGACCGAAAACGTACAGTCAGCCGACAACGACGGCGTGGACCTGCTCAATCGCAAGGAACTGAGCGAGGCCACCGTTGAGGACCACCTGATTACCCTGCAAATTCACCGCGATGTGCGCAAACTGCTGCTTGCCTTGCCCGACAGCCAGCGCGACGTGCTGCTCATGCGTTTTTACCGCAATATGAGTTTTAAGGAAATCGCCGAGCGCACCCAGGTGAGCATCAACACGGCGCTGGGACGCATGCGCTACGCCATCCTCAACCTGCGGCGTTTGGCCGAGAAGAACCATATCGTGCTCTCGATGTAATTATTCGAAAATCGTGAATCGAAAATCGGCAATCTTGTGCTTTTTGGGGCGTGAAATTTGTGAAAAGGCAACGAAAGTTGTACCTTTGCACCGCTTTTTTGGCAAGTTCACGAGAATAATCAATAAAGATACAGTATAACTAACAATGAACGTAACACTTAACAAAATTGATAATGTGAATGGCAACATCACAGTATCTATCGCGCCCGAAGACTACCAGGGCGATGTGAAGAAAAGAATTAACGAATTGGGACGCACTCGCGCCATCAAAGGCTTCCGCCCCGGACACGTACCCGCCGCGCTGCTCAAGAAACTCTTTGGCACACAGGCCATGGCCGATGTGGTGGACCGCTTGGCGAGCAAGGCCCTGTACCAACATATTGTCGACAATAAGCTCAAGATTCTCGGTGAACCGATGTTGAGCCGCGACACCAAGGTAGACCTTACGCAAGAGGTCGAGCATACCTTCATTTTTGATATTGGCTTTATGCCCGAGATAAATCTCAAGGTGGCCGATGTCACTATTCCTTATTATAATATAAAGGTGAGCGATGAGATGGTTGCCAACCAGAACGAAGCCTTCAAGAAACGCTACGGCAAGCAAGTGCCCGGCGAGGTCAGCGCTAAGGATTCGCTCTTGCGTGGCTCCATGATTGAGCTCAACGAGGATGGCACCGATAAAACCGACGGCATCACCGTGGAGCGCACCGTCATCTCACCGCAGTACCTTAAAGACGAGGTCCAGGCCGAGTTCTTCATCGGTCGTCGTGTGGGCGATGACATCACTTTCAACCCGCAGGATGCCGCAGGCGGCAGTGCCGCCGAGATTGCCGGCATGCTCAACATTGACAAGGCTCAGGCTCCCGAGGTGAAGAGCGACTTCCGTTTCCACGTGGAGGAAATCCTCGTCAATCAGGAGGCCGAGATGACCCAGGAGTTCTTCGACGCTGTTCTGGGCAAGGACGTGGCCAAAAGCGAAGAAGAGTACCTTGAGAAGGTGAAAGAAATGCTCACCGGCCAGCTTAAGAACGACAGTAACTACCGCTTTACCGTTGATGCCAAGGACGCCCTCATGGCAGCTGCAGGTGCCGACACTATGGAGCTTCCCGACGAGTTCCTCAAGCGTTTCCTCGCCAGCCGTGCCGAGAACGAGGAGGAGGCCAAGCGTGTCGAGGAGGAATATCCCCGCAGTAGCGAGCAAATCAAGTGGCAGCTCATTCGCGACAAAGTGGCAGACGACCTCGAGGTGAAGGTCACTAACGATGACCGCATGGGCCTTGCCCGCTTCTATACCGCACAACAGTTTGCGCAATACGGCATGGGCAACTTGCCCGATGACGTGCTCGACCGCTACGCCGCCGACATGCTCAAGGACGAGCGCATGGCCGCCGACATCGACAGTCGCGCCCATGAGGACAAGACCTACAACGCCATCCGCAAGGCTGCCAAGATTAAGGAAAAGGACGTCACTGTTGAAGAGTTTAATAACCTTTTCAAGAAGGAAGAAGGCAAAGAGTAATCTTCTCGCAACTGACACTTTAGCACCATAAAAGAGAACGGCATGGTTTTTGCCGTTCTCTTTTTACCGCAACAAGGCCTTTTTTGCTAAAAAATGCAAATGCCTCTCGTAAATCCAAAAATAATGTGTAACTTTGAATGAATTTTTAATTAAAGATAGACCAATGAACAACGATTTTAAGAAATTCGCCGTCAATCACCTCGGCGTCAACTCGCTCGGCCTCCAACAGTATGCCCAGCACATCAGCGATAGCTACATTAATCCCACGATCATTGAGGAGCGCCAGCTCAACGTGGCGCAGATGGACGTGTTCTCGCGACTGATGATGGACCGCATCATCTTCCTCGGCGCGCCTATCGACGACCTCGTGGCCAACGTGATTCAGGCACAGTTGCTCTACCTCGATTCGGCCGACCCTGGTAAAGACGTGTCGATTTATATTAATTCGCCTGGCGGCTCGGTATATGCCGGCCTCGGTATCTACGACACCATGCAGTATATCCAGAGCGATGTCACCACCATATGCACAGGAATGGCAGCCTCGATGGCAGCTGTACTGCTCGTGGCCGGTGAGAAAGGCAAGCGCCATGCCCTCAAGCACTCGCGCGTGATGATTCACCAGCCAATGGGCGGCATCCAGGGCCAGGCCAGCGACATTGAGATTACGGCTCGCGAGATTCAAAAACTCAAGCAGGAATTGTATAACATTATTTCGACACACTCGGGCCAGCCCTACGACAAGGTGTATGCCGACAGTGACCGCGACTATTGGATGACCGCCGAGGAGGCCAAGGAATATGGCATGATTGATGACGTGCTCATCCGCCAATCGTAATCACGCCAGCTCATTATATACATGGCTAAGAACAACAACATGCGCAATCATTGCGCCTTCTGCCAGCGTAGCGCCAACGAGGTGCCGCTGCTTATCCCGGGCCCCGAGGCCTACATCTGCTCGGACTGCGTCGAACGTGCCCACGAGATTCTGAACGAGTACTCCAAAAGTGCGGCCGCAGAGGACAAGCAGCGCGAACAGATTGAGCTGCCCAAGCCCCAAGAGATTAAAGCCTATCTCGACGAGTATGTCATTGGGCAGGAGGAAGCTAAAAAGTTTCTCTCGGTAGCAGTATATAACCACTACAAGCGCCTCAACCAAAACAAGGACGACATCGACATCGAGAAAAGCAATGTCATTATCGTGGGGCCCACCGGCACTGGCAAGACCTTACTCGCCAAGACTATCGCTAGGCTGCTCAAGATGCCTTTTGCCATCGTTGACGCCACGGTGCTTACCGAGGCAGGCTATGTAGGCGAGGATATTGAGAGTCTTCTCGTACGCCTGCTTGCCGCTTGTGACTACGATGTCAAAGAGGCCGAGCGAGGCATTGTGTTCATTGACGAGATTGATAAAATAGCACGCAAGAGCGATAACCCCAGCATCACGCGCGACGTGAGCGGCGAAGGCGTGCAGCAAGGACTGCTCAAGTTGCTTGAGGGAAGTGTGGTCAATGTGCCGCCCCAGGGCGGACGCAAGCATCCCGAGCAACGTATGATTGCCGTCGACACCAAGAATATACTGTTCATCTGCGGTGGGGCCTTCGAGGGTATTGAGCGCAAAATCGCCTTGCGCCTCAACACCCACGTTGTGGGTTACGGCTCGGGCAAGCACATCACCAAGATGGACCAGGAACGCCTCATGCACTTCGTGGCTCCGCAGGACCTTCGCGCTTATGGCCTTATACCTGAAATCATCGGCCGTCTACCCGTGGTCACCAACCTGGAGCCGCTCGACCGTGAGGCCCTCAAGCGCATCCTCACCGAGCCCAAGAACGCCATCGTTAAACAGTACACTAAATTACTCGAGATGGACGGCGTGAAATTCGAAATTGACGAAGAGGCTCTCGACTATGTCGTCGACAAGGCTATCGAATACAAGTTGGGTGCCCGCGGCTTGCGCTCATTGTTCGAGACAATCATGGTCGATGTGATGTACGAGGTGCCCACCGCCCATGACGATGTGTACCGCCTCACGCGCGACTTCGCCAAGCAGCAACTCGACAAGTCGAACTTCGACCTGCTCAACTCAGGCCGCGCCAAGTGAACACCTCCCCAATCAACGGGCAAATAATACCGAGAAGAGGTCTTTGAGGGTTCATTACCGCTCAAAGACCCCTTTTTTTACCATGATTTTTTTAGAAATTGCTCTTTTTTTATGGAAAGAATTTTGCCGATACGATTTTTTTTGATAAATTTGTGACACTTTTTTACCCTCTTAACATTTTTCTCTTCACAATGGCCAACCGTAAATTGCTTACCGACGAGCTGAAACAATACTTCGGGTTCGACACCTTCAAGGGGAACCAGGAAGCAATTATCAATAACCTTATCGAGGAACGCGATACATTCGTGCTCATGCCCACAGGTGGCGGCAAGTCGCTATGTTACCAGCTACCTGCTCTGCTCATGGAGGGCACGGCAATCGTCATCTCGCCACTCATCGCCCTAATGAAAAATCAGGTGGATGCGATGCGCAACTTCAGCGAGGAGGACGGTATCGCACATTTCCTCAACTCGTCGCTCAACAAGCAGGCCATCGAGCAGGTTAAGGAGGACATTCTTTTGGGTAAAACGCGTCTTCTCTATGTGGCACCTGAATCGCTCACCAAGGCTGAGAACGTCGAGTTCCTGCGCCAGGTCAAGGTGTCGTTCTATGCCATTGACGAGGCGCACTGTATCTCGGAGTGGGGGCATGACTTCCGTCCTGAATACCGCAACATCAGGCCTATTATCAATCAGATAGGTGTCAGGCCAATTATCGCCCTGACTGCCACCGCCACACCTAAGGTGCAGCACGATATCCAAAAGAACTTGGGCATCACTGACGCCACCGTGTTCAAGTCATCGTTCAACCGCCCCAACCTTTACTACGAGGTGCGGCCCAAGACCAAAGACGTAGACAAGGAAATCATCCGCTATATTAAGTCGATGGAAGGGAAAAGCGGCATCATCTATTGCTTGAGTCGCAAGAAAGTGGAGGAACTTGCCGAGACCCTTCGCGTTAACGACATCAAGGCACTCGCCTACCATGCTGGCATGGATAGCGTCACCCGAAGCACGAACCAGGATGCTTTTATTCTTGAGGACATAGACGTCATTGTGGCCACTATTGCCTTCGGCATGGGCATCGACAAGCCCGACGTGCGCTTTGTCATACACTACGACATTCCCAAGAGCCTCGAAGGCTACTATCAGGAAACGGGACGCGCCGGACGCGACGGCGGCGAGGGACGCTGCATCACTTTCTATGCTAAGAAGGACCTGGTCAAACTGCAAAAGTTCATGCAGGGAAAGCCCGTCGCCGAGCAGGAGATTGGCAAGCAACTGCTGCAAGAGACGGCGAGCTACGCCGAGTCGAGCGTGTGCCGTCGCAAGTCGCTGCTCCACTATTTCGGCGAGGAATATGATAAGGACAATTGCAACAACTGCGATAACTGCCTCCACCCACGCAAGAAAGTAGAGGCCGCCGATGTGCTGTGCGACGTTATAGACACTGTCAAACTCCTCAAGGAGAAGTTCAAAGCCGACCATGTGGTGGCTGTCATGGCCGCCATTGATGCCCCCGATGTGCTCAGCTACAAGCACAACGAGCTCGAAGTATATGGTTGCCAGCGCGACAAGACACCACAGTTCCTTAACGCCGTCATCACGCAGGGCATCATTGCCGGCTATCTTGACCGCGATATCGAGAACTATGGCCTCATCAAGGTCACCAAGAAAGGCCTTGAATTCCTCAATAACCCTCAGCCCTTCACCGTTGTCGAGGACCAGGACTTCACCGAGGCCGACGACTTTGACCAGCAAGGTGGCACTTCGTGCCTCGACCCCACGCTGTTTGCCATCCTCAAGGACCTGCGCAAGAAGGTGGCTTCACGCAAAAATCTGCCACCTTATGTCGTCTTCCAGGACCCCTCGCTCGAAGCCATGGCCACCAACTATCCCATCACCCTCGAGGAATTGCAGAATATCCCCGGAGTGGGGCAGGGCAAGGCACGCCGCTACGGCAAAGAATTTGTCGAGCTTATCAAGAAACACGTTGAGGAGAACGACATAGAACGTCCCATCGACATTAGGGTGCGCACTGTTCAAAGCAAGAGCAATATCAAACTTTACTTGATACATGGCATCGACCGCAAGGTATCGCTCGACGCGTTAGCCGACAGCAAGGATTTGGAGTTCGACGAATTGCTTGATGAGTTGGAGGGTATCGTCTATTCGGGCACAAAAATCAATATTGACTATAGTATCAACGAGCGTGTCGACGAGGAGAACGCTCAAGACATATACGACTATTTCCTCCATAGCACCACCGACGACCTCAAGGCCGCCATGGAAGAACTCGGCGACGAGTATACCGAGGAGGAAGTGAGGCTCATACGCAACTAGTTTATCAGCGAAATGGGTAACTGACGCCCCGCCGCGGCTCCGCGATAAGGCGTTAAGTGCATTTTTGTTGCCTCATGACACAATTATTTGCCTCGCTTCGCGTTATTATCGTGTGTTTGAATTTTAATGTGTAACTTTATAATGAAAGTAAAATTCTTCCTCTGCGCCGCGATTGCGTGCGGCGCCCTTTTGGCTTTTGCGGCCAAAGACCCCGTACTCATGAATGTCAACGGAAAGAATGTCACCCTCTCCGAGTTTGAGTACTTATACAAGAAAAATAGCAGTCAACAAGTCGAGAAGGAATCGCTCGACAAGTATGTGGAACGCTTCGTCAACTACAAACTCAAGGTGGCTGACGCCGAGGCAGCTGGCATCGACACCACGTCTGCCTTCAAGAACGAGCTCGAAGGCTACCGTTATGACCTCGTAAAGCCGTTCTTGACCGACACTACTGTCACCGAGCGCCTCGCCCGCGAAGCCTATGATCGTATGCTAAAGAATGTCGACGTGACGCACATTATGATTGCTCGGGGTGCCACCGAAGCGCAAACCGAGGAGCAGATGGTGCGTATGGACAGCATCCGCAAACGCATCCTTGCCGGTGAGAACATGAATGAATTGGCCGACAAGTTCTCGATTGACCCGTCGGTGAAGCAAAACCACGGTGATTATGGTTACATCACCGCCGGCATGTTCCCGTACGAGTTTGACGAGGTGGTTTTCACCACGCCCAAGGGACAACTCTCCAAGCCTTTCACCACCGACTACGGTGTTCACATGATTCGCGCCAACGACGTCAAGCCTGATGATGGTCAGGTCGAGGCAGCGCATATTCTCATCTCCTTCCCGCGCGATGCCACTCCCGATGACAAGGCCGTGGCCAAGGCGCGCATCGACTCGATTCGTGACCTAGTCGTGAACGAGGGACAGGATTTCGCCACCCTGGCTCGCAACTTCTCGCAAGACCCCAGCGCCAAACGCAATTCGGGCAATCTGGGCTGGTTTGGTCGTGGACGCATGGTTAAACCTTTCGAACAGGCCGCTTTCAGCATGGCTGTGGGTGAGGTGAGCCAGCCTATCGAAACTCAATTCGGTTATCACATTATTAAGAAAACGGGACAACGCCCCGTCGAATCCTACGAGAAGCTGCGCCCACAAATCATGCAGGCAATCCAGTCCGATGCCCGCGCCGAGGCTCCGGTGCGCGAACGCATCAACCAAATCAGCAAGCAATACAACGTATCGCGCAACCCACAACTTGATGGTTATTTGGCCAACGTGTGCAAGAACTCAATAAGTTGTGATTCGGCGCTTGTCGCCACTCTAGCTGCCAGCAAGTTCAATGCCTACACCTTTGATCGTGGACAGGGTGCGGTGAAACTGGCTGATGTGGCTCCGTTGCTCAACCCCAAGGCCCGCATCACCAAAGAAGCGTTACCCGACTATTTGAACAATCGCATCAAAACTTTGGTGGATAATGAAGTGACTAAATATTACGTCAACGACCTCATCAACAAGAACGCCGATTATAAAAATCTGCTCAACGAGTACCGCGATGGCTCACTGCTCTACGAAATCAGCAACCAACGCGTGTGGGATGCCGCCTCTAAGGACACCACGGGCCTAAAGAATTATTTTGAGGCCAACCGTAGCAAGTATATCTGGGATAAGCCCCGTTTCAAGGGTCTTGTGATGATGGCTAAGAACGAAGAGGTGCTCAACGAGGCTAAGCAGATGTATATGAATATGCACACCCGCGACATGGACTTTGTTGCCGATTCGCTCGTGCGCCACTTCAACAATGACATCCACTTTGAGCGTTTCAACAATTTTGCACCTGGCCAGAACCGTATGGTCGATTATCTTGTGTTTGATGGCAAAATCAAGGAGTCGCTCGACCCTCGTTGGCCCGAGTTCCTTCTCCTCGATGGTCGCATCATTAATTCACCCGAAACATTCTCCGACGTGAAAGGCATGGTAACAAGTGATTATCAAGAGGTGCTTGAGAAAAAATGGATTGAGGAACTGCACCGCAAGTATCCCGTAGTCATCAATCAATCAGTCCTCAAAAAAGTGAAAGAGATACAGTGATTGCCTCAGGGCGTCACTACCACAATAATAACGGCCACGAAACCCTACCCAAGGCGTCGCGTGGCCGTTTTAACCCGAATCGGTCATTAGAAATCATGTCAGAACAGAGTTTAGTTTGAGCAGATTGCTGTTAGTGAAATCGAAGACATAGCGGGCTATGGCAAGATTTCAGTGGCAGCAAGATGCCAAAATAAAGCTGTTATGGCATG
>JAGCUP010000061.1 GCA_017962765.1 Muribaculaceae bacterium | reverse complement strand
TTCGCTTGAGAAACTCGAGAAGGTGCTCAAGGAAAACGAGGGCAACGTACCCTTCATGGTGCTTACCGTCACCAACAACACCGTGGGAGGACAGCCCGTCTCGATGAAGAATATCCGCGAGACTTGCGAGATGTGCCACCGCTACGGCGTGCCCGTGGTCATGGACTCGGCACGCTTTGCCGAAAATGCCTATTTCATCAAGACACGTGAAGAAGGCTATGCCGACAAGACCATCAAGGAGATAGCCCGCGAGATGTATAGCCACGTTGATGCCATGACCATGTCGGCAAAGAAGGACGGCGTGGTGAACATGGGCGGATTCATCGCCACCGACAACAAGGATTGGTACGAGGGCGCAAAACTCTATTGCATTCCCTTCGAAGGCTTTATTACTTACGGCGGCATGAACGGTCGTGACCTCAACGCCTTGGCACAAGGACTTGACGAGAACACCGAGTTCGACATGCTCGAGACACGCATCCACCAGGTGCAATACCTCGCTGGCCTCCTTGACGAGTACGGCATCCCCTATCAGCGGCCCGTGGGCGGACACGCCCTGTTCATCGATGCCGACAAGGTGCTGTGCAATGTGCCCAAGGAAGAATTTCCCGCACAGACCCTCACCTGCGAGCTCTACCTCGAGGCTGGCATTCGCGGCTGCGAGATTGGTTACATCCTGGCCGACCGCGACCCCGTAACACGCGAGAACCGTTTCGGAGGCCTCGACCTGCTGCGCCTGTGCATCCCACGTCGCGTCTATACCGACAACCACATGAAGGTTATCGCCGCCGCGCTCAAAAACGTCTATGACCGTCGCGACACCATCAAGCGGGGTGTGGGCATCGAGTGGGAAGCACCCCTCATGCGCCACTTCACCGTACAATTGCGCCGCCTCCAGTAATCACCGTTTCTTCTCCCCACACATATAACAGAACCCGAGCCGCAAGGCCCGGGTTCTGCCGTATATCAGGGATGCTCGCTTTTATTTGAGCACTTTGTTCGTAGTGGTCGAACCGTCGTTGAACTCGGTCACGATGATGTTCACGCCTTCGAACGGTTTGTCGCTCTCCATGCCGGCCACGTTGTAGTAACGTACGGCCTTCACGGTGGCGGCCTCGGCGTTGATGATATCCTCAATGCCGGTAATCACGCTCGTCTCCTCGTCATTTCTGGCGTCGATGTCAAGAACCCGCACAATCAAGTTGTTGTTGGGACTTACGTCCGATGGGGTGGATTTTTCCACAAGGCGGCGTGCCTTGAACATATTGCGCGGTGCATGCACGATGGGATGTTCTGTGTCGATATCATAAACCACGACAAATTCGTCGTCATAGCCGTCGTCACCGTCTTCATCCCAGCCTTCGGTGGGCAGCACGATGCCACGGAACTCGTAGGCATTGCCGTTGGCACTTTCGCCGAACACTTGGCCAATTGTGGTATTGGCGGCGATATCCTGTCCTTCGCCTTCGCCATACTTGCCATTGGCGATGTTGCCGTCGAAGTCGAGCCAGAATCCTCCCTCGGCTTCAACGCCACTCTTGCTGTACATACCGCCGTTGTTATATACCGCGTAGGTGATATTAGCCACCTCCATGCGCTTGGGCGACATGTGGAAGTACTGCGTGGTCTGCGAAGGCACGCCGTTCAGGTTCAGGTTCGCGTCGTTGAAGTTACCGGGAGCGTAGGTGTTATAGGTCACCGTCTGAGGCTCGACTTCGGTATCCACCTCGGGCTGAATCGAGCCGTTGTAAGCGAGGACCATGGGCAGCAAGTGGTAAGCCAAACCGCTCACGGTGTTGGCCTTAATCACATCACCCACGTGGTAGCGCTGACTCATTGGGGCGACTCCATCCTTGTGCAATACTTGTACGAGCAACCAGTTGTTCTGGGTGTAATTCTCCTGCTTGATGGTGTTCTGCGGGAAGTAGCTGCCCACACCCTTGATGAGGAACTCTTTCTGGCCAGTGGCCGGAGTGACCACGCGGTCGGTCGACATGCTATTGTCGCGCAGCACGAGGAAGCCGTCGATGATGCCATCCATCATCGGCTCCTTGGCAGGTGCCACGTAAGCCACGGTGAGCGGCTCGTTGATGGTCACGGTGCGCGCTACGTCGCCGTTGTCGTCCTCCTCGCCACTGGTATCGAGGTTCTTGAACTCGGCGAGCGTCATGAAGTTGCGCTCGCGGTAGTACAGGGCTATACGCTTTTGAGAGCTACGATTGAAGAATGCGTACGAGTGACTCGTATCATCATACATGAGGCCGATTTCGCCGTCAGCCGACACATCGGCGGCATGGGTGTTAGCATCAATGTTAATCAGGAACTGGGCGTTCGCGCTCGTCGTAGCGTCATCAACGAGGGCTACGCCCTCGGCGGAGCTGGCAAGGAACTTCTTGCTATTGAATTCGTAGAAGGTGTACTTTTCACCCACCTTACCAAGTTGGAAGATGGCCGCATTGTTTTTCACCATGCAAGCGACACCCGTGTACTTGTCAATTATGAGCAGTTGCCCGTTAACAATGTATTCGAGAAGATTGCTCAAGATGAAATTGTGGGTGACTTCCTCGTGCATGCGGCGGTCGCTGGCCGATGTGGTGGACATGACGCCATAGTCGTCGTAGTCGGCTTGGCTATTATTATCGTCGTTCTCATAGAGGAAGATAAACTCACGGCCCGGAACGAGGTCAGCGAGGCTGTTGGCACGGCGGAAGTCGAAGGGCATGTCCTCACGAATGATATATTCGCCGGTGTTCACGTCGCTTCGGTTGCCATCGCTGTCATAGGCAACAGCTTTCACTATCACCAACGATCCGTCGTTCACGCGGAACTTGTGGCCGGTGTACTCGCGGTCGTTGGTCGTCGGGTCAGCTGGCATGCTGTTCTTTGCCACGGTGAAGAACACGCGGTCGTTTTCGTGGCCTTCGGCCTTTACAATTTCAATGTCGAGGTAGTCGCCACGGTATTCGCCGGGAGGCGGATTGAAGGTGGGCATCGGCACCACCACGTTGCTGTAGATATACTCCACGGTGACCATGTTGCTCATGATACCAAACTCGCTCACGCTGGCAGCATAGTACTTCGTGCTCTTGTCGGTGGGTACATCCACCTCGACCCAATTGTACGGAGTGATATGATAGCACGTGGCATCGATGAGGCCTGTGCTCATCAACGTTTGCTCCATTTGTTCATATTCCTCTTGGGTCAGATAGACCACATAGGAGCCGTTTTGGCCGGTCTCCATATACTGGCGCTTCTGTCCCGATTCGGGATTGATGTACTGCGTAGTGCTCGGATTCAATGTCGGAGGTCCGGGAATAGGCGACTTGACGTAGATGCAAGGCCAAGAATATGAACCGTTAGGCCCACCAAACGTTTGTCCATCGTAGTAGAACACCAGTTGTGCGCGAGATTCGCTGTAGGGGTCGGGCTCGCCATCCACGGGATACGGCTGGTTGGTGATTGCCATAAACTGTTCACTCGTGTTCTTGCCATGGAAGTATATCTCTTGGGGAGTAGTGCTGTAAGAGATCTCACATACACCATTTCCGTCACGTTCGATATGGAGATATAGGGCTTCGTTCTGGTCGTTGACATGGCGCGAACGCATGTAGAACACATCGTTGCCTATCTGGGTCTCTTCGAGCGTAAACTCGTCGAAGGAGGCTCCGGCCTCCGAATTGAAGGTCTTAAGGTTGACACCATTATATTGGAAGACATTCACGCCAGGTGCTGCCGGTTCCCCATTTTCGTTAACAATCTCACCAACACCGTAACTCTTACCGATGGGAACGGCGGTGAAGAACTTGTTCTGGGTGAATTCATTATTATTGTCAAAATAGGAACCTATTGTCACCACACGGCCAGGAACTAACAGGGTGTAATTCTCTTGGTTATTGGGAATACGCGTGTAGGCCATCTTCTCGGTGAGCGGAGTGACGTAGGTGTAGGTGGCGCTTGCGTGTGCGCTTTCCACACCTTCGTTCACGCTCCAAGCCTCGAGAGTCACGCCCGTGTAGTTGTTCATCGCGGGCAGGGTCACCGTGGCGGGGCTCGACACCGTTTGCGTCTCGCCGCCGTTCAAGCGGTAGCTCACGCTGTTCGCGCCATCCCTGGCCGTGATGGTCACATTCGTCTGGCTGCCGTTATACACGGTATAAACTGTGCCGTCGGCCAAACTCAACTCGGGTTTGGGCACATCGTTGTAGATGTAGTCGATGTAAGCCAACTGGCTGATGATACCAAACTCGCTCACGCTTGCCACGTAGTACCTCGTGTTGGCTTCGATGGTAAATGATATCGAAGCATTGGTGGTTCCGGTGAGGTGGTAGAGGGTTGGGTCAATGCGGTTTTCTGTTCCCCACATTGTTATTAGTGCCTGAAGCTCTTCGGCGGTGGCATAGACGAGTTGCGTGCTATTTTCACCGGCAGTCATTTGCAAGGTCTGCTGTCCCGATTCGGAATCGACATACTGCGTAGTGCTCGGGTTGAGCGTGGGACTTCCAGGAATAGGCGACTTGACATAGAGGCGTGGCGACATGATTGACTCGCTAGCGCCATTGCCAAACACGTTGTTGTCATGGCTAAACCAGAGCCATGCACGTGTGTTGGCATTCGGGTCCGCATTGCCACCTTCGGGGGGATAGGGAACAGGGAACGGCATGTCGGACGTGTACATGCGAGAGTCATTATCACCCGAGAAGAAGATTGCTTGGGGCGTAGTACTATAAGTAACTAAATTGCCTCCATCACCGTCACGTTCGATGTGAAGGTAGAGTGCTTCGTTGTTGTCGTTGACGTGGCGCGAGCGCAGGTAGAACACGGTGTCGGCAATCTCAGTGGCCACAAGTGTGAACTCATCGTAGATACCACCGGCATCAAAGTTGAAGCTCTTAACATTGTAGCCCCTATATTGATAAATATTGACACCACGTGAGCCAGGAGTGGTATTTTCAATGGCCAGAGTAGTCTCTCCGTAGGTTTTGCCAATGGGCACGGCGGTGAAGAACTTGCTCTTGTTGTTGTCCATTGTGCCATTCTCGTAGAAGAACGAGCCTATTGTCACCACACGGCCAGGCACTAACAGCGTGTAACCAGCCTGGTTGTTAGGAATTTCGGTGTAGGCGGCTTCTTGCTCGATGGGAGTGACGTAGGTGTAGGTGGCTCGTGCGTGCGCACTCTCCACACCTTCGTTCTCGCTCCAAGCCTCGAGAGTCACGCCCGTGTAGTTGTTCATCGCGGGCAGGGTCACCGTCGCGGGGCTCGCCGCCGTCTGCGTAGCGCTGCCGTTCAGGCGGTAACTCACGCTGCTCGAACCGTCGGTGGCCGTGATGGTCACATTTGTCTGGCTGCCGTTATACACGGTATAAACCGTACCGTCGGCAAGGCTCAGTTCGGGTTTGTTGCTGCCTCCCTCAATGGTGGGTGTCGCTGGTGCCGTCCAAGTGAATTGGAAGGTGGTTGAGCCCAAAAGTTGGTCAGGGTCGCTGCCCGTGTAACCAGTGCTGTATTTGTAACTCACTTCACCGGTAGTGGTGCCGCCACTCGTGATGGAGTTGGTGAGCAGGAGGATGTTGCCGAAGTCAGGGTCATTGACCACTTGTGCGTTGGTCCAGTCGCTGGCGTTGGCCATCACGAAGTCTGGCCCAAGGAAAGTATTCTCGGTGAGTAAACCAAGCGTTCCTGCTGCGTTGTTGTCGAGGCGGATGAAATAAACATCCTCGCCATTGCGGGTAGTCCATTCGGGTGTCACTTCGCGCGTATTGCCGGCGCCCAAGCATTTGAGATACTGGCTATAACGAAGTATGGTTTCGTTGGTGAGCCATGGCGCATCGCAATCGTAAGCCTGACGGCGCTCGGCCATCTGTTCCTGGGTAAATCCATAGTTGAACAATGCTTTCGCCAAGTTGGCTTCGTTTTGATAAGCCAGCCACCAATAAGCGAACACTTCCATGTCGCCACACGAAAGGGCGTCGCTCAACATCGAGTAGAGGGTGTAAGTAAATGTGGACATACCTGCGGCATCACTCAAGTCAAGAGCGGTAAGTTGGTTGCCACCCGGAACGATGTATTCCAGATTGGTCATGCCGCTCAGGTCGATGGTGCGGAAGTTGTTGTCCATTATCATGATGCCATCCACGATGCTTGTGCCTTCGGAGGGAGCTTTTTGGGGAGCTTGCTTGCCGTTGACACGATCTGATTGCTCGAATTGGCGCTTGAGAGGCTCCAAATTGAAACCAAGCAACGAACTGGGCAAGTTGGATTCATCACGAGCCACACGCTTGGGAGCACCGTTACCGCTTTGTGTGGCGGTGGGGAAAATGAGCGTGTTCTCGTTCAGTTGGTTTTTGATGGCCACGATCTCATCGAGTTTAGAACAACCGCTCAAGTCAAGATTCTGGAGAAGATTGGCCGAGCAATCGAAACTGGTCATGTCTGGCTGATTGCCAAGGGTAATCGACGAGAGGCGGCAATTTCCAACTTCTAACTTTTCAATGCCGCTGATCTGGCTTACGTCAAGCGTGCCAAGTCGGTTGTTATTTAACTCGATGCGAACCTTGTTGGTGCCTGTGAATGCCGAGGGGAAGGTGATACTGCTCAGGTTGCAGTTGCTGGCCTCTAAACGTTGGAGTTTGGTCAACGGTGAGATGTTAAGCGAACCGCTTGCCATTTGGTTGCCGTTGAGATACAGCTCTTGAAGGGTGGCGGGCACCGTCGCAGCATTGAACGAGGTGAATTGATTATAGGACAATGCCAGCTTTTTGAGCGTGTTTGCCGCCGGACTGACATCAATTGCCGTGAGTTTGTTGTGCCCAGCGAACAATTCTGTTAACTTCGTAAGGCCGGTAAGGTCAATGGCTTGTAGGTTGTTGTAGCCAACCTGTAACTTTTCGAGGTTAGGCGCATGAGACAAATCTATGCTGTTAAGTCCACACACGTTAGCCTCGATGTGATACAAGTTGTCGCCGTAGGGGGTGAACGAACCCAGTGGGTTGCGTGAGACATAGAGGTTCGTCAAACGGGTGTTGTTGCTCACGTCAATAGTCTGGAGCTGGTTGTCATCAAGGTCGAGCGTGTAGAGATTACTCAAGCCACTAAGGGTAATGCTCGTGAGCTCGTTGCCCCGCAGTTGAAGCTCACGAATGTACGGGGCGTTGCTCAAGTCAATCGATGAGATGCCGCACGAGTTAAGTTCGAGGTGTGTCAAGGCGGCCAACTTGGGAACTGTAAAAGCGTCTAAGTCACCACGCGAGTAGGAGGGGTCGCAGTGGTTATAGGAGAAGTGGCTGTCGTAACCGCTCGAGTCGTCCGACTCTTCGTCGACGGTAGGATATTCAATCCAGATGGAAGTGATATTGGGGAACAGTTCCAAATCTGCCAGCGAAGTGACTACGGGCAGATTCTTGTGGTCAAGGCCATCATCGCCAAGAAGGACGCTTTCGCTTCCTTGTATGTAATAACAGAACTGGCTTGCTACATATTTCTCAAATGTGGAAATTTTGCCATCTCTGTTTAGGTCGATGTGAGTGTCATAATACTGCCATCCTGACTTGTTGGCATGGGAACCAACATACTCACGAAGGATAACCTTGCGCACGAACCCGTCGGGGATAAACGTGTCGTCGATAACGCGGGCGGGCCTCACGGTCCATTGGATGTTGTTACCGCTAAACACGGCACCATTGATAAAGTCGAGGTCCCCACTGCGGGTGGAGTATCCAGAAGAACCATTGTTTTCCCAATAAGTGGTACTGTTGACGAAAATCACATGGTCGGGACCTGGGTCGTTGGCACCATCGAGGTCGAACTCAAAAGCGTAAAAATCGCTCGCAGAGTAAGATTGCTGGTTGCCACTTTCGGCGTATGCATTACACGCGGGAACGGTAACCGTTGTGCTTAACACGTTGCCTGGGAAGGGGGCGGTGTACTCCTTATGTGTGCTACTGTTCCACGCATATACCCTGTCGTAATTTAAGCTGCTGATAGAGCCTTTGGACAGGTAGCCAAAACTTTTATTCCCACTTACATAGTCAAGCTCATAATTGCCTAAGGGATAGTAGTTGCTGACGTTGCTGGAACTATAAAGAGATTGCTGCAGCTTGCAAATCTCGAGGGTTTTGTACCCTGTGGTGCCATCGTAGGAGAACTCATACTGTCCATTCGACAGTCCCACAATGTCGCCAGTTTGGCTACCATTGCCGTTGTGGATAATGATAGACACATCACTGGTGGTGTAAGTGGGATTTGGGTGGTACACGTTGTCGATGTCAAAGTGCCACACAGCCTCGCCTTGCAGGTTCTGGGCCTGCTCGGTCGGCTGCGTGCCGGGCCAAGTGCCGAGGGGTTCCACTTTTTCATTGTTGTACATGAACCACGCGTAAACGTAGGGCGCGTCGGTCGCCTTTACGTTGACCGTGACTGCCGCTTGCGACAGCGGCACTCCCACGGCCAGTGCTATCAACGTCATCATGAGGCGTGATAGCCATTTGTGGATTGATTTTACCATAAATTGGGATTTTTAAGTGAATAAAATTTAAGTTATTTGTGGATAATTAGTAGGTCAAATAGCAAACTCCAGTCGACCAAGGCCGACAGGAATTCAATTCTGTCTACAAATTTACAACAAATCCCGCCGATTTTACAACAAATCGGCTAAAAAATACCACAAAAAGGTGAAAAATGGTAAAAAATACCACAAAATGCGCAAAAATGGAAACTTGCTGCGCTGCAAATAAATATTCAGTTTTATCCCAAATCGGTCATTAGGATTTATGTCAGAACAGAATTATTATTGATCAGATTGTAACATTGGCATTGAAGGCATAGCGGGCTATGGCGAAATGGCAATGGCAACAAGATGCCAATAAGAAGCTGTTATGGCATAAATAGACCTAAAAAACAACCTATCGTCGGCCTAATGACCGATTCGGGTTTATTGGTGCCAAAGCGACATCACCTTGCGCTTGATGGCAATGATGTTGCCCACCGTGATGGCCGCCATGATGACGAGAGCCACGACAAGGGCTGCCCATAGTGTGCCACCGTCGGTGCCCATGGCGCGTAGCATAGGCAGGTAGTAGGCGCGTGCCGCCAGCATCAAGGCGATGGCGGCGATGAGCACGCCGGCGTTGATGGCGATAACGGTATTGATGTAGGTGCGCGATACCTGTGCCGGAGAGTAGCCCAGCAGCAACAGGTCTTGCAGTTTCTTGGTATTCTTTTGTAGCAACAGGTAGATGCTGAGCATGAGCACGAAGAACGACAGTAGGCTGATGAGGATGCCCACCACAATCACAATCGAGATGATGATGGTGAGGAAGAAATAGGCCTTGTTCGATGAGCCTTTGTCGCCAGCGATTTCATAGCCATGCTCCTCCATATACTTGTCGATGACCACGTCGCCAGGACGGTTCACTTCCACCACCAGGCGGCTTGGAGGTATCGTCTGCCCCGAGCCGAAACGCTCGTTGCTCCATTGCATGAACTCGTCGGGTACGAGGATGGTGTTCAGGCGGTTCGAGAAGCCCACGACGCGCCCATCGATGAACTCCTCTTGGCCGTTGCCCTTGAGGCGGAAGCGCAGCTTCACGCTGCTCGCCATGCCCTCGCTGATTTGCGGAAGTCCCTGTGTCGAGGCAAACCCGAAGTTGTAGAGCGACAGGTAGTCGCGCGAGATGATGACAGGGACATACGGATTATTGGGGTCGAAGCGCCATTGCGCATTGTCCACGTCGATATATTGCGTGGGAATCGACTCGAAGAACAGCTGGGTGTACATCGAACGGCCGCCCTCGCCATCCACCGCAATAGTCGCCACAATGCTGTAATCGCCGCTGGTGAAGCGTCCCACGCTGCGGCACCATTTTTGTTTCTCAATGTCGGCGATGTCGTCCTCGCTGAACTCGCTCGTGCCGCCCATCAACGCCCCCGAGGTGCTGATGCTCTTCGACACAATCAGGTAGTCCTTGCTGATGAAGCTCTCCTCATCGTTGAATACGGGCTTCACGTCCTGATAGAACTGTACGGCCAGGATGACGATGGCCAGGCCGATGAGGTTGGCGAGCGCGAAACCCACCAATTGGGGCACGCTCAAGTGCTTACGCAACAGTTTCCACAATAGTTTCTTCATCTCTATAATGTCGTTCCCAATTCCTAATTCCTAATTCCTAATTCCCAATTAATCAAAGGTTCAAGGTGCGGTCCACCTCGATGGCCACATTATTGCCCACACTCGTCGAAATCACCCCCGCACCCTGGCGGTCGGCCTCCTCGGTCACCATGGCCGCCACGATAGCGTTATTGGCGCTGTCGAGGTGGCTCACCGGTTCATCCAACAGGATGAAGTCGCAAGGCTGGCACAACGTGCGTATTACAGCCACGCGTTGTTGCTGGCCAATCGACAGGAGCGCCACCGGCTGGTTGAGTTTCTCGGGAATGCCGAGTCGCTCAAACATGGCGCGAATCTCGGTCTCGCTCTTGTGGTGCGTGATACCGTTCTTGAGCTGGATGTTCTCGAGAGCCGTAAGCTCAGGGAATAGACGCATGTCTTGCGCTAGATAGGCGATGTGGCGGCAACGGATGTCGCACCACTCGGCCACGCTCAGCGTGTTGATATTCCGGCCGTCGAAGGCGATTTTCCCCGAATAGTCGATGCGATAACCGTAGATATAGCTGCACAGCGACGACTTACCGGTACCGCTCTCGGCGGCGATGAGGTAACGCTTCCCGCGCTCGAAGGTGAGCTCGCGCAGCCACACGTCGCTCCCCGTGTCCTCACGTCCGGCGAACACATGGGGCAGCGTATTGGTCAATTGTATTTTCTCCATATCTTAATTGGTTAGTGTTCTTTTAAATGGCGTTGAACAGCAGCAGGATGGCGCACAGCAGCAGTGCGCACGCCATGATGGTGTCGAGCACGCGGCGGTATCTTTCGAACAGCCCACGCATCCACATTCCTGCCATGAGCCACAACGCGTTGGCCACCGGTCCCGCAATCACGAGCCACGCTATGGCCTCCAGCAAATCGATGAAACGCTGCGAATAGGGCAGTACGAATGTGGTGAAGACGGTGAGGTCAAAAATTATCATCTTCGCGTTGGTGAGCTGCACCACAAAGCCGTGACCGAAGCTCGTGTTGTGGTCTGTGCCGGCTTCGCCACGGTGGCGGAAGATGCTCCACGCCAGCCACAGAATATAAGCCGCGCCCACAAAACGCATCCACTTGACATAGTCATCGACTAGCGGGCCCACGGCGCGTGTGGCCAGCGCTAAGCCCAACGCTGCCGTGAAGAAACCGCACGCCATGCCCGCCCACGTGGCCAGTGCACGATGGTTGTCTCGACGCATTCCGGCACTCATCGCCAACAGGTTGGCGGGTCCTGGGCTCAATCCCACGACCACAATCAGCATCACCATATTTGACCACATTGTCACCGGCATACCCGCTCCTGCAGTTTTCGACCTGCAAAGTTAACAATTTTCTGGCATTTGGGCAACTCCTTTCGCTAAGGGGGCGATTGGGCCGTTTGTCTATAAAACTAGTCGATATGTCTAAAATTTTCGCCCGTTTGGTCAAAAAAGCGCTATCTTTGACGAAATTATCTAATTCAATGTCAATGAAAACAAGATTAATACACTATTTGGTGCTGGCAGTGGCTATGTTCGCTCCAGCTACCGCATGGGGCGCCGTCATTAACGGCATCCTTATCGATGGCGATGATACCTCGCCACTGCCGCAGGCCACCGTACGCCTGCTCAAGGCCAATAAGGACAGCACCTTCGTTAAGGCGCTGGCCACCGACGACAATGGCCTGTTCAACATTCGTGGCGTGCAGCCCGGCAAGTACTACATCAAGTTCTCCTACATTGGCTACCAGGACCTCGTCAAGCACGTCTCGGTGGGCAACGACGGACGTGATGTCAACATGGGCGTGATGCAGATGCACGCCGATGGTATCATGCTCGCCGAGGCCGTCGTCCAGGGCGTCAAGACGCCCATTACCGTCAAGGAGGACACCATCGAATTCAACGCCGACACCTATAAGACGCAGGCCAATGCTGTTGTAGAGGACCTCCTCAAGCGACTGCCGGGCGTCGAGGTGGGCAGTGACGGCAAGATTACCGCCAATGGCAAGTCGGTGACGAAAATCCTCGTCGATGGAAAGGAATTTTTCGGCGACGACCCCACAGTGGCCTCGAAAAACATACCTGCCGACATGGTCAATAAGTTGCAGGTCATCGACCGTAAGAGCGACTTGGCGCGACTTACCGGTGTGGACGACGGCGAGGACGAAACCGTCATCAACCTTACCGTCAAAAAAGGCATGAACAACGGGTGGTTCGGCAGCGCCACAGCAGGATATGGCACCGACAAGCGCTATGTGGCAAACTTCATTGCCAACTATTTCAGGGAGGGCAACCAGTTTACCCTCATGGGAGGTGCCAACAACACCAACAACATGGGATTCAGTGATGCCGGAGCAAGCCGATTCCAGCGCTTCGGCGGTGACCGGGGCGTGACCACGTCGCAGAACATCGGTGTCAACTTCAACGTGGGCTCGAAGGACGACGAGCACTTCCGCGTGGGTGGCGACGTGATGTATTCACACAGCGACCGCGACACGCGGCAGACCTCGGCTCGCCAAAACATCTTCCCCGACTCCACCAGCTACCGCGACGCTGCCAGCGCGGCGCGCGACAAGAGCCACAACTTCAGCGGTAATTTCCGACTCAAGTGGGAGGTCGACTCGTTCAACACCATCGACTTCAGGCCCAACTTCTCGTTCAACTTCTCGAAGAGCAACCGCACGGACCAATCGACCACGCAGGCAGGCGATGCCGCTCGCACCCTCGTCAACCGCTCGCTCAGCTCCTACTTCAACGACGGCAGCAGCTACGAGTTCGGCGGCTCCTTCGTCTATAACCACAACTTCCGCTACCACAAGGGCCGCAGTTACAGCCTCTTCGTGCGCTACAACTACAGCAACGTCGAGGAGGACGGCAACACCTATACCGACAACAACTACTACCTCACTGGCGAGGAAGAGACCATAGACCAAATCTACGACAACCACCGCAAGACCAACAGTGTGCGCGGGCGACTCTCCTGGACCGAGCCCCTCGGCGATGCCGCAAAGGGACGTTTCCTCACCCTCTCTTACGAGGGCAACTACCGCTACAGCCGTGCTGTTAAGAGCGTGTACGACATCCTTCGCACCGGCGTCACACCAGCGCCGGCTCCCAACCGCAACGCCACGCTTTACGACCTCTTGCGCGACCCTAATATGCGTCGACACCTGCGCAGCAACTATGGCGACGACGCTCTCACCGACGGCCTTCTGCTTGCCGACATCATCGACCTTGAGCTGGGCGACGAAATCTCACGTGAGTTCAACGAGCGACTCTCGAACAGTTTCCGCAACAAGTATTTCGACCAGTCGTTCCAGGTGGGCTTCCGCAAGGTTACTAAAGAGATGAATCTCAACCTGGGATTCTCTGTCAATTCGGCCATGTCGAGCAGCGAGGACCTCATCAATAGCGCACGCAACATCCCCAGCCGATGGACCTGGACCGTGGCGCCTTTCGCACGAATGCGCTACAAGTTCAGCAAGACGCGCAACCTCGCTCTCGACTATCGTATGCGCGCCAGCCAGCCATCGCTCACCCAGCTGCAACCTGTAGCCGATGAGTCGAACCCGCTGAACATCGTCATCGGTAACCCCTCGCTTAAGCCTACCTTCACCCATCGCATCAACCTGCGCTTCAACGATTTCGACCAGCAGTCGCAGCGCAGCATCATGGCGATGATTGGCACCAGCATACAGCAGAACAGCATCATCACCACCATCACTAACAATGAGCTCACCGGTGGACAAACCACGTCTTACACCAACATCAACGGCGTGTGGGACGCCATGGCCATGAACATGCTCTCGTTCCCCATCAACAAGGGCAAGACGTTCTTCTACACCCACAATTTCTTCGCACGCCTCGCGCAGACCAAAGGTTACAGCGATGAGCAGTACAACCGCAACATCTCCTTCAACCTCAACATCTCGCCGGGAATCGCTTTCCGCAACGGCGTCTTCGACATTGAGCTCAGGCCGCGCTACAACTTCCAGACGACCCATAACACGGTGCAGACCCGCAACGACCGAAATGTCCACACCTATGGCGCCATGTTCAACGGCACCTATTCCGCACCTTTCGGACTCGTGCTGAGCACCGACCTCAACTTCTCTAACTCCAGCGGTTACGCCGCAGGATACAACGCCCGCCAGTGGATTTGGAATGCATCCATCGCCTACCAGTTCCTCTCCGAGCGACAGGCATCGGTACAGCTCAGCGTTTATGACATTCTCGCTGACCGCAAGAACGTCATGCGCAACCAAACCGCAAGCTACATCGAGGACATCGCCTACAATTCACTCGGACGCTACGGAATGCTCACCTTCACCTACAAGTTCACCACCTTCAAGAAGGGAGAGCAACCCAAGGACCGTAACGAAGAATTCAGACCCGGACGATGGGGCGGACGCCCACCCGGCGGCGGTGGCGGACGTCCATCTGGTCCCCCTCCCGGCGGCCCTCCCCGCTTTTAAATCAACAGATGGTTTTTAAATACCAGCAATTCAAAATAAAATGAAAACATCCTTTTTCCGCATAGTGATTTTGTTGTGCGCTGTGGCGTGGACGCTCGTGGCGTGGTCGCAGAGTTCTTTAGAACTGATTAACGACAATGACCGTGTGCAGCTCGAAGAGGCTGTTGACTTGATGGACAACGGCAAAGCTGAAGACGCCATCAAGATTCTTGACAACCTGTGCAAGAAATATAAGGATAACTATTTACTTGAGTATGAGCGGCTTTATGCCTGCTATAAGGCTGGCGACTATAAGCGCATCGTTAAGGAAGGACCGAAACTCTTTACGCATCGCGAAATTGAGCCGCAGTGTTATCAAGTCGTGGGTAATGCACAGGATGTCCTCGGCGATCCAGAGGCAGCGCTCAGGACTTACGATGAGGGACTTAAGCATTTCCCTAATTCGGGTTATCTCTATTTAGAGAAAGGCAATATACACCTGATGCACCATCGCTACAACGAGGCGATTGACTGCTACCTTCGTGGCGTCGAGGTGCAACCTGACTTTGCCAGCAATTACTATCGACTGGCGAAACTCTATGCCGAATCCACCGAGCCGCTCTGGGCTATCGTCTATGGTGAGGTGGTGTGCAACTTGCAACCAGGTACCGAGCGATGCCAAGAGATGGGCAAGCTCATCTACGACCTCTTCACTGAAAATATAATAATGGAGGATGATAATAAAGCTCATGTGACGCTGAGCAAAGAGAACACTGTCTATGTATCCAAAGACTCTACCGACATTAAGGTACCTTTCCCCATAATGTTTGAGATGGGAACTATGAGGTCGCCAGCTATTTATGACTTCATGATGAAGAAAAAGCTCACGGTGACGATGATTGCCGACTTGCGCAAAACGGCTTTGGAATACATTGACTCGGTGGCACCAGGCTATTACAACATCTCGCTGCTTGACTATCATCGCAAGATTATTGAGAGTGGAAACTGGACAGCATACAACATGTGGCTCATGTCGCCTGGCGCCGAAGAAGAAACTAACGAATGGGCCGACTCTAAGGAAGGTGATGAGCAACTTGAGAGATTTGCCAACTGGTTTGCCGAGAACGATCTCGTCCTCACCGAGGATGAGCCCACTGTGATGACAAAGATGTATAAGATTCATGCGCTCGACATCCCGAGCGTAAGTGAGATTCAAACAGCCGAAGGATGCCGTAACCATCGCGACGACGCCCTGCGGCTGGCAAAGTGGTATCTGGAGCAACCAGTTAATCCCAATAATCTCACCCAAAAAGAAGTGATGAGATTCCTGATGATATGGATGACAAACACCGACGAGTTCTCGTTTACTATCAACGCCAGTGCGGCATTGACAAATGTGGAGCTAATTTCTGCCTACATGGCAGCAATGACAGAGCATGCCATCGAGTTCAAGGTGAACGAGACCGACGAGGCAATGTACTACGAGGTAATACTCCAAGTCATTGAATACTACAAACGAAACAAAGACGCACTTGGCACTATCGCGTCGATGGAAGAATATCTGAAGATGGACGGCCCCACCCTGCGCAACACCCTCGCCCAGGAGTACAGGAACGCCCACAAAACAAAATAATGTGTTACGTCTCTATAGGTCGTAAATACGAATTCGTCAGTAGGTCGCGATTGCGATAACTGCTCATGGCAAAACAAAAACGCCGGCCATCAAGCGATGGTCGGCGTTTGTTGGCTGTCCTACCCGGACTCGAACCAGGAAATGCGGCACCAAAAACCGTTGTGTTACCATTACACTATAGGACAATCCCTAAGGCAACCCGGAGCCGAGACCCCAAAATTGCGCTGCAAAATTAGGCATTATTCTCCTTTCGTGCAACTTTTTCGACATTTTTTCGCAAAAATGTGCCAACGATAGCCCCTTTTTCGCAAAAATCACCCCAAAATCACTCCCCATGCTTGTGAGATTACGAAAAAAGGCGTAACTTTGCACCCGCTTTCGGCTTAGGGCTATATGTACGGATGGAGACTCGTACGTCGGCCGGTGCACCGAAAGCACTGGTCCTATAGCTCAGTTGGTCAGAGCACCTGACTCATAATCAGGGAGTCCTTGGTTCAAGCCCAAGTGGGACCACGCTTCCAATCGCTAATCGCTTCACAATGAGCGGCTAGCGATTTTTATTTGTGATTTTTGAAGCAAAAATTCCCCACTAAAAAGCAATTATGCATTATGTGTCAGTATCCGCCTGCCGGCGTTTTATCCGCCAGCCGAGAGCGGCGATGAGCAGCGTCATGCAGGGGCACAGCAGGTTGAAGAAGCAGTAGGGGAGGTAGGTGAGGGTGGGGACGCCCAGCACAGTAGCCTGCGTCATACCGCAGGTGTTCCACGGCACGAGGACCGAGGTCACGGTGGCGGCGTCCTCGGTGGTGCGGCTCAGCAGCCGTGGCTCGTAGCCCTGTTTGTCATAGACGTCCTTAAACATGTCGGCAGTGAGCACGATGCTGATGAACTGGTCGCCGGTTGTGAGGTTGAGGAAGATACCGGTGCATACCGTCGAGGCCACGGTGCTGAAACGCGAGCGCACAAACCGGATGATGCAGCGCGTGATGCTCACAATCATGCCGCTCGCCACCATCGCGGCACCAAAGCACATGGCGCAGATAATGAGCCAGATGGTGTTGAGCATACCCGCCATACCGCCCGTCGAGACCAGTTCGTTAAGCGCTGGGAACCCCGTATCGACGGCCGTGGCGCCATAAAACGTGATGGCGAGCCCCTTGGTGAGGGCGGCTGTCGAGAGCGTCGTGTCGTCGGCAATGGCACACAGGACGTGCGGTTGCAATACGAGCGCTAAGATGCCCGCCATAATCGACGAAACGAAGAGCACGATGAGCGAGGGCACGCGCCGCGCAATGAGCACGCCGGTGAGCAGCGGCACCAGCAGCGTCCATAGCGAGATGTGGAACGATGAGGCCAGCCCCGTGGTGTATTGTTCGATGTGGAGGCTCTCGTCGGTGTTGTGCCCCAGTCCCGCTACGAAGAAGATGATCAGCGAGAGCAGGAGGGCAGGCACCGTGGTGTGCATCATGTAGCGGATGTGCTCAAAGATATCGACGCGCGTTGTCGAAGAGGCCAGGATGGTGGTGTCGCTCAGCGGCGACATTTTGTCGCCGAAGTAGGCGCCCGAGATGATGGCGCCAGCCGTCCACGCCTGTGAGACGCCAAGCGCGTCGCCCACGCCCAGCAGTGCCACGCCCAGCGTGGCGATAGTGGTCCACGAACTTCCCGAGAGCAGCGACACGAGCGAGCAGATGATGCAGGCGGTGACGAGGAAGAATCGCGGCGACAGGATTTGCACACCGTAGTAGATGAGCGTGGGAACCACGCCGCTAATCATCCACGACCCGGCAAGCATGCCCACCGACAAAAGGATGAGCAGGGTGACGAAGATGTTGCTCATCGTCTTCGACATCTGTTGCTCGAACGACTTCCACGGCACGCGGTAGAAAACGGTGGAGATAAGCACGCACACCGCCGTTCCCAGCAGCAGCGCGATTTGGCTGCCGCCGCTCAGCGAATCGCTCCCGAACAGTGCCAACGACACGCTCAGCAGCGCGATGAGCACCACGATGGGTATAATGGCGACCAGCGGCCTCGGTATCTTTTGCTCGTCCATAAAAACGGGGGTAATTGTTACCAAAGTGCAAATTTACAAAAAAATATGGCATCGCCGAGTGCACAGTTGGAGAAATTTTACTACTTTTGGAAATGCAAAGAATTTTGAAGCGATGAGATACTTTATTGTCGATGCGTTCACGAGCGAGCCCTTCGGTGGCAATCCAGCAGGTGTAGTGCTCCTCGAGCCGGGGAAATCCTTCCCGTCCGATGAATTGATGCGGCTGGTGGCCGCCGAGTTGCGCTACTCCGAAACGGCCTTCGTGCGCCCCGATGCGCCCCGTGAGTTCACCATTCGTTATTTCACGCCGTGCGGCGAGGTGGACCTGTGCGGCCACGCCACGATAGCCGCTTTCGGCGTGCTACGAGCCGAGGGTGTGGTGGCCGAGGGCGATACGTGCCTCAACCGCACGCGCGCCGGTGACCTGCGGGTGAATGCGGGCCGTCAGGTGATGATGACGATGGCACCGCCCGTCGTCCTCGCCACAGCCGTTGATGCTGAGTGCCTGTGCCGCGTGATGGGCGTGACCGATGCCATGCGACACCCGTCGTTACCTGTCGAAATTGTTTCCACCGGATTGCCCGATATCATGTTGCCCGTGCCAAACGTCGATGCCCTCCACGCCCTGTGCCCTGACATGGACGCGCTCGCCCGGCTGAGCCGCGAACTCGGCGTGACAGGCGTCCATGCTTTCGCCCTCACCGATGACAAATACACGGCCCACACTCGCAACTTCGCACCCCTCTATGGCATCCCCGAGGAAGCCGCCACCGGCACCGCCAGCGGCGCCCTCACCTACTATTTGGCGCGGCAAGGCCTCATCGCGGCGCCCGCTGCCTGCTGTTTCCTGCAGGGCGAAGCCATGCGTCGTCCTTCGCTCATTGTCACGCGATTGCACACCGACGGCACCATCGAGGTGGGCGGCGAGTGCTGCCTTTTGGCCTGCGGCACCCTGCTCCCGGGCGCCAATGATGCGCAGCCCTCATCGAGGCCGTGATAAGGATACGACTATGCCGTAACCCCCAACTTATCCTTCCTTGTTTGCAAGCCATCCACCTGCTGCAGGCCGATGGATGTGGCCCACAGCAATGCTTTCTTGCGCTTCGTCGGCTCGGTCTGTCGCAAATACTGCTCTTAGTCGCTCATTGGTATAGTCAAGTCCAAAAAGTGGGGTGGAGAGATGGAGAGAGGAGTGAGGAATGGTGATGCTCACGCGCTCAAAGCTCACCGCTCATGATTAGAAGTTGGCCGAGATGCCTGCCATCAGGCCGATGTTCTGGCAGCTCATGCCCGGGAACACGTCCCAGCGCTTGCCCAGCAGGTTGCTCGCCTGCGCCCACACGCCGAAGCGCGGCGTGATGCGGTACTCTGCGCGAGCCTTGAGGTTGAGCACGTCGGTAAGGTCGATTTTCGAGTAGAGGGGTGGGTAATATTTCGGCATGCCATCTTCATCGTAGTAATACACCTGCTCAACACCGGTGACGCGACGACCGCCACGGTACTCGAAGCCGAGACCCAACGAGAGCTTGCGGATGGGACGCACCGTAAGGTCGATGCTGCCCACCGTCGTGGCGCCGTCGAGGCCCAGCAGGTAGCTCTTGGCATAGCTTTTGCCGTCGGCCAGCGGCTCGTCGTCTTGCGGGGCGAAGGTGAAGTCGGCGTCCACCTCGACGATGTTGCGGTACTGGTAGTTGACGTGTGCTCCCACCTTCACGCCGCGCGTGCGCAGATTATAAAGGTTGACGAAGGCATAGTCCTCGGAGGAGTTGCCGTAGATGGGCGCGATAGCGTTGCGGAAGATGCCGTAGCCGGCATACACATTGGAGCTGAAACCGTGCCACGGACCCAGACGAAGTCCTGCCTCGAGGTCGAGCGGCGAGAATGTGTTGCGCACATACTGCGACGGATTCAAGTAGCGCGTGGCCTCGTGGAGCGACGACAGCGTGTGCACAGTCTTGCCGCCCAGCACGTTGGCATAGAGCACCACACCGCTCGCGAGGTCGGCATCGACCTGCACGCGGGGCGACACGAGGGCCTTGGCGCCGTCGCCGGCACTCAGGATGGCATGTGCGCCGAGCAGCGCGCGGAAGCTCTCGCCCTCATAGCGGAAATAGGGCGAAATGTCAATCACGCCATAGGAGATGCGTGTGTCGGTCGCTTCCCACGTTGTGGTCCGGTCATCGGAAATGGGGAGGGGAGAGGAATAAACGGCGGGTATCACCCTATCGAGGTAGCCGCGGTCGTTGCCCACGAAGGTCGCTCCCAAGTCGATGCCGGCGCGCACTGTGGAACTTGCCTGGTAGTTGACACCGCCGTTGAAGGCGAGCACAATTTCGTCGGCCGCATACTGGCTTTTGGCGTCGGGGGAAAGAAAGTAGTACATGCCTTTCTCGTACTTGCCATATTCCAGCTTCACGCCCAGGTTGTAGCCCAGCGGATGGTCGCCGAGAGCCGACGCGTGGCCCTTCCAGCCGGCTCCTACGGCGAGGCCCATGAAGCCCTGCTTCTCGTCGCGCCATGTGGTGGCGGGGCCACCGTAGTAGTTAAAGCTGTCGTAGTGGAAGCGTACACCGGCGTCGAGTGTGCCGCCACGGAACAGCTTCTCCATGTCGAGGCCCAGTACGTTGTCGTTATAGCGCTGTTTCTGGCGGTCCTCGGGCACGAGGAACTTGGAGCCGTTACGGCCTTCCCACGTGCTGTTGTGCTGTGCCAAAGCCTCCAGGTTCAAGTCCTCTTCGTCGATGAAGCGATAGCCCAGGCTGCCCGCGATGTTGAGCTGCGTGCCGGCACCCAGGTCGAGGTAGCCGCGCTGTGCGCTGAAGTGGTGCGCGGTGCGGTAGCCGTAGGGAAGCATGGTGGGCACGCGGTTAGGCACGACGGTGGCCACCGCCTGGTGGCTGTAGTCGGGCGTCACGGCGTTTTTCACCGTGGGTTTCTTGACCTCGGGTAGGGTGTTTTTCATCACCACGTTACGCTTGACGGGGACGAAGTCCTTGTCGCCGATGACGACCTGGTAGAGTTCCTCCTTGTCCTTGTTGCCTGCCGCATTATTGTTGTTGTTGGTTTGCGCGTTGGCTGCGAGGCCCACGGCGAGGCAAGCGACTGTTATGATGCCTATTTTCTTCATAGTTCTCATTTTTTGTTCGTTTTCTTTTTATTCTGGGCCGATTTGTCCCACTGCGCGAGGCGCGTCTCGATTTCGTTGAAAATCTCGCCCTCCTTGCCAGGATAGTTGTTCTTGAGGCTCTTGAGGTAGTTGATGGCGTCCTGCGTGCGGCCTTCCTTATAGAAGGTGTCGCTCACCAGGATGAAGCACTTGGCAAGCCAGTACTCATGCGGGGTGCCCTCGTCGATAATCTTGAGCAGGGCCTTCTCGGCGCCCTTGTAGTCCTTGGCGTCGTACTGCATCTTGGCCAGCTCGTAGGCTGCCTGGATGCCATATTCGTTCTGCGTATCGCCGGCGATGCGCTTCAGGTCGGCTTGGGTCTCGGCGCTCTTGCCCTGGGCCTTATAGGCCTGGGCACGCGTGAGGATGGCCTCTTTCTGCACCTGCGCGTCGATGTCGGCGGTGTTCAGCAAGCGCGTGGCGCACTCGATGACCTCGTTCCAGCGCTTGGCACCCTTGGCGGCACGCATGAGGCCCATCTGTGCCACGGTGATGCCGGCAGGTGTCGAGGCGCGGCGCTCCAGCTCCTTATACACGGCGATTGCCTCGTCGTGGCGGCCCATGCCGGCAAGCGCCTCGCTCTTGATGGCGAGGGCGTCCTCGGCGTAGATGGCGTCGCCACCCAGCTCGAGGGCCTTGTTGATTTCGGTCAATGCCTTGTCGAGCTTACCGTTTTCGTAGTAGTAGCGGCCCACGTAGTAGTGCGCTTGCGGAGCATAGCTGCCGTTGGGGTACTGCGACAGGTAGGATTGCATCTTGGCGATGTTGCCCTCGATGGCGTCGTTCTCGGCGGCATTGAAGGTGAGTTTTTCCACCTCGCTCACGTCGAGCTTCGGTGCACCCTTGATGCCTTTGAGGAAGGCTCCCAGCTCGTCGAGCTTGCCCTGCTCGGCGTAGAGCTGCTTGAGGTCCTCGGCAGCGTGGCTCGCTTGGATGCTGGTGGGATAGTCGCTGATGATGCGGCGGTAGGTGGCGATGGCCTTCGTCTTGTCGCCGCTCTCAAGCTGCGCGTTGGCCAGCATAAGGAGGGCGGCGCGAGCCTCTTCCTTGCCGCGATGGCTCTTGGCGAGGTTCTCGACCACGGTGGTGGCTTTGCCCAGGTCGTTCTGCTTGATGAGGGCCTTGGCCTTCTCGAGCTGGGCCTCGGCCACGCGCTCCCAGTTGGGATAGGCCTTCATGAGCTCGTCGAGTTGCTGCACCTTGGCGGCTTGGTTACCGCTCTCGCCAGCCATCAGCGCCTTGTTATACATGGCCTCGGCCACGTCGGCGGCGTCGCCGGTGTTCTTGGCGTGGCTCACGGCGGCATCGTAGGCGGCCTGTGCGCCGGCAATGTCTTGCTGGTAATATTTCGTGTCGCCGATGCGGTTATAGGCGTCGGCCATCAGGTCCTTGTCGAGCTTGCCCGTGGCCACGGCCTTCTCAAGGGCCTTGCGGGCCTCGTCGTAGCGCTCCTGCTTCATCAGCGTGTGACCCAGGTAGTACTGCGCGAGGGCGTAGTTCTTATCCTTGCCCGTCGAAGCTTTCACGTAGTCCTGAAGGTTCTTCGCGGCGTTGTCGTAGTCGCCCTGCCGGTATTGAGCCTCGCCCAGCCACAGCTTGGTCTCGGCGGTAGTCACGGCGTCGCTGCCGCCTGTGGCCAGTGCCTGTTTGAACAGGTTGGCGGCATCGTCGTTGCGGCCGTTGCTCTTGGCCTGTACGCCCAGGTTGTAGAGCACGTTCTGCTTAGCCTTGAGCACCTTGGCGCCCGGATTTTTGATGCGGTTGATGCTAGCCAACACGCGCTCATAGTCGGTCGAAGTCAGGTAGGCGTCGTAGAGGTAGTCTTCCACCTTATTCTTATATTGCGAGTTGGGGAACTCGTTGAGGAAGTTCTCGAACATGTCGATGGACTTGTTGAACGGCGTGCGACCGCCTTGGTTCTGGCTGATGGCGTAGTTGTAGAACGCCTCTTCGCGTACCTTATCGTCGTGGCGCATCGAGGCGGCCTGCTCAAAGGCCATTGCTGCTTGGTTGGTGTCGCCGGCGCGCAGGTGGCACTGGCCCAGATAGAGCAGCGCGCTCTGCGCCATGGCGTCGTCCTCGCCGGTGACGAAGTTCATCAGCTTCATGGCCTCGTCGTAGCGACCGTCGTTGTAGTCGAGCACACCCAGGCTGTAAGCCGCTGAGCGGACCACGTCGTCCTCGGTCGTCTCCATGTAGCGCTCCAGGTGCTGGCGTGCCAGCGCCGTGTTGGTGCCCTTGTGGTAGTAGCTCTCGCCCACCAGGCGGTTCATCTCGGCCGTGAAGTAGTCGTTATCGTTATCCTCGATGAGCGAGGTGCCCAAGTCGATGACCTTGTCAAAGTC
>JAGCUP010000060.1 GCA_017962765.1 Muribaculaceae bacterium | reverse complement strand
GCCAAGCAGATTGAGCGCCTGCACAACATCTTTGAGGACCGCGGCGACGCCATCACCTTTGAGCCCGTGCTGCGGACGCTGCACGAGGGCTTTGTTGACGAGGACCTGAAGTTGTGCGTCTTCACCGACCACCAGATATTTGACCGATTCCACAAGTATAACCTCAAGAGTGACCGTGCCCGCTCGGGCAAACTGGCCCTGTCGCTCAAGGAACTGAACCAAATCGAGAAGGGCGACTATATCGTGCACGAGGACCTGGGAGTGGGCAAGTTCGGCGGCTTGATACGCACCTCGATGAACGGCACGCCCCAGGAGATGATCAAGCTCACCTACCTCAATGGCGACGAGGCCTACGTGTCCATTCATTCGTTGCACAAACTCTCGAAATACCGCAGCAAGGAAGGTGAGGCGCCACGCTTGAACCGCTTGGGCAGCAACGCATGGGCCAGAATCAAGTCGCGCACCAAGAGCCGCCTCAAGGACATCGCGCGCGAGCTCATCCGCCTGTATGCCGCCCGCCGTGAGCAGAAGGGTTTTGCCTACACCCCCGACGGCTACCTGCAGCAGGAGTTGGAGGCCTCGTTTATCTATGAGGACACGCCCGACCAGCTGACCGCTACGCAGGCCGTGAAGGCTGACATGGAGAGCGACAAGCCGATGGACCGCCTCATCTGCGGTGACGTGGGCTTCGGCAAGACCGAGATTGCCGTGCGCGCCGCCTTCAAAGCCGCCACCGACGGCAAGCAGACTGCCGTGCTGGTGCCGACGACGGTGCTGGCCTTCCAGCACTGGCGCACCTTCAGCGACCGCCTGAAGGATTTCCCCGTGCGTGTGGATTACCTGAGCCGCGCCCGCAAGCCCAAAGAGGTGAAACAGCTGCTGGCCGACCTCAAAGAGGGCAAAATAGACATCCTTATCGGCACCCACAAACTGATTGGCAAGACTGTGCAGTTCCATGACTTGGGACTGCTGGTGGTGGACGAGGAGCAGAAGTTCGGCGTAGCCGTCAAGGACAAACTCAAACAGATGAAACTCAACGTGGACACCCTGACGATGAGCGCCACGCCCATCCCGCGCACGCTGCAGTTCTCGCTGATGGGTGCCCGAGACCTGAGCACGTTGACTACACCGCCCGCCAACCGTTACCCCATTCTCACCACGGTGGGCACGCTCAACGACGACATCGTGGCCGAGGCTATCAATTTCGAACTCTCGCGCAATGGGCAGGTCTTCTTTGTCAACCACCGCATCGAGCAGCTGGAACAGTTGGAAAACATGATTCACCGCGTCGTGCCCGATGCCCGCGTTGCCGTGGGACACGGCCAAATGCCTCCCGAGCGGTTGGAGCAGACCATCATCGACTTTGGCAACCGCGACTATGACGTGCTGCTCTCGACCACGATTATCGAGAATGGCATCGATATGCCCAACGTCAACACCATCATCATCAACAATGCTGACCGCTATGGCCTGAGCGACCTGCACCAGTTGCGCGGACGTGTGGGCCGCAGCAGCCGCAAGGCCTTCTGCTACCTGCTTGTGCCGTCAGGCAAACCGCTGGCCACCGATGCGCGTCGCCGCCTGCAGGCCATCGAGAGTTTCAGCGACTTGGGCGCCGGTATCCAAATTGCGATGCAGGACCTGGACATCCGCGGTGCGGGTAACCTGTTGGGTGCCGAGCAGAGCGGTTTCATCGCCGATTTGGGCTATGAGACCTACCAGCGTGTCCTCAAAGAGGCCGTTACCGAGCTGCGCACCGAGGAGTTCGCGTCCACATTCGCCGCAATGGGGGACGGAAAAAACGGAGATGACGGATTAAACGGAGGCGGCGAGTTTGTCACCGACTGCGTGGTGGATACCGACTTGGAACTGATGTTCCCCGCCAGCTATGTTCCTCAGGAGAACGAGCGCATCACCCTGTACCGCGAACTGGACAACATGGAAACCGATGACCAGGTCGAGGCCTTCGAGGAGAGGATGCAGGACCGTTTCGGCAAGATTCCCGAGATGGCGAGCGAACTCATTCGCATTGTGCCGCTCAGACGCACGGCACGCCGCTTGGGCATCGAGAAACTGGTCATCCGCCAGACGCGCATGCACTTGTTCATGGTGGGCGAGGAAAATGTCGCCTATTACCAGTCTCCCGCTTTTGGGCGCTTGCTCAACTACCTGCAGCAGAATCCCAAACGCTGCAACTTGAGCCAAAAGAACGGCCGCCGCAGCATCATTATCACCAACATCACGAGCGTGAGCAGCGCATTAACGGTATTGCGCACCATCACCTTGCTCGACAGCATCTGACCCTGCTTTTTCACCCGTATCTATTTTATCCTTTTATCCTTTTTATATGTATAAGAGAAAAAAGATAAGATTATATTTATCTATATATGTCATGTTATCGCAAGTATTAACATGACTTTTATTTCTTTATATCATTCTTCCGTTTTTATCCTTTTTTCCGTTTTTTCCGCGAGTACACGCAGCCCCAGTCAACCAAAATCAGGCAACCACGCATACAGAGAAAAAGGAGAAAAAGAGAAAAACGCAGAAAAACAAGCCGCGGGGCACTTCACCCTGCGGCTTGTCGTATTATAAAAGATGTGTCTATCGCTTTAGTCGCTGCACTTGGCGCACAGGAACTCGCGGTTCAAGCGGGCGATATTGCTCAACTTGATGTTCTTGGGACACTCGGCGGCACAGGCACCGGTGTTGGTGCAGTTACCGAAACCGAGTTCATCCATCTTGGCGAGCATGGCTTTCACGCGGCGCTTGGCTTCGGCACGGCCCTGAGGCAGCAAGGCAAACTGGCTGACCTTGGCGCTGAGGAACAGCATGGCCGAACCATTCTTGCAAGCAGCCACACAGGCACCGCAACCGATGCAGGTAGCGCTGTCCATGGCCTCGTCGGCAGCTTCCTTGCTGATGGGAATGGCGTTAGCGTCCTGGGCACCGCCCGTCTGGAAGCTCACGTAGCCGCCTGCCTGCTGAATCTGGTCAAAGGCGTTGCGGTTCACCATCAAGTCCTTGATTACGGGGAAGGCAGCCGAGCGCCAGGGCTCAACGGTGATGGTGTCACCATCGTGGAAGCGGCGCATGTAGAGCTGGCAAGTGGTAGCACCCGTGGCGGGGCCGTGGGGATGACCGTTGACATAGAGCGAGCACATACCGCAGATGCCCTCGCGGCAGTCGTGGTCGAAGGTCACGGGCTCTTCACCTTTCTCGATGAGTTGCTCGTTGAGGATATCCATCATCTCGAGGAACGAGGTGTCGGTGGGGATATCGCGCATCTCGTAGGTCTCAAAACGGCCATCGGCATGAGCGTTGGCCTGACGCCAAACCTTAAGTTTGAAGCTTATACTTGTATCCATTGTATTCGATGAATTTTAATGTGGTTGATTATGACTTATAGTTACGCGTCTGGACCTTGATGGCCTCGTAGTGGAGCGG
>JAGCUP010000059.1 GCA_017962765.1 Muribaculaceae bacterium | reverse complement strand
GCTCGTCAAGCCGCTGCAATTGGAGAACGCATGGTTGCCGATGGTGGTGACGGAGTTCGGGATGGTCACGCTCGTCAATCCGTAGCAACCAGCGAACGCTTCGTCGCCGATGGAGGTGACGGAGTAAGTGGTGCCGCTATAGGTCACAGTTTCGGGAATGGTAATTGCTCCATTGAGACTTGTATATCTCGGAGATGATGTTCTTTCATACGTCACGGTGACCGAGGTGCCGTCGCCGTTGAAGTTGTAGCACAAGCCATCGACCATGAAGTCGTAGGCACTTGCGGGCAACGCAGCCATCAGCGCCATGATAAGTAATACTGAGTTAAGAAGTTTTGTTTTCATTTGCTTCGTTTATTTAGTTTTTAAAATGTATTTTACTTGCATTAAACCATTGTTAAACAATGTTTTTAACCAAAAACCACGTTGAGGGAATTGGCTGAATTGCTTGTTGCTTTGTTATCATATCGTTAATCGTTTTGTGTTATTGCCATAAGTCATTTTGATGTAGGACCCTATTTTCTTGAGAGTGGAAATTTTATTTGGATCATTCATTTTCATTCCACCGAAAGGTGTCCCATTATAATTCATAGTCCATATTAGTGTACTGGAAATAGGAGTCTTCTTATATGTACGGATATAAGAAACGGTACGTGGTTTACCATTCTTTTGGATAGTTTGTTTATTATAGGAAATTGAAGCGTCAAATCCTTTTTTGCCAATTCCAAAGTGCTTGTTTACAATACTCTCATTTGAAGCAATGATGATAACATGAGGCTCTAATAAGTCAATTAAGTCTTTGAAACTATTGCCATGCTGATTCCTGATTGAATTTTGACAATGAGCGCACAGATTACCCCAGGTTGGATTTGTAGGAATTGAAGATTCCACGTCGATGTGGATAGCAGTGTTTAAGTAACAATTCTTATTTTTGTTCATTTTCCCGCCATAGGTGGCATCAAGGCAATTGAGAGCGCTCTCATGCCACTGAAACCACTTGATGTAAGGATTATCATTAAAATAATTGTTCATGGCGCGGAGATAATCCTTGATATCGTTCGATGACAGTTTGCTTTTTCCTATTATTGAATTTGCAGGGGAAAAACGCAAGTTTACACTCACCGGGTCGCACGATTTTTCTTGAAACTCAAGGTTGGATGGATTGAGGCTCACCGTGACAATCCGTATTGGGGAGGAGGAGTATGCGACAAGGTCGCCAAACCAAAGAATAGGGATTGCGTCGCTGAGAACGCAACTCATTTTGTGAAGCGACATATATTCGCTCCAGCAATTTTTAATTAGGCCATTGATAGATAATGCCATTGCTATTTTCATTTGCCTTTTAGTCTCCCGGTTAAGGCTTGGTTTATGTCGGTTAATACAACGAAAGCGTAGAGACCGTGCTATGTTATCGGCACGGGGCGGGATAACGGGACGGACGCTTTCAAATTCTCTTGCATGGGCAGGGCCGAGTGCACGGCATGCGCAAACAACGGCAAAGGTATAACAAAAAACAGAACAGCGAATATTTCATTTTATGTCTTGTTTTTAGCGTTTTGTTTCAAATAATTTCTTTTAAGATTTATTTACGCAATTGGTATAATTTTAACTTTTATTAATGGGGAGGGTGGAGTGTAAGCATCATTTTTTAACTAATTTTGCATAGCATTATCGAGTAGCGAGATTCTCGTTCTATAGCTCTTTGCTAAAGATTAGTAATAACGGGAATTATCATTGATTAAATAACAATTTAAGGCTTTATCTTTATGACTAACGAGAACGAGGGGATGGCAACAATGAGGGCCGCAGTGGAGAAACGGCTTGGGTGCGGCGTGAACACACCCGGCGAGTTTAAGCGACTGGCTGAGAGCATCAGAGTGACCACGGGCCGCAAGATGAGCGCGAGCACGCTGATGCGACTGTGGGGCTACGTGAAAAGCGACATACGCCCCAACACGACGACACTCGACACGTTGGCACTCTACGTTGGTTTCCACGACTGGGATTCGTTTGCCCGTGGAGGCGGAGAAGGAAAAGGGGATGGTAGCCATGACGTGCTCTCTGCCCACTTGAACGTGGATGCCGAGCTGTCGCCGCGCGACCACGTGATGCTGCGGTGGCAACCGGGCCGCGAGTGCCTGGTGCGCTACCTGGGCGACGGCCAGTTTGTGGTGGAACGCAGCGAGCAATCGAAGCTCAAGGTGGGCGACACATTCACCTGTCACCTCATCGTGGAAGGGCATCCGCTCTACCTCGACAACCTGGTGCATGAGGCGCAGGCACCGCGCTGCTACGTTTGCGGCCACAGCAATGGCGTGCACTACGAGGTGCTTAAAGCCGAAGGAGGAGATTCGTAAGTTAATCTACTTCAAAATCTAAAGGGACCCGTTTGGCGATAAAGGGAAAATACCGTATCTTTGCGCCTAAAACGCATTAAAGTATTACTGAATTCATTTCACTTGGAAGAACAATCGTCATCATCGGGATTCATAGTTGATTCGTTCGAGGGGGTCAACGACCACTTCACCTCGCTCAAGGACATGGGGACGCACGGCCACAACCGGCTGGCGCGCGCCAAGCGCTTCGGCCGCTGGTACCTACTCAAAGGGCTGGGCGACAAAGAGGCCGGGCAGCAGGCCTACCACGAGATGCTCGCCAAGGAATTCGACATCATGATGCGCCTGCAACATCCGGGCGTGGCACAAGCCGTAGGACTTGAGGACGTGCCGACCATGGGCAAGTGCATCATCATCGAATGGGTAGAAGGCGTCACACTCGCCGAATGGCTCAAGACCAACCCCGCGCGCGACGAACGTCGCAACGTGGCTCGCCTGCTCATGGAGGCCCTGGCCTACGTCCACCAGCAAGGGGTGGTACACCGCGACATCAAGCCCACCAACATCATGGTAACTACAGCTGGGCAACAAGTGAAAATAATCGACTTCGGGGTCGCCGACACCCATGTGCACACTACCCTCAAGCAGCCCGCAGGCACCACCAGCTATATGGCGCCCGAACAGGCCGCGGTCTCAACGCCCGACCCGCGCAACGACATCTACAGCCTGGGACTTGTGCTTGAAAAAATGCAGCTGGGAGGCCTCTACCACAAGCCTATTGCTCGTTGCCTGCGGCACATTGACAAGCGCTATGACAGCGTGGAAGAACTCATGGCCGACCTGCGAAGGCGACGCATGCGCCGGCGCTATACCTCCATTGCCTCATTCGTCATAGGTGTTTCGTTGGTCGCCGCCGCCATTATGCTGGGGATAGGTTACTACGGCAAAAAGAAGCTGGAAAGTCCATCGGGGCAATATAGGTTTGAACACGACGATTTCGCTTACACTAATTGGACCGGAGGAAGCACCAATTGTGTTTCGGCACAATATGTGGGCGAAGGCGCCCCGCACCTCGTCGTGAGATATAGCGTGGCCGAGAATAGTAATATATGGATAGTGGAAGAGTTGGGGTTCGGCTGTTTCCGAGATGTCACTAAAATGGAAAGTTTGACGATTGAGGCCTCAAATTTCGGCATTCAAAAGCACGCTTTTACCGGTTGCTCCAATCTCAAGGAGATTTCAATGCCGCGCATCACCAAAGTGCCATCAATTGGCAATGGCGGGTGGCAAACAGTGATTGACTCGGTGTTTGAGCCTTACCATTACGATCAAGTGACCCTCTATGTCCCCGACGTGGAAATAATGCGCGCCGATACTTCCTGGTGCCGCTTTAAACACATTGAGAAATACAAAAACAACGAATAGTTACTGACGTAGAGATTAGTGTTTTTTAGAATTTATAAAACCGTCTATTTCTCAGTCGTGTAAAAAAAGTTGAGTTTTGCAATTATTTGGGTGGAATTTGTGGTGGTTTTGCATAAATATGCTAACTTTGCGCTGTTTTAATTTTAGGACCTAATTTATTCTTTTAAAACCTCTTATTATTTATGTATCGGAAACTACTACTTTTGGTGGCCATGATTTTGGCTGCCGGGGCAGCAGCGACGGCGCAGATTGCGATTACAGCCGAGAACCCCACCGTGAGCCAAAACTTCGACTCGATGTGGGACGCCAGCACGCAGGAAGCCCTGCTGGCGATGCCCAACGGGTGGCGCATCGACCGCAACATCACGTCGCCGCGCACCCTCAACGCCTTTGAGAGCGCCGACACCGAGGTGATGTACACCGGTGGCGTGAACCTGGCCTCAAACGCCAAGAACGGCACTTGGAACTGGGGTGCGAGCGACAACGAGAGCGACCGCGCCGTGGGAGGCCTCTCGACGGGCGTGAGCGGCGGCACGCGCTGCGTGAGCATCATGACGCGCCTTCATAATGCCGACGAGGCAGCCATCGACAAACTAACCTTCAGTTACGACATCGAGAAATTCCGCCTGGGCTCGAACTCGGCCGGATTTGACGTGCAACTCTACTACTCGACCGACGGTGTGACATGGACGAGCGCCGGCGACGACTTCAAGACGCACTTCGAACCCGACGCCTCGACCATCGGCGCCGACGTGGTGCCCATCAGCGTCACCAGCGTCACCGCCAAGACGATGCGCCTGGCCGTGGAACCTGATGCCGACATCTATTTGGCATGGAACATCAGCGTGGCCAGCGGCACGGCTGCAGCCAGCGCCATGGGCCTCGCCCTCGACAACGTGAGCGTCACCGCCTCGTTTGCCGGCTCGGGTGAGGAAAACATCGCCATCTACGTCGAGGATGTGACGAAATGGAACACAATCATGATGAGCGTTGACGGCGGCACTCCCCAAGAGGCTGCAGGCAGCGCCAGCGTCAACGGCGTGAACTACAAGTTCTTCGAGATGACAAAGGACGATGCTTCGCACACCCTCACTTTCACTAACGGTAACGCAAGCGTCAACTACGGCATTGTAGCCGACACCGACAAATACCTGTGCCTGACGGCCGACGAAGCCACCGCCATCGACGACCCGAGCACCTACACCGGGTGGGTCGATCCGACGCGGCCACCCTTCGTCGCCTCGGGCATCTACCTGCGCGGCGAGGTCAACAGCTGGGGCTCACCCACCGACTGGGAGTTCAGCGACGAGGGCGATGGCATGTATGTCCTCTACGACAAGACGCTCACCGGCCAATTCAAGGTGGCCGATGCCAGCTGGAGCAGCGCCTGCAACTACGGCAGCAACGGCAGCAGCATCAGCCTCGACACGCCTTACGCGCTCATACTGGGCACCAACGACAATATCTCGTGCGGTGGCAACACCTACGTGACGAAGCGCATCGTGCTCACCATCAACGCCAGTGGCACTACTCTGTTGCTTGAAAGCGACGATGACCCGTCGGGGCTCACCAGCGTCTTCATCATGGGCGACCACAACGGTTGGAACTACATGGACACCAGCGGCGAACTCGCGCTTAACAATGACGGTCTCTTCGAGGGACAAGTCACCCTCTCGGCCGGAGAAGACGGACTGAGCCACTGGAGACTTTATCAGCGCCTCGGCATGGTGGGCGTGTGGGGCGCACCTGGCGGTGCCGACCTCACCGAGAGCGTCACCACCGGCACCCTTGAGAAGGGTAGCACGGGCCGCATGGCCACCACACCGGGCACCTACCGCGCCTCCTTCGATATCAACACGGGCGCGTTCAATCTCGAACTTCTGGGCAGCGTGCCCACCACGATGACCATTGAGCCGGCCCAGACTATCCTCGTACCCACATTGCCCGAGGAGGTGAAAGTGCTGTCGCTCAACAACAGCCTCATCCACTATAACGACCAAGATCTGATGTTCAACAGCATCGCACAGGCCATGGGCAAAAACGCCTCCTGGAAGAAGCACTCGCTGCTCGGCAAGACCCTCAACGCACACTGGAACGAGGGTGAAGGACTCGCCGAGGACGGCACGCCTGGCGCCAAGATGCTCATTCGCAACGAGGCATGGAGCCACATCATCCTGCAAGAGCAGAGCGGTCTGCCCCGCACCGACTTTGAGACGGCCCGCGCCAACCTCAAGCAATGGGTGGAGTACATCCGCGAATATTGCCCCAACCCCAACGCCATTATCATCCTGCCCATCAACTGGGCGTACAGCGGCGACTGGGAGAACTTCAGTGACTTCAACAAGACATTCCTGGCCAACTATCAGGCCATGGCACGCGAGTTCGGACTCACCCTGTGCCCCGTAGGAGTGGCCTACGAGCAACAGTATGAGCAAGGCGGAGCCGAGTCGCTCGCCAGCTGGTTCCAAGATGACCGCCACCCCACCGAGAAATCGACCTATCTGGCCGCATGCATGGAATATGGCCTTATCTTTGGCGAAGACCCTGCCAACATTAACTGGGCTCCCGACGCAGTGAACGCCACCGACGCACAAGCCATGCGCACCCTCGCCAGCCAAGTGATGAACGGCTTTGAGAACATAGTTGACCACACGGCCGGCATCGTGCGCTACAAGGTCACCGTGCGCGACCAGTTCGGCATGGAAATCGAGCCCGAAAATGAAGTCGTGGTCACCACCGGTGGCGGAGGCACCATCTCGGGCACCAACTTCATCGCTGGCGGTGAGGAAGGTACCTTCACGGTGACTGCCACCTGCGGCACCTTCGTGAAAGACGCTGTCGTCACCGTGGCACAACCTGTCACCGAGGTCGTCGTCTATCCTGCTATTGAGCTTAACGAGGACGTGCTCGCTGCCGGCGAGAACTTCAACGCCATGGGAAGCGATGCCACGGCCTCCATGCCCGATGCCTGGCGCATCGCACGCAACACCGAGGCTCCCCGTCTCGTGGGACGCTGGGACGAAGCCGACACGCAGACAATGAACAGCGGCGGCGTCAACCTGGCCTCCAATGCCAAAAACGGCACTTGGAACTTCGGCGACAACACCGGCAATGACCGCGCCGTAGGAGGCATCTCGACCGGCGTGACTGGCGGCACACGCGGCATCAACGTGTATGCCCACTTGCTTAACACGGGCAAGAAACGCCTCGTCGATGTCGTCGTGGGCTATAACGTGGAGAAATACCGCAAGGGCTCGAACACCGCCGGCTTCGACGTACAGCTCTACTACTCCATCGACGGCCGCAACTGGACGAGCGCCGGTGACCGCTTTAAGACGCATTTCGACCCCGACAGCGAAACGGCAGGTTATGCCGAGGTGCCGGGCGAGACCGTTGCCGTGAGCGACACGCTACCCATCGAGCTGCAGCCTGGCGTGGACCTGTTCCTCGCTTGGAACATCAGCGTGGCCAGTGGTACGGCTGCTGCCAGCGCCATGGCCCTCGCCATCGATGACTTCAGCATCAGCGCCGACCTCCCCAAGATTCCCGTGGCTAAGCACTATGTCTATGCCGAGGACAAGACGGGATGGGATGCACTGGGACTCTACGCCTGGGGCGACAGCGAGCTGTTCGGCGCATGGCCCGGCGAAGCCGTGGTGGGCGAAACGACCATCAATGGCATCGATTATAAAGTGTTCCTGCTCGATGTGGAGGGTGGCAATTTCCACCTTATCTTCAATAACTGGAACAACGGCAGCCAGCTCCCCGACTATGATATCGTGGCCGACCGTGACTACTACTTCACCCTCAGCGCCACCGCCGCCACCGAGGTTGACCCCGCCACTTACGGCGTACTCAAGGGCGACGTGAATGGCGACGGCGTGGTGAGCGGAGCCGACGTGACCGCTCTCTACAACGTGCTGCTCGATGACGCGACCCCCAACGGCGGTGCCGATGTGAACGGCGACGGTGTGGTGAGCGGAGCCGACGTGACCGCACTCTACAAT
>JAGCUP010000058.1 GCA_017962765.1 Muribaculaceae bacterium | reverse complement strand
CGGTCACCAGCATCACGTTCTGCGGCAACGACTCCCTCGGCAACGAGCTGACAGCTGACTTCACCAAAGGCAGCGACGACGTGTGGCGGCTCAGCAACTACACTGTGAGCGGCGGCACTGAGTTCCAGCTTAAGCTGCACATCAACTTCAACGGTGACGAATTCGACCAGTGGTACGGTTGCCCCTCCAATGGTGACTCGTTGATCCGCAGCGCGGCACAGGGCACGATTGTGTGGTGTGACCTCAATCCAGACAACAAAAATTGGCTCATCGGCCACTCCGGAGAGTTCACTTTCACCTTGAGCTACGACCATATCGACGATCTCTGCTTCGGCTTCGAGGGCTACTTTGAGGCCGCCCGCTTCCAAACCGGCGAGTTCAACAACTGGGGCGAGACCCAGTTCCCGACGTTGGTGGACGAATACATGCTCAACATCGACTCCGAACTCGAGGGCACGACCATGAGCGGGCAGTTCATGATTCTGGATCAGGACTATAACTACTATGGCGTCGCCACCGATGACGATTACTACACCATCACAGAGGACAATTCCTCCGTGAATCTCGCCATCTCCACCGATGCCCAGCCCAAGAAAAACCTGAATTTGGCCAACGAGGGCAGCTATTCCTTCACCGTGACCGATGGCAACGTGCTCACCATAGGCAACTGGCCGGTGGAAACAATCACCGCAAGCCTCGTCGGCTCAACCCAGCAGGGCTGGGACATAAGCAACGCCACCGTCATCCCGCTCACGCAAGACGAGAACACCTACTACTATACCGCGGCCAACATCCCCATTCCCGCCGGCTTCAACTGCCAGGTGCTCAAGCACAGCAGCCTGAGCAGCGTTGATGACGTGTGGTACGGCGGCACAGAGGGCAACGATATTGAGATTCCCAATGGTGGTGACGACTTCGACCTCACCCCCTCAGTGGGCGACAATTTCACGTTCAGCGACAACGGCAAGTTCACCATCTCGGTGGCGCCCGACTTCAGCGAGGCCAAGATTTACGGCATATACACGCCTGCCGACGAGTACTTCCTCATTGGCGACTTCAACAACTGGGACCGCGACAACAAGGTGCCGTTCATCAACAATAACGACGGCACCGACACGCTCACCCACACCTTCGCCGGCGAATTCCTCATCATGGACGAGTACGGCAACGAGCTGGGAGGGGCCACCGACGAAGACCACTACTTGCTGCGTGAGGGTTGGCCCAAGGTGATGCTCTTTACCTCTGCCCAAGCACCGAACATGAAGAACATCTACGTCAAGGACGAGAGCGAATACACGCTCACCATCGCCAATGGAGAGCTCACCGTTAGCGGCTGGCCCGAGGATACAGGTGTCATTTCAACATTGCCCGATGTGAAAGTAGTCAGCGTGAAATATGTCAATCCCACCGGGCACGTCAGCGCAAAGCCGTTCGAAGGATTCAACATCGTTGTGACCACCAACTCCGACGGTACAACGACCACATCCAAAGTGATTAGATAAAATCCACCCAAAGGATTGCTGAAAGGTCATCGTCTCCGGCGATAAGTGCGACATCCCGGATAAATCCGTTGAATTCGTGTAATCCGTGTTTTTTATTGGCCATCTACGATGCCCACGTTTGACCGCGCTAACTTCCCCACGCCACACTCTTCGAGTGCGCCGCAGGGTTGACTCAATTCGAGGCCTCCGGCCTCATCCGCTTTAACAAGCATTTCGGCATGCCCGCGCCTCCGGCGATTTAACTTCATATTTCACTCCTTCGGGCATGCCCGATTACTCCATGTGCGCAGCGCATAACTCCACTTTTAACTTCCACGAGCGAAGCTCGTTTGAAAATTTATTTGCATAAATGAAAAATTTGTAATAATTTTGCACTTGCTAAACGCAACATGGTCGGTTGGATGAGTGGTTTAGTCACCGGTCTGCAAAACCGGCCACAGCGGTTCGAGTCCGCTACCGACCTCAAAAAGCAATAGCCTGCATCAAAAAATGCGGGCTATTACTTTTTGATCCTATAATTCAGGAATTATTCAGGAAGCTTGAAATTGATGGGAAGCGTGTACATTACACGGATTGGTTCTCCGGTTTCGGCATTGCGAGCTGTCTTGAACAGCGGCATGGCCTTGCACACACGCACAGCTTCGGCATCGAGCTCAGGTGACACGGATCGCAGCACCGTCACATCGCCCACTGTGCCGTCTTTTTCCACAATAAACTTTAGCAGAACTTGACCTTCAATGCCTTGGCGCTCAGCTTCTTCCGGGTATTGAAGATTCTCTGAAAGGAACTGCACCAATCCTTCCATACCACCTGGAAATGACGAATAGAAATTCACACTGGAATATACCTGCTGCTCCTCGCCGGCAGCCACTTCATCGGCATAGGTTGCCGAAAATGCGAACAGAGACAAGACTGCAACAGCAGTAAGTCGGATAATGGTTTTCATCGTTTCAAATTTATTTGTTTACTGCAAAAATATAATAAATCGCAGAACGGACAAAAATATTTTTGTTTTATTTTGAATTGAGCTTTATTATCATTACTTTTGCTAAAACGAATTTTAGACTAAACAGCACTCACAATGAAACGAATCACAATTCTGATGGCGATTGCCGCAATATTCGGTTTTTTGAATGTTAATGCCCAATATGACGTTAATTACGATGAATCTAAGGTGGGGCCTTACACGCTTCCCGACCCGCTTTTGTTCGCTGACGGGACCAAGGTCACTCCTGAGAACTGGCAGCAGCGCCGCCATGAGATTTTAGAGATTTTCCAAAGCGAAATGTATGGGCGGATTCCGCCGAAAATGGATTTCACGCTCGAGAAGCTTGAGGAAGGGGAGACCCTTGCCGGTTTCGGTCATCGGAGGCAGTACAGAATGTGGTTCCGCGACGACAAGACCGGTCCGTTCATTGACTGGCTCATCGTAACGCCACGGCAGGTGAAAGGCAAGGCTCCGGTGATTATGACCTTGAACTATGCCGGCAACCACACGCTCCTTACTGATGAGGAAGTAGTGATCAACGACAGCCGCAATGTCCCCAAAAATCAGTTTGGAACATTGCTTGAGCGCGGCTGTTATGCCAATCCAAATCAAAGAACTTATTATCCGCTGAGCATGATACTGGCTCGCGGATACGCCTTTGTCACGGCATCGTACAACGATATCTCTCCCGACCCAGACCCAGCCACGGAAGAAGAGCAGGACATCTACGCATATCAGCGGTGTTTCGACCTGTGGCCAGCCCGCGACCCTTCG
>JAGCUP010000057.1 GCA_017962765.1 Muribaculaceae bacterium | reverse complement strand
GTGTGAACCCCGCAACTGGCGCTAAGATAAAAATCGCTGCCAAGAAGGTTGTGACGTTCAAAGCCGGCAAGGAACTCGATGAGAAGGTGAAGTAAGAACCGCCTCATTTTGCTTGACAAAAATAACGTGCCTCGGTCTTCTTGACTGAGGCCGTTATTTTTAATTAATTAGGAATTAGGAGTTAGGAATTAGGAATTGAGGCGAAGTTGCGCTCACGGCCCAATGCTGAAATCCCACAGCTATTTTATAGCCGATTTTTTTGAGCGGTTATCAGTTTTTGTGTACTTTTGCAACATGAAATCCCCCCTAAGTTTCGGCATAGGGGCAATAAATTGATAACCAATGAATAAATTTGTGAACATAGTGGCCAGTCAGGCCCGGAAATATGGTCAGCGCGAGGCCCTCCGTTTCAAGGATTATATCACAGGACAGTGGACGTCGCTCTCGTGGATTAGCTTCCGTCAGGACGTAGAGCGGTGTGCCGCCGCACTGTGCGAGGCCGGCGTGGCTGAGCAGGGCAAGGTGGCCATCCTCACCCAGAACTGTCCCGAGACGCTCATTACCCATTTTGCGGCGTTCTACAACCGTGCCGTGCCGGTCCCCATCTACGCCACCAGCAGTAAGGAAGAGGCCGCCTACATCATCAACGATTCGGGCGCAACGGTCATCATGGCCGGCGACCAGCAGCAGGTCGATATGGCCATCGAGCTGCTCGACGAGTGCCCCTCGTTGCAGCTCGTCGTCGCTCTCGACACGCGTGTCAAGGTCACCGACCTGCGCGCACTATCGTGGCGCCACTTCCTGAGCCGCGGCGCCAAAGTCGACGATGAGGTCTCAATGCGTGTGCAAGAACGCATGCGCGCGAGCCACAGCGGTGACCTCATGTACCTTATTTATACGAGCGGCACCACAGGCAAGCCCAAAGGCGTGATGCTCACCCACAGCAACTTCGAGGCCGCGATGATGGCCCATGGGATGCGTATTCCGGTGAGCGATGAGCACGACCTGTCGCTGAGTTTTCTGCCGCTAAGCCACATTTTCGAGCTGGGATGGACCATGTTCTGCCTCATCCATGGTGTTCGCGTGGCCATTAACCTCAATCCTAAGGAAATACAAAAGACGGTGAAGGAAATCAAACCCACTTGCATGTGCTCGGTGCCACGCTTCTGGGAAAAGGTCTATACCGCTGTCAACGACAATCTGGAACGCGCCAAGCCCATGGTGCGCATGCTCTTCAAGCGCGCCCTCAAGGTGGGCCGCAACCGCTATATGAACTATGTGAGACTCGGTAAGAAGCCGCCACTGCTCGTTGAGCAGCAATACAAATACTTCGAGCACAAGGTGTTTGCACGCCTGCGTGCCGCCATCGGCATCGAGCGAGGCCGTTTCTTCCCCACGGCGGGTGCCATGCTCAGCGACAACATCACCGAGATGTTGCACTCGGTGGGCATCAACATCGTCATTGGGTATGGGCTGAGCGAGACCAACGCCTCGGTGAGCTTCTTTAACGCTACCGGATGGACGCTGGGCACCGTAGGCACCCCCATTCCGGGCGTCGAGGTGCGCATCGGCGAGCACGACGAGATACTCGTCAAGGGCCCCACCGTGATGCAGGGCTACTACAACATGCCCGAGGAAACGGCTCAGGCCATCGACGAGGACGGCTGGTTCCACACCGGCGACTGCGGCGCCCTCAACGAGCAGGGCGAACTCATCCTCACCGAACGCCTCAAGGACCTGTACAAGACCAGCAATGGCAAGTATATCGCGCCGCAACTGCTCGAGACGCTGCTGAGCCAGGACAAGTATGTCGAGCAAGTGGCCGTCATCGGCGATGGCCGCAAATATGTCTCGGCACTCATCGTCCCTAACTTCGACGAGCTTCGTGCGTATGCCGCCACCGCTCGCATCACTGCCAAGAGCGTCGAGGACCTCGTCAACAATGTGGAAATCCGCAAGATGATAGAGCGTCGCATTGACGACTATCAGAAGGACCTCGCCTCCTATGAGCAAATCAAGCGCTTTGTGCTACTGCCGCGCCCCTTCTCCATGGAAAGCGGTGAGCTCACCAACACGCTCAAGATACGCCGTGCCGTCATCAACAAGCGCTATGCGAGACTCATCGACGCGATGTATGCCGCCGACTTCCGCAGCAAAAACAAATCATAAAACTAAGTGTTAAGTGTTAAGTGTGAAGTGTAAAGCGCTAACGACTAACAACTAACAACTAACGACTAACGACTAAATATAAGTATAACCCCCTTAATCATTAGCTCGAATGATTACAATTGAACAACTAAAAGAGATACAAGAACGCAAGGATGCGTTGAGGAGGTATCTTTGACGTCGACAACAAGGTAATTGAAGTCGAAGAGGAAGAACTGAGAACGCACGTGCCCGACTTCTGGAGCAACCAGAAAGAGGCCGAGCGGCAAATGAGAAAAATCAAAACGCTGCACTTCTGGATCGACAGCTGTAAAGCCGTCGAAGCCGCGGTGAGCGAGGTGGCCACGGGCTTTGAGTTTGTCAAGGAAGGCGTGCTCGAGGAAGAGGAACTCGACGAGCTCTATAACGACGCCGTCGAGAAAATCGAGAAACTCGAGTTGCGCAATATGCTGCGCCATGAGGAGGACAAACTGAGCGCCATCATGAAAATCAACTCGGGTGCTGGCGGTACCGAAAGCCAGGATTGGGCCTCAATGCTCATGCGTATGTACCTGCGCTGGTGCGAGGCACACGGCTACAAGACGGCCATCGAACACATGGTCGATGGCGACGAGGCCGGCATCAAGAGCGTGACGATAGGCATTGAGGGCGACTTCGCCTACGGATACCTCAAGAGCGAGAACGGCGTGCACCGCCTCGTGCGCGTTTCGCCCTACAATGCGCAGGGCAAGCGCATGACGTCGGTTGCCAGCGTCTTCGTCACTCCCATGGTCGACGATACCATTGAAATCGTCCTCGACCCGGCACGCATTTCGTGGGACACCTTCCGCAGTGGCGGTGCTGGAGGCCAGAACGTGAACAAGGTGGAGAGCGGCGTGCGTGTCCGCTACCAGTACAAAGACCCCTATACTGGCGAGGAGGAGGAAATCCTTGTCGAGAACACCGAGACACGCGACCAGCCCAAGAACCGCGAGAACGCCTTGCGCAACCTCAAATCCATACTATATAATAAGGAATTGAGGCACCGACAGGAGGAGCAGCGCAAAATCGAGGACAGTAAGAAGAAAATAGAGTGGGGTAGTCAAATTCGCTCCTACGTGTTCGACGACCGACGCGTCAAGGACCATCGTACTGGCTTCCAGACTAGCGATGTGGGTGGCGTGATGGATGGCGACCTTGATGGCTTCATCAAGGCCTATCTCATGGAGTTTAACGACGATTAGCACACTTCTCCACTATGGCACGCAAGAAACTCACCATATTGAGCGTAGGCGGGAAGGTTATCGAGGAACCCATCTCGCTGCGCAAGTTCATCAAGCATTTCATCTCCCTTGAGGG
>JAGCUP010000056.1 GCA_017962765.1 Muribaculaceae bacterium | reverse complement strand
GTAGGCAGTCGTCGCCGTCATGTCGAGCTCAACGGTGAGCGTCTCCTCGCCGTCGTCGTAAATCACCTCGGGCGGTAGAACACCTTCGTCGTGGTCACCACTGCCCGTTTGGGTCATGTTAATTACTTGTCCGTCGTCGGCGAAACAGACAGCTGGAGTCAAAAGTAAAGCCAGCATGAAAACACAAATTTTTTGCATAATTTTAATTTTTCAGGTTAACAAAAAGGGGTAATTTTTTGGGGTTCGACCCACTGCAAAGTTACAATGAGTATCTTAAATCCGCCAAATAAAAAATGTTATCAATAGCAACTTAACACGCTGATTTTCAATGGCAATTTTTATAAAATTGTTATCAATCGAAATTACTCCTTTTTGGGCATCAAAAAAGCCCCGTTTTAGGGGGCCTCACAGGCTATTTTCCAATATTCACTTTTCCACACCAGAGATGGCGCAAAAAATGCATAATTCAATGCTCACCGCTCAAGGCTTGATAGTCATACAACAAAAACAATAAAAGCAACAATACTTTTGTTCTTATGAACACTTCTGTTCCTTTGTCATCCCATGGAGCGGACGTGGCGTTGCCGCGTCCCTACAGGCTCACAGCTCACAGCTCAAACCTCAATGCTCAATGCTCTCTTGTGGATGAGGGTGAGGCCGTCGCGCAGGGGGAGGATGACGCGCTCCACGCGCGGGTCGGCGGCCACATGGTCGTTGAAGTCGAGGATGCCCTGCGTCATGGCTTCGAGGTGGTTGCCGCGCTTCTCGGGCGTGGGCGGCTCGGTCACGCGTCCGTCCCACAGTGTGTTGTCGGCAATGATGAAACCACCCGGGCGCAGGTGTTTCATCACCATTTCGTAGTAGTCGATATAGTGGCGCTTGTTGGCGTCGATGAAAGCCAAGTCGAAGGTCAGGCCCAGCTCAGGCACCACCTGCATGGCGTCGCCAAGGTGGAGGACAACGCGGTGCCCCACGGGTGAGGCTTCGAGGTGGCGGCGAATGAATTCCTCAAGCTCGTCCTCGATCTCAATGGTGTGTACACGCGCCTCGTCGTCGGGCAGCCCTTCGGCCAGGCACAGCGCCGAGTAGCCACTATAGGTGCCCAGTTCGAGCACGAGGCGCGGCCGTATCATGCGCACAAGCATCTTCAGCAGTCGTCCCTGCAGGTGCCCCGAGCACATGTGTCCGTAGAGGAGCTCGATGTGGGTGTCGCGGTCGAGGCGGTACAGGTCGTCGGGCTCACGGTCGATGTGTGCCAGGATATAATCGTCGAGCGGGTCAGGCAGCGGCATAGCATTATTTCTTTAGCAAAGCTTCCACGGCGAGGCGGTAGCCATCAAGGCCAAAGCCCGCAATCACACCCTTACACGCGGGTGCCAGCACCGAGCGGCGGCGGAACTCCTCGCGCGCGTGCACATTGCTGATGTGGACCTCGACGACGGGCGCCGTGACGGCGCGCACGGCATCGGCGATGGCCAGCGAGTAGTGGCTATAAGCACCTGCGTTGAGAATGATGCCGTCCACATGGAAGCCCACGCGGTGGATTTCGTCGATGAGGGCGCCCTCGCTGTTGCTCTGGAAGGTGGAGAACTCCACCAGCGGATAGCGCGCAGTGAGCTGCCGCAGATAGGTGTCAAGCGACTGGTTGCCATAGACCTCGGGCTCGCGCACGCCCACTAGATTGAGGTTGGGGCCGTTGATGATAGCAATTTTCATAATATATTGAACAAACTAGTAAACAAGCATTTATCGTGTAATTCGCAGTAAAGAATGGCAAGTTACCGCTTGAACAGCCGGTCCATGTTGCGCTTATCCTCGCGCTCCTTGATGGCCTGGCGCTTGTCGAACTGCTTCTTACCGCGAGCCAAGGCAATCTCGAGCTTGGCGAAACCGCGCTCATCGATGAACAGGCGTAGCGGCACCACAGCAAAACCGGGCTGCTGGCTCGTCTTGGCGATGCGGTTCAGCTCCTTGCGGGTAAGCAGCAGTTTGCGGTCGCGGTGCGTGGCGTGGTTGTTGTAAGAGCCATAACTGTATTCGGCGATATACATATTCTTCACCCACAACTCCCGATTCTCCACCAAGCAGTAGGTGTCGGCGAGACCGGCCTTGCCCTGGCGGATAGACTTGATTTCGGTGCCGGTGAGGACGATGCCTGCCGTGAAACGCTCCACGATGAGGTAGTCGAAAGCAGCCTTGCGGTTCTTTATGTTGATATTGTTAGTTGCCATTGTATTTTCAATTTATTAGAAGGTGGAACAGGTAGCTCAGCAATACTGGCATACCCGCGATGAGACAGGCCGCGATGATAAAGAACTTGGTGCGCTTGCCCTTTTTCACCCCCAAGTGGTCAAGGCCGCGATAAGCCACGAGCAAACTGAAAACCATGAGGAAATAGAGGGGCGCAAAGAGGCCGGGCATCACATTGATGAGTATCTCGGGCACAATGAGGAAAACTGAGCTGTAGAGGATGAAGTTGTTGAGGCGCGTCACCGCCAACTTGCTCTTGGTGAGCTCGGGATAAAAGCCCGAGAGGAGGTAAGAGGCGATGAAATAGCTCACCAAGTACTTGGCAAAAGCGATGATGGCGTCGATGAGGCATCCGCTCAGCGTGTACTCGTTGTGGTCGTAAATCATGGGCACGAAGCACGACACCGAGAGCAGGGCCAGCAGCGGATAGTAGGCGCTGCTCATCACGCGCTCGGTCTCAAGTCCGCTCGCCTCGACCTCTTCCCATCCCACACGCGGCGAGATGGTCAACAACGCTATGTTTTTCCACGCAGCCATTTAGTTGTTGTTGAGATAGTTGATTAGATTTTGGCGGTCGCCGAACACGATTTCACCGGGCGACACCACGCTTACCAGGCCCAGCGACTGGAATTGCTCACACACCGTGGAGACCGCCGTGCGGCTGGTCTGCACGCCCAGCAGCCGATTGAGGTCGCGCTGGCGATACACGATTTTGATGTCGCGCGAGCGCTGCGCCGTGAACAGGATGGCGATGAGGGCGAGGCGCTCGGCCACCCGCATATTTTGTGCGTTCAGCATCCGGTTACGCACGGCCTGCGCGTTGCGTGACAGGTAGTTAAGGACGTTGATGGCCAGCACGTGGCTGTGCGAGAGCATATCGAGGAAGTCGAGTTTCTTGATTTGCAACAAAGCCGTTTCTCCGCTGGCCCACGCGTCGAACGGGTAGCTCGTGTCGAGCCCGAAGAGGTGGTCGGGAGCGATGACGTCGGGGCTGTCGAGGGTGTGCACCACGGCCACTTTGAGGGCGCGACTCGATGTGGAGAAGCGCACAGCGCCCGCCACGATGAAACGCAAGTGGGAGCATGCCTCACCGGCCTCAACGATGCGCTCGCCGTCGGCAAATTTGAGGAAATGAAACGGATAGCTCTCAATGAGCCGCTGGAATTCCTCGTGCGTGAGCCCCTGGAACAGGGGCAGTTGCAATATTTTGTCAAACATGGTGTCCATAGCTGTAAGGTCCTTGGAGTTTCGTCACGAGTTAAGGCGCGCGATGAGCTCGTCGCGCGTGAGTGACTGCTGCTCGCCGGTGGCCATATCTTTGAGGGTGATGGTGCCGTCGGCAAGTTCGCTCTCGCCCACCATGGCCACGAAAGGCACGGCACGCGCGTTGGCCCACGCCATTTGTTTCTTCATCTTGGCGGCGTCGGGATAGAGCTCGCAAGCGATGCCGGCCTGGCGCAACGCCTGGATATGTTGTAACGAGGCGGCTGCCTCGCGGTCGCCGAAGTTCATGAAAATGAGACGCGTGGTTTCCAGCGTGTGGGGCGGGTAGAGGTCGAGCGTGTTGAGCACGTCCTGGATGCGGTCGGCACCGAAGCTGATGCCCACGCCGCTCAGGCCGTGCATTCCGAAGACGCCGGTGAGGTTGTCGTAGCGTCCACCGCCGCTGATGCTTCCCATCTCCACGCCTTGCGCCTTGACCTCGAGGATGGTTCCGGTGTAATAGTTGAGGCCACGGGCCAGCGACACGTCCACCTCGACAGTGGCCTTGAGACCAAGAGGTGCCACATGGTCGAGGACAAAGCGCAGCTCTTCCACGCCCTTGCGTCCCTCGTCGCTGGTGGCGAGCAGGGTATCGAGCGTGGCAAGTTTCTCCTCGTTGGTACCGGCAAGTGTGAGCAAGGGTCGCAGGGTGTTGAGGGCCTTGTCGTCGAGGCCTTTCTCCCGCAGTTCCGCGTTGACGTTGTCGAGCCCTATCTTGTCCATCTTGTCGATGGCCACGGTGATATCGACAATCTTGTCGGGAGCACCGATGATTTGGGCGATGCCCGTGAGCACCTTGCGGTTGTTAATCTTAACGACCACATCGATGCCCAGGCGACCGAATACCTCGGCCTCCATTGCCACAAGTTCCACCTCGCTCAACAGCGAGTCGCTGCCCACCACGTCGGCATCGCACTGGTAAAACTCGCGATAACGGCCGCGCTGAGGACGGTCGGCGCGCCACACGGGCTGCATCTGGAAACGCTTGAAGGGCAGGGCCAGGTCGTTGCGGTGCATCACCACATAACGGGCGAAGGGCACCGTGAGGTCGTAACGCAGTCCCTTCTCGCTGATTTTATTGGTCAGGTGCAAACTGTCCTTTTCGGCCAGCAGCTGCTCGGGGGCATCCTTGAGGTAGTCGCCGCTGTTGAGGATTTTGAACAAGAGTTTGTCGCCCTCCTCGCCATATTTTCCCATGAGCGTGGAAAGGTTCTCGAGCGAGGGCGTCTCGATTTGCTGGTATCCGTAGAGGCGGAACACCTCTTTTATGGTATCGAAAATGTAGTTGCGCTTCGCCATCTCAACGGGCGAGAAGTCGCGTGTCCCCTTGGGGATGGAAGGTTTCTGTGCCATTATCTTTTGTTATTGTATTCTTGAAACAAACTGCAAAATTACAAAAAAGACGCGAGTTTTCAGTCGTTACTCCTCAGTTTTAGCTGTTTTTCAATGCGAATTTGGCAAATTAAGCGAATTTCACGAATTTTTTCCCTTTTTATCAACCTATTTCAGGTGAAATAAGAGTAGAAAAAATTCGTGAAATTAGTGCGCAGCACTTGTCCTTTGGAGCCGTGAGCACAACGTGGCGCTTGAATCCAGCTCAAGGCTCAAACCTCGCTTACGAGGCGCTTGAACTCAAAGCCCACCCTCACGTTCACGTAGTTGTCGATGAGCTTGTCAATCTCCTTGAGGCTATCGCTGTGGCTGATGCCACCGATGAAACCGAGCACGGCGATGAGTTTGTCGGCATCGAAAGTGACATAGAGGCGGTCGCCTTTGCTCCAGGCGTGGCCTCTGACGGGAACGCCGTAAAACTTAAGCACGAGGCTCTCGGTGTCGGGGTCGTAGGAGTAGCTGCCTGTAAGCTTTTGTCTCAAAATGACCATTTCCCAAGTGTCATCGGAGTTCAGGGTGAACGACTGCCAGCGCTTATCGAGCTTGATTTTCTTGAACGCCTTGTCGATTTTCTTGGAGAGCTTTTTCTTTGCGATGGGCTTGCCCACCTTGCCTACGAGCGAGGTTCCGTCGGCCTCGACGCAGGGCTTTTGGTACTTCCACGAACCGATGATACCATTACTATCGGCGGCAGCGGCACCCAGCGTAAAAGCGGCGGCGAGCACGAGTGTCCACAAAGTGGCGTAAATACGGTAGCGTTTCATGACGGTGGTCAGTTGGCGTAGGTGATGGTAAGCGTATAAGAGAGGTCGTTCACGTTGTCATAGCCGCTGACGGCGGTCACGAAACCGTTGCTGTCGAGCGAGTAGGTGATGGCGCTTGATTTGCTCACCAGATCTTGGCCAGTGTATTGCGTTTTGGTCGACACCCCGATAGGCAGAAGGTTGCTCACGTTGCCCATCATTCCCTCGCTGCGCATCACTATAGTCATCATTACGCTGAAAGGCGACTGGATATTGGCGATGGGGTCGATGCCACCCTTGTTCGGGAAGGGGTTGTCAGCATCGGCACTATAGGTATAGGCCACCTGCTGCTCTTTCTCTATTGACTTAGCGGTAAAACGCATAAGCCTGCCATCATACCATGTATAGTTGGCAAAGTTGGTGGTCGAGCGCTGACTCATGGTGAGGTCGCCGTTGTTGTCGTAGGTGTAGTTCACCTCGTCCTGTGCCGACGAACGTGGATTGCCCACATGGGTGATGCGGCCTTTGCTGTCGAGCGTGAACTCGTAAGTGGTGGTGCGTATCGACTGCTTGTAGGCGATTGTGCGCGTGCCGTAGTCGATGGTGATAGACTCCGACGTGTTTGTGGGGCCCTCAGTGTCCACCTTCACGCCCGTGAGGTGATTCTTACCGTCGTAGGTCGCCGTGAGCGTCTGCATCATGCCGTTGGAATACTCGCGCTTGAGCGTGCTTATGCGCTTGTGGTTGGCGCCCAACTGGGGGAAGGGCACGTCGCTACCATATCCACCCGAACCGCCTCCTGAGGGCTCATCATCGCCACAGGCAGCCATTACCACCGCAAGGGCGAAAGTCATGATAATCTTAAATTTCTTCATAGTGCTATGTTGTTTTTGAATTTTGCTGCAAAATTACTCACAAAACAGGCAACTACGCAACTTTTTAACAACAATTAGTAAGTATGGCAACATAAATCTTGACCGCGCTGGCTTAGGAATCAGATTTTTTGCACTATCTTTGCCCCCATGAAACAGACTATCCTCACATTAATCGCACTCTCGGCCATGCTGGGAGCCTGCCGAAGCGCAAAAAATGACGCGCAACTCACCGCCAGCCTTGACTCGCTGCTCGAGGCCAACTACCGCGACGATGCACCGGGCGCCGCCCTGCTCATCGCTGTCGACGGCAAAGTCATCTACGACCGTGGCATCGGCGTGGCCGATATGGAAACGGGCGAGAAAATCGACGGCAACACCAACTTTAACATCGCCTCCATTTCTAAGCAGTTCACAGTCGTGGGCCTCCTCAAGCTGCAGGAACGCGGTCTTGTGGATATCAACGACGCGGTGGCAAAATATTACCCCGAGTACCGCAGCGACAACTGGAAAAAGGTAAAATTGTGGCACCTCATGAGCCACTCGAGCGGCATACCCGACACACGACCGCGCGGCGACCGGAACTGGATGATTCACGCCACCGACGACGAGAGTATGGAGTATTTCCGCGACCTCGACAGCCTCAAGTTCGAGCCAGGCACCGACTATGATTACATCAACCCCACGTTCCAGCTCATCTACGGCATTATTCAGCAGCGTTCAGGAATGGAATTTGAGCAATACCAGCAACAGAACGTATTCGGGCCGGCCAAAATGACCAACGTGCGCTATTTCAGGGCCAACCGCAACATTCCCCACATGGCTCACGGATACATTGTAAACGACGGCAGCGACACTGGCGAGAACGACAACGGCGCCACGAAGACACGCGACGTGACCACAAACGACTATGTCGATGGCGCTGGCACCCACTGGGCCGAATGCGACTACGGTGAGGAGACGTTTTTCGCCACGCGCGCCGACGGCGGCATCTACACCTCCACCCACGACTTGCTCAAGTGGGAAATGGCGCTACGTGATAACAAAGTCATCTCAAAAGACTCTAAAAAGCTGGCTTACAAACAGCATACACAAGTGGACGGCAGCCCATGGTGCACCTACCAGAACCGCCCCAACACCCACTACGGCCTTGGGTGGTTCATCGACCGCACGCCTGGGCATCGCGAGAAAATCTACCATACGGGCGATAACGGCGGCTTCCAAGCCTACCTTGCCAAGTGGGAGGACGGGCGCGTCGTAGTCGCCATGCTCGAGAATCGTAACGACCACGACCGCTGGGCCATACAGCTCAAAATCGAAAAGCTGCTACGACAGCACGGTCTCCTCAAGTAACCACTCGTTCTTCTTTCTCCACTCCACGAAGAATGTTTACGGGCCGATTGGGGGTCAAGCTTTTGCGGGTTTGATGTCGCTTTTTTCCAAGCCGTAGTTGTGCTTCCTGTCGAGCCAAAGCAACGTAATAGCCACCGCGATGGCCGCCACGCCAATGCCGGTGAAAATCCACATGGCCTGGGTGTAATCGACTTGTTGGCCCACTGTGTTTCGTTGCAGCACGTTCCCAATAATGATGGGAATAAGCATGAGGCCTATGTTTTGGATGTAATAAATAATGGAGTAAGCCGTGCCCAGTTGTTTCATGGGCACAATTTTGGGAACGGCGGGCCACAGTACGCTGGGGAGCAGCGAGAAGGCGATGCCCAAGATAAGCATGGCCACCACGGCCACCCAACTGGCGTTGATGGGTAAGGCGAACACTATAAGGACTAAGGTGAGCATGACGGTGCCAATAATCATAATGGAGGCTCCGCGGCCAATGCGGTCATACATTGCCCCGAACAGCGGAGTGAGCACAATGCTCGTGAAGGGCAAGATGGCGGGAATGGTGCCTGCAATTTGTGGATCGATGCCATATTTGGCTATCATCAGCTTGGTGGCAAAATCTAAGAAAGGATACAGTGCCGAATAGTATAAAAGGCATAAAATGGTGATACCCCAAAATCCTGAATTCTTGATGGTTGAGAGCAAGTCCTTGAAATGAAATTTCTCGTCCTCATCGCTCTCGAAATTCACATGGCTTTGACTATCGAGCCGGGTATCCATTACACAGTAGAACAAATAGGCGATGGTGCCGATGCCCACACAGGTGACCCCCACGAGGATGGGAGTGGAAAGGCCTTTCCATTGAGCCAGGGCGGGACTGCCTGCCAGCGCGGCGGCGGTACCGAGGCGCGCCAAGGCCACTTGAATGCCCATGGCCAAGGCCATTTCCTTGCCCGTAAACCATTTCACGATGACTTTGGAAACAGTGATGCCACATAGTTCATAACCGATGCCAAACACAGCAAATCCCAGCGAGGCGACAAGCACCTGTTGCTTCACCATCATGTCGTTCATTCCCAGCAAGGGGATGTTCACATTGACGGTAGGGTGAGGCGAAAGCCAGGAAATCGCCCATAGGTCAATTCCCGCACCCACAAGCATGAGGACGCATGAAAGAACGCCGGCAAAACGCACGCCAGTGCGGTCGAGAATGATGCCTCCCACAAAGAGCATGAGGAAAAACACATTGAAAAAACCGCGCGATCCGGCAAAGAGTCCAAACTCACTGCTGGTCCACCCCAATCCCCCTTGCGCAACTGGCGATTCCAGTAGATATTCCAATGGTGATATTTGTTTGGCGACGAGGTAACCCGTCATCATGGTGAATGCCACAATCATGAGCACTCCCCAGCGCGCTGCAGCCGAATCCCGTAAAGTGCGGGCAATGGTCTCTCTCATATTATACAAGTATATTAAATAACAGTGTCAAAATAAGCGTTATACATGATTGGTTATATGTGATTCGGTGCTCGCATGGCCAACCACCGAAAGTTGCGACTCGCGCAACCCACTTGCAAATTACGTCAAAAATCCTGACGGATGCAAGAGTAAGGCCAAACAAAACCTCGAGGCATAGCTTTTTGCAGGCCTAATGACCGATTCGGGTTTATTTTTGATTGTGTTCACCTTGCTCTAATTTTAGATAAATTAGGCTGCAGTTCAACAAAAGCAAAAAAAATTTTGTTTTTGTGTTCACCTTGCACTAATTTTGCAGCGGTTTTTAAAAACATCGTCTAATTAAGAATGAAAATTATTGAGAAAGTGGACGAGCTGAGGCAAGAAATTGCCAAAGCACGACAAGAGAACAAGTCCATAGGCTTGGTGCCCACCATGGGCGCATTACACGGCGGGCACCGCTCGCTTGTGGAACGCGCACGCCGCGAGAACGACGTAGTGGTGGTGAGCGTGTTCCTGAACCCCACCCAGTTCAATAACAAGGAAGACCTGCGCACTTATCCGCGCACGGCCGAAGCCGACGCGGCGCTCCTCGAAGAGTGCGGCGTGGATATCGCCTTCATGCCCACCGTGGACGAAATCTATCCCGAACCCGACACCCGCATCTTCGACCTGGGCTCTGTGACGCAAGTGATGGAGGGCGCCATGCGCCCGGGCCATTTCAACGGCGTGTGCCAAATCGTGAGCAAGCTCTTTGAGATGACACAGCCCACACGCGCCTACTTCGGCGAGAAGGACTTCCAGCAAATCGCCGTCATCCGCGCCATGATTAAGCAACTGGGCTTCGAGCTCGACGTCGTGCAGTGCCCCTGTGTGCGTGAGGCCGATGGCCTGGCCAAGAGCAGCCGCAACGTGAGGCTCACCCCCGAGGCGCGCCGTGCGGCCCCCAACATCTACGGCACCCTACGCGCCAGCCTCGACTTTGCGCGCCATCACAGCGTGGAGCAGACCCACGACTGGGTAGTGGCCACCATCAACGCCTGGCCCGAGATGGAGGTAGAATATTTCTCGATAGTCGATGGCACCACCTTGCTGCCCGTCACCAACTGGGACGAGACAAGCTATATCGTGGGTTGCGTCACCGTGTATTGCGGCGATGTGCGCGAAATCGACAACATCACCTACAAGCAAGTTAACGTTTGACAGATTATAGATATAGTTAACCCCTTTACAGCAATGTTTATCCAGGTTATCAAGTCCAAAATCCATCGCGTCACCGTCACCGAGGCCAACCTCAACTACATTGGCAGCATCACGCTCGACGAGGACCTGATGGACGCCGCCGGCATCGTCGAGGGCGAGCGCGTTTACATTGTCGATATCAACAACGGCGAACGCTTCGACACCTACGTCATCGCCGGTGAGCGTGCCAGCGGTGTGGTGTGCCTCAACGGGGCCGCCGCGCGCCGTGTGCAGCCGGGCGACATCGTCATCATTATGTCCTACGGCATGATGACGCCCGAGGAGGCCCGCGAGTTCCGTCCCCGCCTCGTCTTCCCCGACACGGCCACGAATCGGCTGGTCGAGTGACAAAATTTGATTCCATGTTCTCTATATCTAAAAATCCCCCAAGCTACAACCATTTTAAATCCACATAAAGATTATACCCTATCATGTTTGAAAACCTAAGTGAAAGACTCGAAAGGTCGTTCAAGATACTCAAAGGCGAAGGACGCATCACCGAAATTAACGTGGCCGCCACGCTCAAGGACGTGAGGCGTGCACTCATCGAGGCCGACGTAAACTATAAAGTGGCCAAGACGTTTACCGATTCTGTCAAAGAGAAGGCGCTCGGACAAAACGTCATCAACTCACTCAAGCCGGGACAGCTCATGGTGAAAATCGTCCACGACGAGCTAACTGAACTCATGGGCGGCGAGCAAGCCCCCTTCAAAATCGAAGGCAACCCCGCCGTGGTGCTCATGAGCGGCTTGCAAGGTTCGGGTAAGACCACCTTTACCGGCAAGCTCGCCAACCGCCTCAAGAAAGAAAAGAACAAGAAACCGTTGCTGGTGGCATGCGATGTCTATCGTCCCGCCGCTATCGAGCAGCTGAAGGTCCTTGCCGACCAAATCGGCGTGCCCGTGTATAGCGAGCCCGACAGCAAGAACCCTGTCGAAATAGCCCTTCATGCCATTGACCAGGCGCGCCGCCTCGGCAACGACCTCGTTATCGTCGATACCGCTGGCCGTCTCGCCGTCGATGAGCAGATGATGCAGGAAATTGCCGCCATCAAAGATGCAATCAACCCCACCGAGACGCTCTTCGTCGTCGACTCGATGACGGGCCAAGATGCCGTCAACACCGCCAAGGCTTTCAACGACCGCCTCGACTTCGACGGCGTCGTCCTCACCAAGCTCGATGGTGACACCCGTGGCGGTGCCGCCCTCTCCATCCGCTCGGTGGTCGATAAGCCCATCAAATGGGTGGGAACCGGCGAACGCCTCGAGGCTATCGACCCGTTCCGACCCGCCGGTATGGCCGACCGCATCCTGGGCATGGGTGACATCGTGTCGTTCGTTGACCGCATGCAGCAGCAGTACGACGAGGAAGAAGCCAAGAAACTCCACAAGAAAATCGCAACCAACAAGTTCGACTTCAACGACTTCCTGGCTCAAATCGCACAAATTAAGAAGATGGGCAACCTCAAGGACCTCGCCTCGATGATTCCCGGCGTGGGTAAGGCCATCAAGGACCTCGATATCAGCGACGACGCCTTCAAGGGCATTGAGGCTATCATACACTCGATGACACCCTACGAGCGCACCCACCCCGAAGTGATGAACGGTAGCCGCCGCAAGCGCGTCGCCATGGGCAGCGGCACCACCATCCAGGAGGTGAACCGCTTGCTCACCCAGTTTGAGCAGACCCGCAAGGCCATGCACAAGATGAGCAACATGTCCATGAACCCCATGAAGATGATGAAACGGCGCTAATGCCAATGATTATCGATGGAAAGAAAATAGCAAGCGACCTCTTGGACGAAATAGCCCAAGAGGTCAAACTATTGACCGCGAAGGGACAGCGGCCGCCACACCTCGCCATCGTGCTCGTGGGGCACGACGAGGCCAGCGAGACCTACGTCGCCAATAAGGTGCGCGCCTGCCACAACTGCGGCTTCGACGCCACCGTCGTGCGCCACGAGGTGGATGTCACTCAGGACGAACTCCTCGCCACCATCGACAGCCTCAACCGCGACGAACGTATCGACGGATACATCGTGCAACTCCCCCTACCCGACCACATCGACGAGCAACGCATCATCGAGGCCATCGATTACCGCAAGGACGTGGATGGCTTCCATCCCATCAACGTGGGACGTCTGGCGCTCGGACTGCCGTGTTACCCCACCGCCACGCCGCAGGGCATCGCCACGCTCCTCGACCGCTGCCACATCGCCACCGAGGGCAAGCACTGCGTGGTGCTCGGCAACGACAACATCGTGGGAAGGCCCACTGCCGAGTTGCTCATGCGCAAGGCGTTCCCGGGCAACTGCACCGTGACCGTGTGCAACGGCGACACCGGCCACGTCGAAGACATCACCCGCATGGCCGATATCCTCATCGCCGCCGTCGGACGACCCAATTTTGTCAAAGCACACATGGTGAAGGAAGGCGCCGTAGTCATCGACGCGGGCACCACGCGTCTCCCCAGCGAAGACGCGCCCGGCCACTACCGCCTCTACGGCGATGTCGATTTCGACGCTGTGGCCCCCAAGTGCGCCGCCATCACCCCCGTCCCGGGCGGCGTGGGCCCCATGACCGTCGTCTCCCTCATGCGCAACACCCTCCTCGCCGCCACCCAAGAGCTTTGAGCACTGAGCTTTGAGCTCTCAGGGCTCATTGCTGTAGATGAGGGCGCAGCGGGGGATGGCTGCGGCTATGCTGTCGACTTCGTCGGCGTTGTGCGCTACATAGGCCGCCACGGGCCGGTTGAGCCAGTTGATTTTGTCTTTGAGCATGTCGCGGTACATTTTGTGGTTCATCACCACGGCCCCCACGCGCGGCTCGTCGCTGTTGAAGAGGTGTTTCAGGTCTTGTTTTAAAGTAGCAATTAGGCTGAACGCCTGATAATTGAGCAAGGCGTAGCGGTAGCCGCGCTTGCTCACCTCGATGTAGCGCTCCATACTGAAGCACTCCACCATGACGCGGTCGCGGTAAGACGCGAAATAGTTGTCGAGCAAGTCGGGGTCGTCGGTCTTATCCACCACGAGAATCATTTCGGGATGGACACGCATCAGCGTGTCGATGTCCTCGATGGTGAGCGGCGTGTAACGTCCCCAAATCTTCTTGCCCGTGAACTCGGCGAGGCTCGGCGGGTCGCTGCTGTAGAGCGTGTCGGGGCGGTCGAAATTGGTATGGAACGCGATGAGGTGGCCCTCGACCGACGGCACCAGGTCAAGCTCGATGTAGCGGCAGCCGGCGGCCAGCGAGCGCTCCACGGCCTCGCGGCTGTTGGTATATTCCACGCCGTCAATAGCGCCGCCCGCATGGGCCACGATGACGATGCTGTCGCCGCCCAAGGCCTCGAAGGCCGCGTCGTTGCTGCGCACATACCACGCGAAGGCTGCCACGAGCGCGACCAGCACACCCAGCGTCCACAAGCAGTATTTAAAAAACCGTTTCATGTGGTTCATGAATCGAAAAAACGGATCTATCAGGCCACGTCGCCATTGTGTGTGAATTCATCAATGCGAATTACGCAAATTGGGCGAATTTCACGAATTAATTATTTTATTATATGCCAACAATCACAGACAGCACAATAAAAATTCGTGAAATTCGCCCAATCAGCTAAATTCGCATTAAATTTTGCGATTTAGGCTTCCTTGATTTCCCAGCCGAGGGCCGAAGCGCCGAGCACGGCGGCGTCGGCTTCCTTGAGCTCGCTGACGAGGATTTTCGCCTTGCCCTTGAACACGGGCATCACGTTCTTCTCGAACGACTCGCGGATGGGGCGCATGATGTATTCGCCGCTCTTGGTCAGGCCGCCGAAGATGACGAAAGCCTCGGGGCTGGTGAACGTCATGAAGTCGGCCAGGGCCTCGCCCAGGATGTTGCCCGTGTAGTCGAAGATGTCCTGTGCCAGTTTGTCGCCGGCCACAGCGCAGTCGTACACGTCCTTGCTCGTGATGTCCTCAATCTCGTAGTTGCGCAGCAGCGATTCGTCGTTGCGAATCTCCAGGAACTCGCGGGCCGTGCGTGCCACACCGGTGGCCGAGCAGTAGGCCTCGAGGCAGCCCGTGCGTCCGCAGCCGCACATGCGGCCGTTGTTGCGCTTCATAATCACGTGGCCCAGCTCGCCGGCAAAGCCGTCGTGGCCATAGACCATCTGTCCGTTCACCACGATGCCGCTACCCACGCCGGTGCCCAGCGTAATCATGATGAAGTCCTTGAAGCCGCGGGCCGCGCCGTAGGTCATCTCGCCGATGGCGGCCGCGTTGGCGTCGTTGGTAATCAGGCAGGGGATGCCGAATTTCTTGCTGATGAGGTCGGCCAGGGGGATGGGAGTGGGCCACGGGAGGTTCACGCCGTCCTCGATGATGCCGGTGAAGTAGTTGGCGTT
>JAGCUP010000005.1 GCA_017962765.1 Muribaculaceae bacterium | reverse complement strand
TCGAAATCGAATGGGCCGCTTTGCTGCCCGTTCCGGTTGATCCAATACTGCTCCATAGTGCCAATATAATGTAGTTGTTTTAATCTTCGTTGCTTGGCTGCCTGTGATGGGCAGCCGAGAATGCCGCGCTGTGGCGTGGCGTGATTTGTTTATGAAGTGCAAATTTAGCGAAATCATTTCTAATTGTGGCACAAAAATGGGGAAAATATTGGCCCAAACAGCAAAAAAACATTTTTTTTGAAAAAAAACACGAAAAAAATTTGCCACATTAGAAATTAGTCGTACCTTTGCAGTCGCAAATCGACAAGTGCGAGGCGCAACACTTTAACACGGTGCGTTAGTTCAGTTGGTTAGAATGCCTGCCTGTCACGCAGGAGGTCGCTGGTTCGAGTCCTGTACGCACCGCAAGTGGAGAGAGGAGATGAGCGATTATGGAGCTTTTGGCACCTGTCGCTCATTCTCTTTTTTTGTGTGGCCGATTGCCGCAACTATCGTGGCAGAGTAAACATCGATTTTCAACCCGTTAACTAAAAACTACTTATGATACTGATCAGCAACGACGACGGAATTTCCGCAAAAGGATTAGACTTGCTCACGCGCATCGCGCTTGACTATGACCATGTGATGGTGGCCGCACCCACAACTCATCAAAGTGGCAAGTCGAGTTCAATCACTTTTGACCATCCCATTAGGGCTCATCTGATTGAGAAAACCGAGCGGCTCACGCGCTATGCCGTTAGCGGTACGCCGGCCGACTGCGCCAAGCTCGCTCTCGACCAGCTGCTCGAGGAACGACCGCGTTTGCTGTTGAGTGGTATCAACCATGGTTACAATTCGGGAAACAGTTCGATTTATAGCGGCACAGTGGGCGTGGCGCTTGAAGGTGTGTTCCACGATGTGCCCGCTTTGGCGTTCTCCTATGGTTCATTTGACCCGAAGGCCGACATGCCGGAGTGCGAGCCGCTCATTCGCCACATCATTGAGCGAACGCTGGAGCACGGATTGCCGCGAGGTGTGTGTCTCAATGTGAATTTCCCGCCGCTAGGTGAGGGTGGCAAATATCCGGGACTGAAAATCACGCGTAGTGCTGCAGGTAAATGGGTGAAAGAGTTTGAGCACCGCGTTGACCCCCACGGGCGCGACTATTATTGGATCACCGGCTACTACGAGAACGACGAACCCGACAACACGCTTAACGATACCTATTGGCTCGACCGTGGGTGGGTGAGCGTCACCCCCATTTTTGCCGACCAGACCCACTACCCGTCGATGCCGCTAATCGAAGAGCAGCTCAAGCTGTAAGGTCTAGCACACCAGGCGGTTATGCGGCAGGCGCTTCAACAGCGCCGTGATGCTACCGGCAATGAGCGCCGTGAGTGTTACCATTAACGGCAGTTCAATGGAGTAGGGGAGATGGAACTGTCCCACGAGGGGGCGGAGTATCCACATTATCACAAGTTTGTGCGTGAGGTAAACACCGAAGGTGAAGGCTGCCAGGCGAGTGGCCCACGACGTGATGTGTCCCGAGGGAATATGCTTGATGGATGCGAACACCACGATGGTGAGCGCCACCACGCCAGGTGACAGACGCGGTGACCACAGCCGTGTGGGCAGTGACGAAGCCCGCAGCGCCACTGGTAGTGTCACGAGGACAAGGGCGAGAACCGCGAGTATCCACGGCGATTTGTTGAACATGCCGTAGCGCCGTACATAATAGCCGGTGACCGCCAGTCCCAAATAGCCATAAAAATGATACAGGTAACCGTAGTGGCCGTCGGTGACCCGTGCCGCCTCGGGAACGACATAGGCGAGCGTAGGCACGAAAAGGCTCACGAACCAAATTCCTAAATACAGTTGCAGGTCATGTTTCTTGCAACGTGCCAGCCATGCGGCCAGTATGGGTGCCGCCAAGTAGATTCCTACAACGACATAGATGAACCAAAATGCGCCCTCCTGGGCCTGGAACGGAATCATGAGTAGCCGGTGGACGAAGTCGTCCGGCAAAAGACGTCCTGCTGCAAGGTTCACAAGCAGCGTCACAATTGTCCAAATAACCATGGGAATCACCACGCGGCCCACGCGGTGCTTGAGCCACGGACGAGCGTGTTCAACGGGACGGTAGAAGACAAGTGCGCCCGAAATCATGAAAAAGAGTACGCTGGCGCATGCCACGGCATAATATTCGATGGCGGCACGAGCCAGACCACCGTTGCTCTCCACACTCGGGCAGTGGATGACAAGCACGCTCAGGCAGCCCAGGCAACGCGCCACGTCGAGCCACGGCTCGCGCCGTGGCTGCGTGGTGTTGCTTGTGGCCGCCTTTGCCATTATGTGATTGACGATGCTTACCGTAGCCTGTTGCTCTCGGCAAGCAATTCGCGGTCCTTATTGATGCCCTTGAGTGCCAGGAACAGGAAAATGACGGCGAGGAATGCCAGCACGACCCACAGCGTGGGTGTGGCGCCATCGCTCCTTCGCGTCAGCCACACTCCCAGTATTGTGCCGATGAGCGCAAAGCACAGCAAGATGTTAATCTTGCACAGCCGTGCCTGTTGCTTGAGGTCTTTAAACTTGAAGATGGTGGCGAAGGAAAGCAGTGCGATGAGGATTTCGAGCACGAGGAAGATATAGTAAGGCGTATCGATGTTATTTACGCCGCTAATCGCGCCCTCGATATGGGGAGCTACGCCTGCGGTATATATGATGGTAGGCATGAAGATGAATCCCAGCATACACAAAGCGGCCAAGAAAAGATATACTGATTGAATTCTCTGTATCATTGTTTAATAATGCGTTATTGTTAAACAATTACTTTAAATTAATTTACCCAAATTATTCTTGTTCGTAGGCGGCGAGGTCGTCGCGGTTGAAGCGCTCGATAAAGGTGCTGTGGCGCATGACTTCGGCCTCGGCAAAGTTGACATAGACCTTGGCCGAATTGAGGAACAAGTCGGGTTCACGCGAGGAGTCACCGATGAGCAGATAGCCCATGATGATGTGTCCAGCCATTTCCACCAGGCGGCGTGCATGGAACGTCACATAGTCGGCGTCCTCGACGGCTTTCACCGTTTCAAAAGCGTGCTCGAAGTGAGCTGTCATGCTCTCAAGGCGTGTCTTGAGCGGTGCCACTGCCTCGCTGTACTCGGCGGCGGCATATTCCTGGATCTGGGCCAGATAGGTGCCGGTGGTGATGTGGCGAATGGCTGCCACCACCTGTAGCTGCGTGGTGCCCTCGTAGATGTTGGTGATGCGGGCATCGCGGTACAGGCGTTCGCAAGCATAGTCGCGCATAAAACCGCTACCGCCGTGAATTTGCACGCAGTCGTAGGCGTTTTGGTTGGCGTACTCGGTGGTGAATGCCTTAGCGAGCGGTGTGAAGGCGTCGGCGAGGCGGTTGTAGCGTTTCATCTCGGCGCGCTCCTCGGGGGTGAGGGCACGTTCGCGGGCAATTTGTTCCCAAATTTTATACACGTCAACGAAACGCGCGGTCTCGTAAAGGATGGTGCGGCTTGCGTCGAGTTTCGCCTTGATGTTCGAAATCATCTCGGCCACGGCGGGGAAACCGATGATGGCCTTGCCAAACTGCTGGCGGCTGCGGGCATAGTCGATGGCCTCATTGTAGGCGGCTTGGCTGATACCCACGCTCTGCGCCGTGATACCCAGACGTGCACCGTTCATGAGCGACATCACATATTTGATGAGGCCAAAACGGCGGTTACCGCAAAGCTCGGCCTTGGCGTTCTTAAACACCAACTCGCAAGTGGGGCTACCGTGGATGCCCATCTTGTCCTCGATGCGGCGTACAGTTACGCCACCGTTGCGCTTGTCGTAGATGAACATCGACAGGCCGCGGCCGTCTTTCGTACCTTCCTCGCTGCGGGCCAGTACCAGGTGCAGGTCGCTGTCGCCATTAGTGATGAAGCGTTTCACGCCGTTTAGGCGCCAGGTGCCGTCGGCCTCTTGTGTGGCCTTGAGCATGACGCTCTGCAGGTCGCTGCCGGCGTCGGGCTCGGTGAGGTCCATCGACATGGTCTCGCCGTTGCACACGCGCGGGATGTAGCGCTTGAATTGCTCCTCGTCGCCGGCTTCAAACATGGTGTCGATGCAGCTCTGCAGGCTCCACACGTTCTGGAAACCGGCATCG
>JAGCUP010000055.1 GCA_017962765.1 Muribaculaceae bacterium | reverse complement strand
TACAAGCACATCTATCAATATGACTACAACGGCACCCTCATGCGCCAGCTCACCGCGGGTGAATATGAGGTGACCGACTACTATGGTTATGACGAAGTGAAGCGACTCTTCTATGTGCAAACCACCAACGGGCCGCTCGACCGCAATGTGCGAAGTGTCGACCGCCAGGGCCTCACGCGCGTCCTCACGCCGGGCCGCGGCACCTATGCCGCCACGTTCAACAGTGATTTCTCGCTTTACATCCGCTCATTCAGCGACGCCGTCACACCACCGCAGTATAGCATCTACGCCGCGGCTGGCAAAAAGGTGCGCGACTTGGAGATGAACAAGAAATACAGCGACACTTATACCGCACCTGAGGTACCCACGCGCGACTTTTTCACGCTTGAAAATGCAGGATACACGCTCAACGGATATATGGTAAAACCTGTCGATTTCGACCCCGAAAAGAAATATCCTGTTATCATCTCGCAATATAGCGGGCCTGGCTCGCAGGAGGTGCGGAATAACTGGAAGATGGGATGGGAGCAGTACTATGCCACACAGGGTTACGTCATCGTGTGTGTCGACCCACGAGGCACTGGCGCACGCGGCAAAGAGTTCCTGCGCACCGTCTATCTGAACATGGGCCTTTATGAGACCGACGACCAAGTGGCAGTAGCTGCTTATATGGCCGCACAACCTTGGGTAGATGCCGACCATATCGGCATCTACGGATGGAGCTATGGCGGCTTCGAGACACTCATGGCCATGTCGCGGCCCGATAACCATATCGCGGCCGGCGTGTCGATAGCTCCAGTGACGAGTTGGCGTTTCTATGACAGCATTTACACCGAGCGTTTTATGCTCACACCGCAGGAGAACGCTGTGGGATTTGACCGCGCACCGCTGAACGAGGTGGAGAAACAGCATGGCGACCTATTGCTCATGTTCGGCAGCGCCGACGATAATGTGCGCATTGTCAATTCCATGGAATACCTCGCGCGCCTTGTCTCCCTCAACCGTCCGCCGCAATTGATGGTGTTCCCCAACATGAACCATAGCATCAACGGCTGCGAAGCACGCCTTACCGTGTATTCGCGCATGCTTGACTTCTTCAACAGCACCCTCAAAAATGAGGAATTAGGAATGAGGAATTAGGAATTCCCCACTTTACACTTAACACTTAACCAGAACCATGTTCGTCATCACAGGTCCCACCGCAAGCGGAAAGACGGCTAAAGCCGTGGCACTTGCTCGCGCCATCGACGCCGAAATCATCAGCGCCGACTCACGCCAGCTTTACCGCGGCATGGACCTGGGTACCGGCAAAGACCTGGAAGAATATGGTGAGGTGCCCTACTACCTCATAGACATCTGCCCAGCAGGATATAAATACAACCTATACGAGTACTTGCGCGACTACCGCGAGGCTCGCGCGCTCATCGACAGCCGCGGTAAGGAGATCGTGCTGTGTGGCGGGACGGGGCTGTATGTCGAGAGTGTGTTGAACGGCGTACAGTTGCCGCCTGTACCCCGCAACGAGGAGCTGCGCGGGCGGCTGGCGGGCAAAAGCCTCGACGAGCTCACCGCGCTGCTCAAGCAATACAAGACGCTACGCAACAATAGCGATATCGACACGCCGGCACGCGCCACGCGCGCCCTTGAAATCGCGCTCTACTACCACGAGAACCCCCATTTGGCATCGCTCACCCACCCCCACCCCATCACCGACGCAATCGTCATTGGCACCGCCATTGACCGCGATACGCGCCGCGCACGCATCACGTCCCGTCTGCGTGCGCGCCTCGATGCCGGCATGGTCGATGAGGTGCGTGCGCTCCTTGCCAACGGCATCTCGCCCGACGACCTTATCTATTATGGCCTGGAATACAAGTTCCTCACCCTGTACGTGTTGGGTAAGCTAACCTACGACGAGATGTTCACACAGCTTGAGACCGCCATCCACCAGTTTGCCAAGCGACAAATGACGTGGTTCCGAGGCATGGAGCGGCGCGGACATCCCATCCACTGGCTCCCCTACGACATGAGCGACGACGACTTCGTCGCCGCCGCCCTCGCCCTGCGCAACCGCAAGTTATAGATTATCGAGGTCGATGCCTTCTTCCTCGGCGGTGTTGACGATAGAAAGGATTCTGGTACCAAGCCTCGTTTTTTGCGCTTCGGTGAGCACCCCTTCGTTATTGTCGACTTCATCGAGTGAAACGCTAATCACCGCCGCTATCTCTCTCATCTTGTCATAGTCGTGGGCACGGATGGCCGAATTCATTTCGTCGATGGCTTCATCAAAAGCGCTCAACCACTCATCGGTGTCGTCGACACCCAACACCAACCCAGAGAGACGCGTGGCACCACTATTATAAGCCACTTCAGCGGGTTCTTCTTCAACCACCTCGGTGCTGTCAACGTATTCAGTTGTATAATCGTCATCGTCATCATAGTATCGATGCTTATTGCTTTCTTTCACGGCGTAGAAAATGGCGCCACCGATAATCAGCAACACTATTACCACAATACCCACTATGAGCGGTGTATTGCTCTTTTTTGGGGGCACGCCACCACTGGGAGAATCGCTATAGGGAGGGTCAGGTGTCACATACATCGGTGGGGACACCGGCGGTGCGGGAGGTATGGACGGGAAAGCGACAGGCGATGAGGGCTGGCCAATGCCGGTGGTTGGCATTGATGGGGCACCAGCATCACCAGCGCCCTGCAACCATTCCCCACAATAGCGGCACTTGCGGGCCACGGCGAGGATGGGCTCACCACAATAGGGGCACGGAATGGTGGGCTGCTCGCCAGGGGCGGGCTGAATGGGTTGCGCGGCGGGTATCGACATCGGCTGTGCTGCAGCCTGCTGCAGCAATGGTTGCATCTCGGGCACCTCACAGGCTTTGAGCCAGTTGGCGGAACCCTGCCACCACACGAGAGTGTCGGCCGCGAGACCATTCTCGAGCAACTGATTGAAGTTGAGCGGCCCCACTTCCTTATCGTTCACATGAATATAATACATCGTGTTCTTGTCCATATCGCCGTAGTTTTTATAAAGAAATCAACTTACAAAGTTAGTGATTTGCTTCTAAACCGCCAAATCGATGGAGCAAAAAGAGGAGAGTGTGAAGTCAACTGGCAATTGCAAAATTATGAAAAATATTTGTTAAACATAGCGATCGGAGTCAAGAATCCGAGTTTTTCTCTTGGCCTGAGGTTGAGTTTTCGTTGAATCTCGTCAATATCTTCATCTGTAAAGAGGT
>JAGCUP010000054.1 GCA_017962765.1 Muribaculaceae bacterium | reverse complement strand
CTGTTGTTATTGCCGTTGTTGTAATTGTTGTCGGGGCGGTTGCCAGTGCTGCCGCCGTTATTGTTGCCGCCAGTGCGGTTATCACTATTGTTATAATCGCCGGTTCCGCTGGGACGACGTCCCTGGGGCGTGTTGTTATAGTTGTGGTTATTATTGTTGTTATAATTATTATAATTGTTATAATAACCATTGTTGCGCCACGTGTCGTAGTTGTAGTTGCGGTTATAGTTGCGCCAGTCGCTGGGAGGTGGAGGCGTGGGCGAATCGTAACGGTAGGTATTGTAGTAGTATCCGCCGTTATAATAGCCCGAGCTGTAGTTGTAGTAAGTGCCGCCTATGCGCTGGTCGCTACCGCGATACAGGCTTTCGTTGGCGTTCACCTGCTGGAATACAATCTCCACCAAGTCGCGGCGGTCGAGCACCACGGCCGTGAAGGGCTGCGTGTAGTAGCTCTGCATGGCGCCACGATACACCTGGTAGGTGAAATAGACGCGGTCGCCCTCGCGGTTGACCGACACAGGCTCAATTTCGGTGTAACGGTTGGTAACAGGCAGGATGACCGCAACGACAAACTCACGGCGGAAATCCACATCGGTAGGAACGCCGTAGCGGTTGTTAATCGAGGCCTGCCCAAACACCTGGCGGAACTCGTAGGAGTCGGTGATGACGAGCTTCGACGCACTATTGTCGTAGTAGTACTGGTTGTAATAGTCATTGATGACATAGTAGTTGTCGAGCTGCCCATAGGCGGTGGGGGTACCGCCATAGAAGTTCATGTCGCACGAGGTGAGCGACATTGCCGCCACAATGGCGACCAGGGCGAGTTGCAAAATCTTTTTCATAGCTTTAATATTTTAAGATGTGATTGTTTATTCTTTAGAGTAAATAACAGGGGATAAGGTTTAAAAACCGTGCTTGAAATAGAAGTCGAGCACATCGGAGGCCGCCGTGAACGATGACTGGCGGCTGGCGAGTACGGCACGTTGCTTGTCGGCCAACAGACGCTGCACCTGCTGGTTGTTGTAAAAATGTGCCTTAAGTTGCTCCTCTATGGTCTCGCGCATCCAGTACCGCTCCTGGTGGCGGCGCTTGGTATCGAAGTAGCCGTTGGCCTCGACGTGAGCGAAGTAATCGTCAATCATCTTCCACACAGCATCAATATTGAGCTCGTAATAGCCCGAATATGTAATTACCTGCGGCGACCATCCACTGGGCGGCAGCGGGAACAGGTGCAGGGCGTTACGGAACTGGGCGGCGGCGAGGTTGGCGCGCTCCACATTGTCGCCATCGGCCTTGTTGATAACGATGCCGTCGGCCATTTCCATAATGCCGCGCTTGATGCCTTGGAGCTCATCGCCCGTTCCAGCGAGTTGGATGAGCAGGAAGAAATCGACCATCGAGTGGACAGCGGTCTCGCTCTGCCCCACCCCCACAGTCTCGACAAAAACGGTGTCGTAACCGGCGGCCTCGCACAGCACAATGGTCTCGCGCGTCTTGCGCGCCACGCCTCCCAGCGAGCCTGCCGAGGGACTGGGGCGGATGAAAGCGCGTGGATGCACGGCGAGCCTCTCCATGCGCGTCTTGTCGCCCAGGATGGAGCCTTTGGTGCGCTCCGAACTGGGGTCAATAGCGAGCACGGCGAGCTTTCCGCCCCGCTCGAGGACGTGCATACCGAACACATCAATCGATGTGCTCTTGCCAGCACCTGGCACGCCGGTGATACCTATGCGCTTCGAGTGCCCGGCATAGGGGAGGCACTTCTCTATCACTTCCTGGGCCACCTGTTGGTGGTCGGGGTTGAGGCTCTCGACGAGCGTCACGGCCTGTCCCAGCACCGTGGTGTTGCCTGCGAGGATACCCTCCACATAATCGTTAGCGGTAAGCTGCGGGCGCTTGTGGCGCTTGAGGTAGGGGTTAACGCTGGGGGGCTGCACGATGCCTGCGTTAACTTGTAAGCCGGTATATTGCGCGTCGTTCTCGGGGTGGTCGAGGCCCGTCCCGGCTTGCTTGTGGTGGCAATCGGGCTCGGGTGCTTGCACGTTATTTTTGTGGTTGTTGTCCATATTATTTTTGGCGGAAATAGAGACGGATAGGAGTGCCTGTGAAGTCCCAACGCTCGCGTATCTTGTTCTCGAGGTAACGCTTGTAGGGGTCGCGAATCCACTGTGGCAAGTTGCAGAAGAACACGAACGAGGGCACGTAGGCCTCCTTAAGCATTGTTACATACTTGATTTTGATATACTTGCCCTTAACGGCCGGCGGCGCGTAAGCCCCGATAATTTCCTGCATCGCATTGTTGAGCTGCGATGTGGGAATGAGGAACTTGCGGCGTTTATACACCTCGATGGCGGTCTCGAGCACGCGGTGTATGCGCTGCTTGGTGAGTGCCGACCCGAAGATGATGGGGAAGTCGGTGAACGGTGCCAAACGCTCGCGGATGGTGTTCTCCATATAAGTAATGGCCTGCTGCGATTTCTCCTGGGCCACATCCCACTTGTTAACGAGCACCACGAGTCCCTTGTTATTCTTTTGAATGATGGAGAAGATGTTCACGTCCTGGGCCTCGATGCCGCGCGTGGCATCGATGAGCAGGATGCACACGTCGGAGTTCTCTATGGCGCGGATGCTGCGTAGCACGCTGTAATACTCGATGTCCTCGTTCACCTTGTTCTTCTTGCGAATGCCCGCAGTATCAACGAGATAAAAGTCGAAGCCGAACTTGTTGTAGCGCGAGTAGATGCTGTCGCGCGTCGTGCCAGCGATGTCGGTTACGATGTTACGCTCCTCGTCCATGAGCGAATTTACGAGCGACGACTTGCCGGCGTTGGGACGTCCCACGATGGCAAAGCGCGGCAGTTCCTCCTCGGGGTTGTCATCAACCTTCTTGGGCATGATGCGCACCACCTCGTCGAGTAGGTCGCCGGTGCCGGTTCCCGTAATGGCCGAGATGGCGAACGGCTTGCCAAGGCCGAGTGAATAAAATTCGGCTTCGGCATACATGCCCTGATTGTTGTCATCCTTGTTGCTGACAACGATGACGGGCTTCTTGCCGCGCCGCAATATTTCGGCCACCTCCTGGTCGAGGTCGGTAATTCCGGTTTTGATATCGACCATGAACAGGATGACATCGGCTTCTTCGATAGCGAGATATACTTGCTTGTTGATTTCGCTCTCAAACACGTCCTCGCTGCCCTCGACCCAACCGCCGGTATCGACGACGCTCATTTCCATGCCTTCCCACTCCATCTTGCCATACTGGCGGTCACGCGTGGTGCCACTGGCATCATTCACGATGGCGGCGCGCGTCTGTGTCAGCCTGTTGAAGAGTGTCGATTTGCCCACATTGGGTCTTCCCACGATAGCTACTAATCGTCCCATATCAAGTAAAATTGATTGAATGATTTAAATTTTCGCAAATTTAGCAATTTTTGTCCTAAATCACCTCCTTGTTGCTGCCAAAACAGTTAAAAGTCCAGCAATCAATGCTGCTTCGTGCAGATGAAGCGGCGAGTGTGGCCGTCAATGGACGAGGTGGCGACAAGAATGAGTTCCTTAGAGGTAAGGCGCTCGACAGTGGTCGGCTGGGATATGGCAGGCGCGAAGCCCGTGATGGCGTGTGGCGGGAACCAGTCATCGTCGAAATGGAAGGTGATGATGCCGCCGTCCTGCAGCCACGAAGCCCAAGCATTGACGTAGGTGTGTTCTTGCTCGTCAACGATACGCCAGTCGGCAATATTCGATTGGAACATGACGAAAAGGCTTCCGTCGTAAGTTGCATCGGGCGTGCCATCGACTTCGATGGCATCGACGTGCCAAGTGCCGAAGAGCGGTCCTATGTCACCGTCGTTATGGGTACACGAGGCCAGCAGTGCCAGTGAAAAAATCGCAAAATAGAGGTTTATCTTTTTCATAAGGCTTGACGATTAGTGGTTAAACGAGAAGTTGCCGTGATAGGACACGCTGAGCAGCGCTCCGAAGTTGTCGCCCGTGAGCTTGCCACGGTCAAGGGCCAGCGAAAGCGAGGCACGCCAGCCACCGCAAGTCGATTGCTGCCACCCCACACGGGCCAGCCACGAGGTGGATGCCACAGGGCTCTCGAGTGGCATGAAAATGTTGCCCCACGACTTGCGCCACGTGCCCTTGAACGTCCACTGCCATTGTGGCGCGAAGTGGCCGGTGGCAGCGAAGTGGAAACCGCGCATCACGTTGTGGGCAAAGCTTATATAGCCGTCCTGGTTGAAGAGCGGCGACACCAGCATGGGCGAACCGAGGGCCTGCCCTCGATAGCTGTAACCCGAGTAGGCATAATTGTTATAGTAGTTGTCGGCACCTGTTGCCTCGCCGTGAATGGGCGAACCGTCGGGCCGCGTGTCGGTCGTATAGTCCTTTGGGTTGAAGTGCAGCGGGCCGCTGTGGTTCGTCATATCAAGGTATTCCACCACTACGGCGCCTAATGGTGCATTAGGCTTGTCGTTGCTGTATTGCAATCCCCACAATCCATCAAAGCCGTTTTTGAAACATATTCCCGAGCCGTCCTCCCAAGGGTGCTGGTGGTAGGCTGCTAACGAGTGGCCGTTATGGAAGCGATAGTCGAAGCGGATGTCCCACGACCCCACGTGGTTGCCCTCGTAGTAATGGTCGCCGTTGGCGTTGCCGCCACTGCCCGGGATAAGGGCTTTGAAGAAAGCTTTGGCGTTGGCATCCATTTTTACACGCTCGGTTTCCACGCCGTCGGTATACATAATCTGCGTGCCACCGAACTGACAAGCGGCCTGCATACCTATAGTGGCCACGAAAGGCTTCGATGGATTGGAGCGCAGATGCAACCACTTGTAATTGAGCCAGTAGCCCGTAGTGATGAAACCATTGAGCTGGTTGTAATGATTTTCAAGCCATTTGCTGTCGTCGCTTTTGTAATAGCCTACCTCACCGCCGATTTGCAGCCAGCCATTGGTAAACGGCACGTTCTGGTAGTCGATAAAGCCTGCGCGAGCACCTGCGGGAAGCGGCACATTGCCACTCATCACGAGGTCGCCGCTGCTCAGGCTGCCATCGACAAGCGGCGAGCGGCGGTAGTCCTTGCCGGCAAGTAAGAAGAGACAACGGTACTTGACGGCAGCGCTCAGCTGCTCCACGAGAAGGCGTCCGGGATGCTGCTCCTTCGGCATGAGTGAAGCGGTGGCATCGTTCCATCGCAGGTAATCGGCGTTCGAGGTATAACCGCCCATGAGGCGCACATTGGCACTCCACGAGAAGCGCGCCGTGGTGTCCATCTCGTGTCCTACCGCGGCGAAGACCTGAAAACCGTGTTGTTGCGTGACGAGTGACTCGGCAGCAATGTGATGGGGCGCCAGTTGTTCGGTGCCCGAGTTGGCCACAATGCCGGCCTCCCAGTGGAAGGTAACATTGTCGTCGGCGCGTGCCGTACCCACGGCCATCAATGCCGCGGCGGCAAAAAGTAAGAATTGCTGTTTCATATCATAGGTTTATAAGTGTCGATGTGACGTGATTTTTTCGAATCGGTGATTTCGTCAATCTTGATGAAGATGCCCGTCTCCTCCACCTCACCAAACTCGTGGTTGATGGCCGTGCCAAAAACGCGCATCGTGGGCGACAGGTTCATATAAGCGTTCACCAGCGGCGGGATATTGATGCCGTGGTCGCGGATGAATGCGTTGAGCTTGAGGTAGTCGCCACGGAAATCGTTGCCGGCGAAGAACGCACGGGGAGCCAGCAACTCTTCGTCGCCATGCAGCGCTTCGATGGGCGTCACGAGACCTTCGGGGTCGGGGAAATAAATACGCAGGAAGCATAGCAACAAGTCGCGGCACTCGCGGTCGTAGCTGGGATACATCGTCATTTTACCGAAAAGATACTCTATTTCGGGGTATTCGACAGTGAGGGCCCCCAAGCCGTCCCACAGGTTGTCGAGCGCATAGATGGCCTTGGCTCCCATGCGGCTCGATTGATACTCGGGCCTGACGAAGGAGCGTCCCAACTCGATGGTCAATGGCATAATTTCATGGAGAAAGCGCGGCGAGAAACGGAACATGTGGGCCGTGGCGATGAGCGGTGTGCCCTGCGCGTCAAAGCGTATGTCGCGCCCTATTATAAAGCGATAGGCGCCAATGATTTCGCGCTCCACGGGATTCCACACGAGCAACTGCCGGCACGGTTGCTCCATGGTGTCGAACTCATCGATGTCGCATGCCTTGCCGGTGCCTCCACCAGCCTGGCGGAAAGCAACTTCACGCAAGCGACCTATCTCCTGCATCACATAAGGGGCCTCGTGAGCACTGATGACGTGAATCTCGTTGCCGGCCTTATTGGTGTGGCGCAGAAAAGTGCGTGAGTTCAACTCATGTTCGAGAATGTCGGGTGATATAGGGTCGATAATGGGTACCATAAACATTAACGGCTATAGGGTTTCTTTTAAGGAATATACCAGTTGACGAAGACGGACGGCCTCCTCGACGGGGTGCGCAGCGTCGAGCGTGTCCCATGCCACGGGTTGCCCCACGACCAAGTGCAGCGTGCTGCCTTGTTTCTTAACCATTTCGCGCGGCAACATGAGCATCTCGGCGTTGAACTTGATGCCGAGACGCTTGCGCCAATTCGCATTACGATAGAAGGCGCGCGAATTCTCTTCGTCGAAGAAGATGGGTACAATGTCGCGCTTGGCGCGCACGGCCATGGCTACCACCGACTTTTGCCACGGCAGGTCGGCCACTTTGCCGCTTTGTCGCCGCGAGCACAGACCGGCAGGGAATGTGAGGATTTGGCGGTCGCTGCGCAACTCGCGTTCGATGGCGATGGCGGCCTGCCGCGACTGCTTACCATATTTGTTGATAGGTAGGAAGATGGGCTCCAGCGGCTTAACTGCCATGAGCAAGTCGTTGACAAGAAAGCGCACTTCGCCGTCATAGCGCTCGCCAAGCAACTTGATGAGCGCCAACCCGTCGAGACCGCCCAACGGGTGGTTCGATGCAAACACGTAACGGCCTTCGGTGGGCAATTGCTCCAAGCCTTTGGCCTCCACCGTGATGCCAAGCTCCCACAACGAGATAGCGGCGGCCTCCACGCCCTCGTTATCGCCGATGGCATCAAGAATTTCGTTGAGGCGTTCCTGGCACACATAACGTTCCAGCCACCTCACCGCAAAGCGGGGGATGAGGCGGCTCTTGCCTGGGAGGCGCTCACGCAACGTGGCTTGTATGTCGATGTGCATCGGCGGCATAGGGAAATAATTTATTTATCGAAGGCCTTTGGCTCACTTTTACTTAATTTAGACAAATCGGCTTTTGACTTGTCCGACAAAATAAGTTCATACATACGCTATAACGTGTTGAGCCAGTTGTGCAAAGCCTCTTTACTCGAAATTCTTGTCGCTTCCCCTCTTCCTATCTGAGCAAGGCTCTCATCTACACCAGCGAAGAATTCCTCACGCGTCATAAGTGTGGGGTCCTCCTTCTTGGCGGCCAGGCGCTTGAGGTACTTGGCAGCACGGGCAAGCAAGCGCTCATCCTCGGCGATGGTGGCGAGGCTGCTATAGATATCGGCGTTCAGTTGCAATGCAGTCATAATGATGTCCTCCTATCGTTATTTTTGCAAAGATAGTGCAAACCGAGCGCAATACAAAATGAAACACGAAGTTTTTCATTTTTACTGCCGAGGTGCAGCCTATCTTCGGGGCAAAGCCTCAACGATAGTAATTTATTCAACGTGTCAAAATCTCACGAAAAGTTGACATCATGAGTTGCATGATATTAAAAAGTTTTCGTAACTTTGCAGCCAATGAAAAAGAAAAACTGAGATACAAGATGATTACCACCGTCACAAACACTACCCAGTTCGATTCGTTCACGCTTGAACTGCCCAAAGCCGACACCACACTCCTCAAGGCCTTGGCAAAAAAAATGGGGTGGACGATGCGCCATAACCGCCGCAAAATGTCGTCCTACGAACGCTCACTCGACGATGCCGCCAACGGACGCATCAACGAATATGCCTCGGCCGACGAATTCTTTAAAAAGATGGGCATCTGATGGCATACCGCATCACTACCACCCACCAATTTGAGCGCGACCTCAAACGATGCATCCGCCGTGGCTTGCCTATGGACGAGTTCCGCACCGTCATCCTTCTATTAGAACGTGACGGCAAACTACCTGCTAAGTATAAACCGCACCTTTTGCATGGCGACCGTATAGGCCAATGGGAATGTCACATTCGGCCCGATTGGCTCCTTATTTGGAAACAGTTTGATGAGGAACTACAACTCCTGATGATTAACACAGGAACTCACTCTGATTTGTTCGGAAAAAAGAAACGATAATTTCTCCTATTCATCGCCACACCACCGATTTTTCGCCAAAACCACACAAAAATACCCGGTTTTGGAGAGAAATCGGCTTTTTTTAATGCCATGAAAGGCCCAAAAATTTGGGGTTGGGGCTTTCGCATTAATTGTGCAAAGATGGCTTCCCTCGGGGCGGGAGGAAGTAGAGAAAAAAGCCGCCGCACTGCGCGGTTGCAATGCGGCGGCCGGAATAGCTTATTCGTTGAATGGCGTCAAGTCACGCCATCCTCAGGCGATTTCTTACCATCCGGGGTTCTGACCAATTTGCTTGTTGAGAGTGATTTGGTCGTTGGGGATGGGGAAGAGCAAGTACTTCGGATCGTAGATACGCTCTGCACCATTGTTCTTGCAGTTGATGTAACCGTCAGTGTCATAATCGACATTGCGTAGTAAATAGATAGGTTTACCCTCACTATCCTTACCAACTTCAACATCTTTAAAATCGCCCACAAAGGCACCACGGCTCAGGTTGGGATACTTTTGAGTATCGAGCTTGTCGAGCTGGTTCCAACGGAGCAGTGAGAAGTAACGGTCGTTCATGCAGTACATCATCTCGACACGGCGCTCACGGCGAACCTCCCAAATGATGTTGCTCACACCCATATTGTTGGCAGGGTCGGCACCAACAGCGGTGGTGAGGTGAGGCATTCCCACACGGTCACGCAACAGGTTGATCGACTTGTTGAGGTCGGCATCGGTAAGCGAGCCAAGCTCGGCGCAAGCCTCGGCATAGTTGAGCAAAATCTCGGCATACCAGAAGATGGGAGCGTCGCTGTAGTTACCGTTGGTCGATTGACGCGAAGCGTTGTCCTTAGCATACTTCACGTTGTCGAACAGAAGCACACCGTAGCCAGTGGATGCGGTCGATTGGGAACCTCCGTAGCGGGCGAAACCGCTGCCGGGGAATTGAAGGATGGGGTCAACCTGTGCGCTCAAGCGCGGGTCGCGTTTGGCGAGCACATCGGTGATGTCGATATGCGGAGCCTCGCCATAACCTGAATTATCGTCAAGCACAACTATTTTACCCTTGTCGCTCTTGTCCATCGAGGTGGTAGCCAGGGGCTTGCCATCAAGGAACAAATAGCTATCGAATGCGTCCTTGGTCATACCGTTCACCTGGGTCGAACCGCAGGTGTAGTCGATAGTTCCATGGCCCATCACGCCTTGCACATAGTGCTTGTAGAGAATCATCTCAGTGTTACCACTCAGATCGTCATCATCGAAGTTGCCCTTGTAGTCGGCGTTGAGCGAGAACTTGCCCGACGACATGATTGTCTGGCAGGCATTCTTGGCCTCGGTGAGATACTTGTTGGCGCGGGTAGCGTCCTTAGCCACATATTTATTATAGCAACCTTCGTACAAGCAGATCTCAGCCTTCATAGCCAGAGCAACCCACTTGTTGAACGCAGTACGCGAGCCATCGTTGGCAGTGATGTTGTTCACTGCGAAGTCAAGATCCTCAAGAATCTTGTCCATCACATCGTTACGGGGCTGACGCGGACCGTAGAGGATGTCTTCGTCGCTACTGTCGAGTTCCTTGTCCACATAGTAGCAGTCGCCATATGCGCGAACCAGCTTGTAGTGCTGCCATGCGCGATAGAGGCGGCCAATACCAATCCAGTTGTTCTTAGCAGCGTCACTCATCGATTCGACGCCGGGAACGGCGGCAATCAGGGTGTTGGCGCGGCGAATCTCAACGTAGGGAGTATTCCAGTTGCCTGAAGTACCGGGCACCGAGGTAAACGACCATTTGGTGATACCGGTCGAAGCCTGGTCATCATTCAGCGTGTTGAAGTAGTAGTCACCACTACCCGAGCCATAACCCGTAAAGGTGTTATAGAAGTAGTTGGCAAACAACTCCACATTCGTTTCACTTGTGAAATAATTCTGCTTGGTAAACTTATCGTAGGGTTCGGTATCCAGCAAGTCGGAGCAAGATGCGAACATCAAGCCTGTCACCAGCAATAATGCTAATTTTTTCATATATAACTTAGTGATTTTAATGTTAATAAATTCTTTCATCGCTATTTCTTGATTTCATGCGATCACACATTAAAAATCAATTTGAATACCAAATGAGTAAGTGCGCATAATCGGGTCGATACGGCCCCAAACACCATTACCGTAAGAACCTTCACCATTGTTCATCTCGGGATCGATACCGGTGTGGTTGTTGTGGTTGATAAAGTCGAACGCGTTATCAATAGCTGCGTAGATACGGAAACGGTCGATGTAGATCTTGCGCGTGATATCCTTCGGAAGGGTGTAACCCACGGTGATATTCTTCATGCGCAGATAGGCCATGTTGACCAGATACCTGGTCTGGGGATAGAAGTTGAACTTACCACCACTGAGGATGCTGGTCGAAGCGTTACCTTGTCCAGCACCGCCGTCCCACATGCGCGGGAACTCGGCATCCTGACGGATGGTACCAGCTGCGAACTCAGCCTCGGTAATATAGTCGGTCTGGTTGGCATAGAGAGCGTCGGCACCACGGGTCATCGGCATCACGAATGCACTCTGGGTCCACATTTTGCGCTTGCCCACGCCCTGCAGATAAAAGTCGAAGTCAAGACCCTTCCATTCACCGCCCAAACGGAGCGAATACTGGAAGCGAGGAGTAGAGTTACCAATCTTAATAAGGTCGCCGTGGTTTTCGGGAGTACCATCACCCCAGTCAATCACGCCGTCGCCGTTCTGGTCCACGAACTTAACGTCACCCGGGCCATACACGAAGCCATTGCTTTCCAGCTTGGATTGGTTAGGCACACCATCCTTGTAAATCCACTTACCGGAAGCGTCCTTGCCAGTGAAGTCGTCGAAATCGAAGTAGCGGTCGGTCTCGAAGCCCCAGATTTCGCCGTATTCCTTGCCAGTGTAGTTGGTGTTAATCAAATTGTTGCTGTCCCACTCGGTGACCTTGGTCTTGTAGTCACTCAGGTTGAACATGGCATACACATTGACATCGCCGAAGCTACGACGCCAGTTGAGGGTGATTTCCCAACCGCGAGTGCGAAGCGAACCGGCATTCTCCCAAGCTGCCGAAGCACCGAGCACGTTAGGCAGTGCCTTACCCGGAGCAAGCATGTCCTTGGTGTCGCGCTGATACCAGTCGAAGCTGAAGCTGAGCTGACCATTGAGGAAGCTCAGGTCAACACCCACGTTGGTGGTCTTAATCTTCTCCCAGGTGAGCGACTTCGACACCAGCTTAGGAGCCGAGAAGTAATCGTAACGCGAGGTACCGGTACCAATCCAGTTCACACTGTTGGCCTGCCTTGCCATGGTCTCGAGGAACATGTCGGCACCAATTTCTTGGTTACCAATCACACCGTAAGATGCACGAATCTTAGCGTTGCTCACAGCGTGCTTGATGGGAGCCCAGAAAGCTTCCTCACTGATACGGTAACCTACCGAGAACGAGGGGAAGAATGCCCACTGGTCGCCGCTGGGGAACTTGCTCGAACCGTCGTAACGTCCGTTCACCTCAAACAGGTAGATGCCCTTATAGTCGTAGTTAATACGGCCAAAGAAGCCAGCCGAACCCTGATGGGTGTGCTCAGCACTGGAGCTGTAGTATTCGTTGGTAAGGGCGAGCTCTGGCATCTTGGGATCCTGAATGCCGTGTTTCTCGAAGTAGAGATACTCAGTGTCGGCCTTGTCAAGGTTAGCACCGGCCATCACGTTGAGGTTGTGTACATCGTTGAACGATGCGGCATAGTTGAAGTAGCCGTTGAAGACTTGGTTCTGATAGACGCTGTGGTCGCTTTCAATCCAGGTCGAAGTCGTACCGCAGTTCGACGGAGCCGTGGGAGCGAGACCCCAAGTGTTGTAAAGGTTAGGAATAAGACCCACATCTTTATACTTCGTGTTCTTGCGGATGAAGGTGTAGTCGCCATTGAAGGTCAAGCCCTTCACGAGGTCAATCTTCACGAAGCCGGTCATGCGGAGGTTGTTCATGTGGCGCATTCTCTCACCACCTTGCTTGCGATAGCCAATCATGGTGCGGGCGTCATAGGCCTGGCCGTCCTCTTCGTTCACGAAGTAGCCGTAGGGGCCAAAGAACGAACCCCAGCGCCACAGGTATTGGTAACCGGCGTTGCCATAGTTCTGGCGGTTCGACACGCCATCATAAGTGCGGTCGTTGTAAGCGATGCGTGCACCAACCTGCAACCAGTCGGTAGCCTGCGTTGCCACGTTCACGGTAGCGTTGTAACGCTTGATCTTGTCGGGGTTGAAGTTCTGCAGACCCTGCTTCTGGTTGTAACCGAACGACACATAGAAGTTGGTACGGCCACTGTTACCAGTCACCGAAATGTTGTGTGACTGTGCCGGAGCAGCGTTGTTGAACATGATGCCGCCCACATCCCAGTTGGCATAGTAGCCATACTTGTCATAGTCGTCACCATAGATCATCTCGCGATAACCGGCCTTGGTGTCGCCGTGGTTGGCAATCCAGTTGTTGATACCGTTCTGGAACTCCTCACTGTCCATGTACATACCGAACAGCTCAGCGGCATTACCCTTACGATAGTTGTCGTCGATAAGGGCCTGCACCTGAGTGGGCACGTTGGGATACTCGGGCAGCGTGGTTGCCTGGCTCCATGAGAAGTTGTTCTTGTAGGAAACACGGATGTTGTCCTTCACATGGGCGGTCTTGGTGGTAATCAGCACCACACCGAAGGCAGCACGAGTACCATAAATCGAAGTCGAGGCGGCATCCTTCAACACCGAAATCGACTCGATGTCGTTCGTGTTGATGTACGACAGGTTGTCGGTGGGAACACCGTCAACGATGTACAGCGGGGTGGATGTGCCACTGTTCGACAAAGTACCAATACCACGAATCACCAGCGAAGCCTCCGAGTCGATACGACCGTCGTCGTTAAGGATCGTCAAGCCGGGAACGGTACCCTGCAGAGCCTTGCTCACATCGGTCTGGCTCTTCGACTCGAGAACCTTGCTCACGTCGACGTTGCTCACAGCGCCGGTAAGGTTGGCCTTCTTTTGTTCACCATAACCCACGACCACGACCTCGTCGAGAAGGGCGTTGTCCTCTTCGAGGGCTACCCTCATGCCGCTCGAGGCACGAAGCGTCTGGGTCTTGTACCCGATAAAGCTCACCTGCAGACGTGCGCCCGGGGCTGCCTTGATGGCAAACTTACCGTTAGCGTCGGTCGAGGTGGCCTTAGAGGTACCAATCTCGCTGATTGTGGCACCAATAACGGGCTCGCCATTGGTGTCCACCACTGTTCCCTGAATGGTGCTGGCGGTCTGTGAGGCCGCTTGAGGCGCCGCTTCGGCGCGTGCAGTAAAGGCTGCTACGCCGCAAGTCAGGAGAAGAGCTGCTAATAAAGCAAACTGTCTTTTCATAAGCATGCTTGTTTTTAAAATTGTTAGACTTAGAATTTGTTTATAAATAGGTTATATCTATTTGGCTTTATGTGGTTGTCACTTCGCCGATTCGGGGGAAACGGGCCCTTGCCCGACCCCTCAGCGACGATTTAACGTGCAAATTTGAAAAATTAAATTAATATACACAAATTTTCTTTAAACTTTTTTTAGAAAAAAACGCATTTTGTGCCATTTTTTTCAAAAATGATTCAAAATGCCCTTAAAACAAGCCCTTCACCCACCCACTGGGAAGTGCCCAGAATATCGTTTTCAACCCGTCATTCACAGGCCGAAATGTTAAAAAAGCCATAATCGGGCCTCACGAGTTTACAAATGTAAAGCGCAAAACATACTTTAGTAAGGGGTAAATAGGGTATCGAGCGCAGTGCTTGAAGCATAGAGCGTGGAGGGTGGGAGAATAAGGGAAAAGTGAATCGAAAAATGATAATTCCTAATTCCTCACTCCTAATTCCTAATTCATTGCGGCTGTGGCCAGCACGCGCTGGGCGAAGAGCTTGTCGTCATGGAGGCGCTCGTAGGCTTTCTTCGAGGCTCCTTGGTGCGACTCTTTCTTGCTGTAGCCGATGGCATCGGCGGCGAAGATGCCACCCAGCAGGATGGCGGTCTTGAAGATGGGGCTTCCCTGGGCGTCGGAGAAGGTGTCGATGAGCTCAAACTCGATATTGACACGGTATTTCTGCGTCCACTCGATGAGGCGCGACTTGTAGTTCTGCTCGGTTCGCACCAGGTCGTTAAGGTCGATGTGGGCGGCGATGAGGCGTTTTTCGATAAAGCGGCGGCATGCCTTGAAGCCACGGTCGAGGTAGATGGCGCCCACAAGGGCCTCGACGGCGTTGCCGGCTATGTAGCTGTTATGCGACGACGAGTGGGCCGCCGCACGCACGCGTGTGTCAATGCGCAGGAGTTTGCCTATTCGGTTGAGACTCTCGCGCTGCACGATTTTGGCACGCGTGCTGGTGAGAAATCCTTCGGGCTTGTCGGGATAGAGGTTATAGAGGTAAGTGCCGACGACAGCGTCGAGGATGGCGTCGCCCAGGAACTCAAGGCGTTCGTTATTGGCCCAACCGTTGCTTGCATCCTTGACTGGCAATGAGCGGTGCACAAGGGCAAGGCGGTACAATTCGACGTTTCGCGGGAAGAACCCGGTGATACCGTGAATAAAAACGCAAAGTCCCTTATCCTTGGAGAAAAGGAACTTTGCGATAGATATGAGGTTGTCAAACACGGTAACGTCGCGGGTTGAAAAAAGGTTGGTGTCGAACGGCCGGGCTGCCGTCGCTCCACGACGGTTCACCGCGCGTCGTCACTCGGGTTGATATTACCCTTTGTACTTCTTGACGATAATGGTGGCGTTGTGGCCGCCAAAACCGAAGGTGTTGCTCAAAGCCACGTTCACCACACGCTGCTGCGCCTGACCGAAGGTGAAGTTGAGCTTGTAGTCGATATTCTCGTCCTCGTCGCCCTCCTCGTGGTTGATGGTGGGCGGAACCATGTCCTCCTGCACGCTCTTGACGCAGAACAGGGCTTCCATGGCACCCGTCGCGCCCAGCATGTGACCGGTCATCGACTTGGTGGAGCTTATGTTGAGCTTGTAGGCGTGCTCGCCGAAGACTTCCTTCACAGCCTGCACCTCACCGGCATCGCCGGCGGGCGTGCTGGTGCCGTGCACGTTGATGTAATCAACGTCCTCGGGACGGATGCCGGCATCGGCCAGCGCGCGCTCCATCACCAACTTGGCACCCAATCCTTCGGGGTGCGGGTGGGTGATGTGATAAGCGTCGCCGCTCATGCCGCCACCGATAACCTCAGCATAAATCTTGGCACCACGCGCCAGCGCATGCTCCAGCTCCTCAAAGACGAGGCACACACCGCCCTCACCGATAACGAAGCCGTCGCGGCTGCCGCTAAAGGGACGCGAGGCGGTCTCAGGACTGTCATTGCGTGTAGAGATAGCACGCATAGCGTTGAAGCCGCCTACACCAGCAGGATAGATGGGCGCCTCGCTGCCACCGGTGACGATGGCCGTTGCCATTCCAAGCCTCACATAATTGAAGGCATCAATCATGGCGTTGGTCGAGGTGGCGCAAGCCGAGACGACACCAAAGTTAGGACCGCGGAAGCCATACTTCATCGAGATTTGTCCGGCAGCGATGTCGGCAATCATCATAGGGATGAAGAAGGGGCTATAACGCGGACCGCGTTCCTCGTTCTTGGCATAGTCGCCAGCCTCGCACTCGAAGGTGTGAAGGCCGCCGATGCCCGAGCCAAAGATGACACCAACGTCGTTGTGGTCCTCTTTCCCGTCATCGACCAAGCCCGAATCGTTCATGGCCTGGGTGGCTGCCGCAAGGGCATATTTCAGGTAGAGGTCCATGCGACGGCTGTCGCGCGGCTCTATATACTCGTCGGGATTGAAACCCTTGACTTCGCAGGCGAATTGTGTCTTAAACTTGGAAGCGTCAAAATGAGTAATAGGCCCAGCGCCGCTCACTCCCTTCAAGGCGTTCTCCCACGTGCTTTGCACGTCGAGACCCAAGGGGGTGATGGCACCCAGACCCGTTACTACTACTCGCTTTAATTCCATACTCAAATTGTGGGTTATAATTTAGAATTAAGGGTTGAGTAGAGAAGAATAAAGGTAATCGCACGGGGCGTTCAGCCCTCGGGTGCGCGATTAAGCCTTTTCCTCGATGGCTTTCTCGATGAACTCAACAGCCTGGCCCACGGTTTGAATCTTGTCGCTCACATCGTCGGGGATGCTCACGTCAAATTCCTTCTCGAGGTCGAGCATCAGCTCAACGGTCTCCAGAGAATCGGCGCCCAGGTCCTGGGTGAACGTTGCTTCGTTGGTCACTTGTTCCTCGCTCACGCCAAGCTTCTCGGCGATGATAGCTTTTACTCTTTCGTCAATGTTAGCCATAATGAATGTAAATTAAATAGTTATAAATGTTTTTTAGTTGTTTTCGCTCAAAGCGGCTGCAAAGTAAGTAATTATTTATCGAATTCTAAAAAAAATGTTCAACAAAATGCCAATTTTGGCGATTTTTTGCACACTTTTGGCCAAAATGTGCAATCAAGAGCCCAAATTTCGCTTGTTTCGGGGCAGAGGCTGGGCATAACCGGCATCCATATAATAATAGATAATGAATCGGCCCTTGTTATAGCCAAGCGCCACAGCGGTACCTTTCTCGCTGCGGTAGATGCCGTCGGCGTCATAGACAAAGCCGTTCTGGCCCAACCGCGACGAGATGAGGCTCTCGAGGCCCGGCTCGGTGTCGGCGTCGGTCTGCGGCACGTCGAGGGTGAGTGACACAGCCATCACGCGCGCGTCGTAGTTGAACTGCGGCAACGCCAGCGTGTCGCCACCCTCGTCGGGCACCGTGGCGATGTCGTTGTCGAAATGGTAGGTCATAGCCAAATCGCCGTTTCGTTCCACAAGCTCATTCTGCCCCACGTAAGGCGCGGCGTTGGTGCCCAGACGGCTGTTGAGGTCCAAGAGTGTCCCACCCGGCGCGACGCCTCCTGCCATGTTCTCGTCAAAGCACATCATCAGGGTGGCGGCGGCCAACGTCTGGTCGATGAAGCCGCGCAACGCCGTTCGTTGCGTGTCGGGCAATATGAAGTCAGTGAAGACGGCGTCGCCCACCTTCTCGCCTTTCGCGTTGACGAGGTGGTAACGGCCGTCCTCCATAACAACAAAGCGCTCGGGGGCGATGTCGATGACGTCTTCATATTTCACGGGCACCACAATCTCGCCCTTGTCGTTGGCCACGCCCACGCGGTCGCCCGAGCGCACCACGTTGTAGCCGCCCAATGTGTGACGGGAGAAGTCGTAATTGGCGTCCTTTATAGCCTGCGGCACGCCGTTGGGATTCTCCACCTCCTGTCCCTTCTTGTCGAGATAGACGATGCTGTCGTTGCTCACCTTCAACAGGGGCACCACACCACTGGCGAAGAGCGGCTGCATAGTGAGGCGATAATCCTTAGTCGAGACGCTGAACAACTCCTTGCCATCGGTGTCGATGGCTGTGATGGTGGGAGTTTCAACACCGGCGTCACGCACCACGAGAGCGGCCTCGTCGAAGGTGAAAGGCGTGGCGAAGTCGAGCAGCCCTGTGTCAAGCGTGTCGCCGTTCTCCTTTATATATATGTGTTTACCTTGAAGCGTAGTGGCAAGCGACAGACCATGGCTGAATGCCGTGGCGTTGCTTATCGATGCCTCGAGCGTCGCCACCGGCTCGCCGTCGTCGTCAACAATCATGAGCGAGCTGCCCGGGACACTCACCATGGCATGGCCGCCGTTGAAGGCCGTGGCGCTGCCAAAGGGTCGCGCGTTCACGCCATGCGCCGTGTCGCCCACATGGTAGAAGTCGAGCAGTCCGTCGGGACGCTGCACGCCCACCAGGTCGTCGTTCACGCCCACCGACACGCTGTCCCAGGCGTTGCGGGCCACCACTTCGCCGCTTTCCACGTCGAGGATGCTCCATTTCTCGGAGCCCTCGAGCTTGACGGCCAAGTACTTCACTTTGATGGGGTAACCATCGTTGCCGCTGCACGAGGCCAGCAGCGCTATGCCCACCAGGGTGAGCACGAGAGATAACATTTTGCTCTTCATGGCTGCGAAATTACAACAACTTCCCCAATTTTCCAAAAAAACTTGGATTTTGCCACTATTTGTTGTAATTTTGTTGTTTGAACTGTAAAAACATCATATTTCAAGCAATATGAAGAGATTAATGATAATTATTTGGGCCTTGTTCGGGCTGGCGGCTGTGGCGCGACAAACGCACATGACCGATGATGGCAAGTATGAGTACATGGTCAATGGCGACCAGTTGACAGCGACCATCGTCAATTACTACGGGTCGTCGGACGAGGTGACAATTCCACAGGTAATCGATGGGCTGCTGGTGACCGACATCGGCGAAGCCGCATTCTTCAACAAGGGGCTCACGGGCACACTTGTAATCCCGAGCGGCGTACGGCACATCGGGCTCGACGCCTTCAATGCTAACCACGGACTGACGCGCGTAGATATTCCTGCGAGCGTGAGCTATATCCACCCCGACGCTTTCACCTACTGTGACGGTGTGTTCGACGTGTACCTCTACCACGTCTATCCCAACATCACCGAACCGCCGCTCTTCCACGAGCTCGACTGGGCGGACCCCACAGCATCGAATTTCGCCGGTTCGAATTTTACCATTATTCACTTGATGAGTGGTACAATCGATGCCCACAAAGAGGGTTCCGCACCGAGCAATAATGTGGCAATACGCAAGTGGCTTGAGCAAAATTCCAGCAGTGTGGTCGATGACATCGAGTTACCGACGACCATCTCATTCGAGATCGATGCTACAGGCTTCGGCGTAGTCTATAGCACCACAGGATGGACCGTTCCCAGCGGCGTGACGGCACAGGCCATCGTGTGGGACGACATCACGACCACAAATCGCGACGGTGATGAGGACGAGGAAATCGACACGCCCACACAGCTCATGCACTACGGGTGGGATGCCGACAACCCGTGGATAATCGACGTCGAGCACCCACAGCACCAATATGCGGCGGGCGAAACCGTGCCCATGGGATGCGGCGTGCTCGTCAAAGGCGCCCCAGGCAGCTACACGGCCCAACTCGACTATGACGCGGGCCGCGTGCCGTTCCGCAACCTACTGCACGGCAGGGACTTCCCCTGCGTGGCCGACTTTCCATCGCCCGCCACCGACCCCACAGTGTCGCTCTATCGCCACGGCGCGTTGCGCAATGGTTCGCAACACGGCTTTTTGTGGGAGACGTTCATCACGCATAATACGGCGCAAGACCAATGGACGCAGGACAACGGCGCGCCTTTCGTGGCCGAGGCAGGACACCCCTGGCTGGATCTCACCAGCGACAACGGCGAGGGTAACCTCGGCGCCCCGCAGGATGCACACTACTACCTCACCTTCAGCAAGCCAAAGCCCACATCAGTCGATAGTGTCAAAGCCGAAAAAGCCACCGACGACAACTGGACCGACCTACTAGGCCGCCACTTTGACCAACAACCCACAGTCGCGGGCATCTATATCCACCACGGCAAGAAAATAATCATCAAATAAAACCATACCCGACTTATGAGAACTCTTATCCGATTGCTATTGCTTATGACGGCAATGACCCTATGGGCAATGCCGGCCAGCGCCGCCAATGGACAAATTTACACCGACCCGGGCGGCGGAGAATACTGGGGAAAAGTATATGTGGCTTCGACCAACCAAGGCAAAAGCTACGAGTCTTGGACCGGCCAAACCGAGGAGGCAGGCATGAACGCGTTCCGCGGCTTCGAGACGACGAACAACGCCACGGCCACAATCACCGACCCGTCATTCACTATCAAGTTCCGGTATCACGCGGCACAAGGAAATAGCTTCAAATACAACGGTAGCAAGCAGTTGTTCAACTTGAAGATGAAGGACGAGACCATCATCAAGATTGGCGAGATTAGCCAAGGAAGTTGGACATTGTTCCAAAATAACTACCAGTATGGTGTCCTTTACCTTGAGAGCCACGACGACAACTGGATTATCGTGCGTTTCGTTCCAAACGAGCTGTGCTTTAAAAAGGTGTGGGAGTTCCATGTCGAGAACGACACCTATTATAAACGTCACAAAATTGCAAAATCAGACGGACATATCACCATCCATGCCTCCTACCATAAAAGTGTGGTGTGCGGCATCCCCGAGCCCAAGGAGCCCTCGATTAAATGGACGGCCCCCGGCAAAATTCAGCTTACCATTGACAACACGTGGCTTCCCGCCACCATGGGCAATGACGTGGACAATTATAAATTCACCTCGAAAGCCTCGGTCGTGGTCACCAAAGGCCAAAGCGTTTTTGCCAGAAAAGAAATATCGGTTCAGGGAAATGCCAGCAAGACTTTCGATATAAGTGTGCCCCCCACAAGTGATTTCAAGGTGACAACGTATCGACAGACCAACATCGTGTTCAACTATCAGGGTGGCACGGTCTATCAAGACCCTTGCGATTCCATTCAATCGGAGTTAACCTTCAATAACACGCCCGTGACACCCAAAGCCTCGTTCAACCAAGTCACAGGCGAGATGAGACTGCAGTGGAACGCCACCGACGAAGTGCGCAAAGAGGGCGACTACAAGATATATCGCACAGCACTCAACGACAACGGCACCTTCAAGGGCAACCGTGAGAGCATAGGCTCCACGGGCAACAACAATTTTATCGACAACCAAGACAAAGGCCTCGAATATGGCAACAAATACCGCTACGAGGTGTTCCAGTGCAAGAATAGCTGGGGCGAAGTGACCCTGTCCAGTGACCCCGAGAGGACAGACATACCGACAGTGAGCGAGGTGCGGGCTAGCACGATGCCCATTGTCCCACTACACCTGGTGCAGGACACCACTGAGAACGAGAACATCAAGTTCAACTGGGATTTCGGCAATATTCCTAACCGCGAGAACGACATCACTTTCAAAGTGAACCGCATAGAGCCCGACGGCACAGTCACGCACAATTATAAGGAGGTGACCGTGTCGCGAACAGCTGGAAAAGCCTCTTTCACCGATGACAAACCAGCCTCGACTTGCACCATCTACGGCTACTTTCTACAACTCGACCTGGCCAACAACAAGGTGCACCTCAACAGCGACACGGTGAGGGCACACGTCCTCACCGGAACCACCGTGAGGACGCTTATGGCCACCAAAGGAACCAGCGGCAACAGCGTGAAACTAACCTGGACCACCAAGCAGGTGGGCACCGACAACACGCTCTTCGACATCCAACGCCGCTACGTGGGCGGCACCGAATGGACCACCATCCATCAGGTGGAAGGAATCAGCTCGCAGTACAGCTACACTGATGAGAACGTGGAAGTGGGGCGCTACTACGAATACCGCGTCGTCGCATACGGCAATGACTGCGAGGGCGGCGGACGTGTCATCAACAACGCCGTGACGGCACTGGGCTATGGCCAGGCCACAGGCGTAATTAGCGGGCGCGTGCAGTACGACGACGGCTCGGCGGTGGAAAACGTGCGAATCAACCTGTCGCGCGAAGGCGACGAAAAAGTGCGCTCGCCTTTCTATAGCCGACACCTGATGTCCGACGGCAATGGCATCGTGTGGAACACCGATGAGAAAACAGCTAACAACCTCTTGTGCCTCGACCACGCCTTCACCATCCAGGCTTGGGTCAACCCTGCCGCCGGCAGCCAAAGCATGGGTCTGTTCTCTATTGAGGGTTACAACAAATATAATTTCTACCTCACGCCCTACACGCCCGAAGGCAGCGACACACAAGGCTTCGTGCTGGCAATGGGCATCGCAGACGGCATAGTAGGCGACAACAATCAATGGTTTAAGGACAGCGACGGCAAGCCGGGGGTGATTTTGCCCGACAAATTCAGTCAACTCACCATCCGTAACAATGGCAATGGCCAACTCGACTGCATCATTAACGGCCTCACCGACGATGCAATCTCCATCAAGCGCGACGGCCTTACCACAAACGACATCCAAGGCACCGATGACGAGGTAAACGTCAACTTCTTCGGAACCATTCCCGCCACCGACAACAGCTCTTTCAAAGGCTACATCGACGAAGTGCGACTATGGGGCCGTGCTCTCGATAATGACGAAATAGCCACCAACTATAATCGCATCCTGAACGGCCGCGAGGATGGCCTGAAACTATATTGGACTTTCGACGAGGGCCTAGAAGAATATGCCTTCGACAACTCGTGCACCGACGGCGTGCCCAACGACAACCATCCCGAGATTGGCCACAACAGCCGCCCATCGGATATCGTGCCCGACAGGGAGTCGCTGTCAATCTACGGCATTACCAACGACATGGGCGAATACGACATTCGCGGTATACCATTCACGGGCAGCGGCACACGCTACAGCGTCATCCCCGAAAAAGGTACACACGACTTCAACCCCACGAGCCGCTCAGCGTTTATCAGCACATCGGCGCTGACCATCAACAATACAGATTTCACCGACGTGTCAAGCTTCACGGTGCGAGGCACGGTGCGCTATGCGGGCACCACGATTCCCGTCGATAGCGTCTCGTTCTATGTGGACGGCAAGCCTTGCAACAAGAACGATAAGCTCATCACCACCGACGAGAACGGCGAATATGAAATCTCGGTGCCCATCGGCGAGCACTACGTGGAGGCGCGCCGCAACGGACACTCCTTTGTCGATGGAGGACGCTATCCCGCCGGCAACGGTACCTACAACTTCGTGAGCGAAACCAACCATGACTTTTCCGACAACACCCTCGTGGTCTTCGCCGGACGCGTCGTGGGCGGCAACACCGAGGCCGACAAGCCCTTGGGCTACGGGGAAAGCAAGAACAACATTGGCCAGGCCGTTATCAAAATCTCACCTCTCGACCACCCGCAACGCATGATTAACGCCAAGGACACCATCCGTGGTAACACGCGCGAATGGATTCCCAACAGCGTGCAAGTCGAAGCATCATCCACCACGCCCGACATCAAGAGCACAAGCTACCGTGCCGGCGGTGACATCGACGAAGCAAAATACGTCTATATTCAAACCGACCCGGCCACCGGCGAATTCTGCGCCAAGATTCCCCCTTTGCGTTACAAGGTGGAAAGCGTGAAATTTCCCCACAACAAAGAAGTGGAAAACGATGAGATGTTCAGCAGCGTCCCAGCTTTAGATATATCCAACCCGCTTGACACGGTCACACCCGATACCATCTTCTCGGTTACTAACGAACCCTTGCCGCTTTTCAAGTGCAATCGCAAGATGATGCTCACCTACCGCTCGCAACCTGTGATGGAAATCACACAGTTGGGCGCCAAGCCAGGCGCCTTCGGCTCCGATACCATCACAGTACAAGACGCCATCTTTAACGAGCACAAACTGCCCATCTACAACTATAACGAGGACACAGGCGCTGTGACTTATAACTACAACCACCCCATCTTTGAGCAAGGGCGCACCTATGAGTTCAAGGTGAAAGCATACGAACCCTACACCAACTATGATAGCAACCCCACGGGCAAACTTTACGAGGATGCCCTTTGCGATTCAATTGTGACCTTTGACAACGAGCTCGGTGCCATGGCCCGTGTGGCCGCCATCGATACTATCGCCGAGGGAGATGAAGTGAAGCGCGGCGACATGCTGCAACTCGAAGAAGGACAAGTCAGGCTCGACTCCATAGGCGAGGGAAAGTACTACTGGATGGCGGGAATGCCCAGCCTCACCTCGCCCTACACACGCTCGATGAACGCCTCGATGATTATCAACAACCAAACCAAGCTGTGGCGTCTTGAGGGCCTCGAGGGCGTGGTGGCCGGTACGATACCCACGGGCAACAACTTTATTACCGGTGGCCCCGACCACGTGCAGATGGTGTTGCGTGACCCGCCTGGCGATGCCTCGTGTACCCAATGGGGCGTAGACACCATCACCACCAATTATAAATATACCCTAGGGGGTGTCCATAATATGACGGAGACCGGTGTAACGGCCAACTTGGGCGTTCATACGGGCCTGGGAACAGGGACGATAGCTTTCTTCTCTTACCAACACACCGATATAATACACGATAACGAAGCGCATTGGGCCTACACTATCAACAAAACATGGGACAACCGCTCCTATGTGACTTATACCCATTCCCACACCATTGGCACCAGCACAAGTCCCTACTATGTGGGGCGAGACGGTGATGTATTTATCGGGTATTCCTCCAACTTTATAGTGGGCGGTGCCGACAAGGTGGGACTATTTGAACAACCCGACAGCACGTGGGCCATCGACATGAAAGAAGCCATTTGCGTGGGAGAGAAATTCGACACCCACTTTGAGTACTCCCAAAAATACATCGAGGGCACTCTCTTCGACAATCTCAAGCGTACCCGTGAAGCTAAACTTACATACATTAGTGACACCAAACTTATTGTCAACGATCCACCTGAAGTTATGTATTACACCACGCTCACCGAGGACGACCCGCGCTACGGCTCGGCCAACGACGACCAGGCGGTGTGGGGCGACTTGGCACAGGCAGGCTCCAACGGTCCCAGTTACTATTTCCGTTCTCCCGCCGATTATCAGGGCGAGGACGAGATTTTGTGGACCCACAATATTGAGAAAGCGTGGAAGAAATACCTTGCCGACAACGAAGCAGACAAACTCAATGCATTCGAAAACCGCAACAAGTGGATTATAAGCAACGAATCGTTTGAGACGGGCGCCACTGCCACAAGCGGCACTACCGAAGCTAAGCACGTGCAGCACAATTCCACACTCGATTGGTCATTCACTGTGGCCTATAAAGGAAAACATGGCTACAAACTGAACGATATGGGCTGCACCTTTGACTTCGCTTTCGACTTGGGCGGTTATGGAACCGAAGGAACCGTAAACGACAGTACGATGACGTCAAAAATCGAGTACACTCTCAATGACACACAGGCTGGCAACGCCCACACAGTCGATATCTTCAATTCGCCCATAGGATGGGGACCCATCTTCCGCACGCGCGGTGGGCAGACCCGCTGTCCCTATGAAGGCGAAACACGCACCAAATATCACGAGCCGGGCAAGCTCCTAGACTATGCCACGATGAAGAGCGACAATCCCAAGATTGTCATGACCACGCAAAGGCTAACCAACATCCCTGCTGGACAAGAGGCGCAGCTGCAGGTCGCTTTTAACAACGAGAGCGAGACCCACGATACCTATACCGTCGCCACAGTCTATATCGACCCCGAATCGAATCCCAACGGCCTGCAAGTGTTCATGGATGGCGAACCACTGGTCAATGGCACCGAGCTATGGATGGAATATGGCATTCCTTTGGTCAAGACGCTCACAATCAAACAGAGCGACCAGTCTATTCTCAAGTACGACGACATCCGACTTGTGCTCCACAGTTCGTGCATGGCGCTTTCGCCCTACGACGAAAAGACGTTCAGCGTTGAGTTCGTGCCCTCAGCACCGCCTGTGAAACTCTCTCTCAACAAGACTGTGTTCAACAAGAAGGCAGCTGATGGCAACGACCCCGTGATAGCCACCATCAAAGAGATAAACCGGTTGTTCAATGGCCTGAAGGGCGTGAGGCTAAAATACCGCTTCATAGGCGACGACCAGTGGATTACCGCCCACGAATGGCTCACTAAGAGCGACTACCTGCCCGATGGAAAAGAGGACGACACCCACACGATGATGCCAACCGACGAGCCCAACATCAACTTTACCCTCGACCTGCCGGCCATCGATGGCCACTACATGGTGCAAGCCGAAAGCTTCAGTATCTTCGGAAACAAGGAGGTTACCAACCCCACCGAAGAAATTGAGGTGGTGCGCGACACGCGCGGACCAAAATTGTTGGGACACGCCTACCCCAATACAGGCTTCCTGAGGCCCACTGATGATATCTTCATCCGCTTCAACGAGGACATACGCGAGAGCTACCTCACAAAGGATGGCAACTTCTTCATCACTGGTGCGCTCAACGACGCGCCCATCAACCATGAGGTGTCGCTCCAGCTCAACGGCGTGCCACTGAGCACCGACGCCACACTTCCGCTCTACAACACCGACTTCTCGACGAGCTTCTGGCTCAAACGACAAAGCGCGGGCACCATTCTCAAACACGGTAGCGAGGGCGACTATTTTGCCATCGGGGCCAATGAGGAAGGCCGCATGGTTGTTGACATTGGCAACACCTCCATAGAATCATCGGCAACGATACCTACCGACAAGTGGGTGTTCATTGGCCTCAACTACTACAACGGTGAGACACCAACCGTGAGCGCATTCGTTTCCGAGGACGCCATCACAACACCGCTCTTCGACAACATCACAGTGCCAAAGCATAGTAGCGATGCAGCGGTTACCATCGGTGAAAACCTGCATGGCGCAATGAGTAACCTCTCAATATGGAAACAAACGGCGAGCCAGGCTGAGATTCTTGAGAACAAGAACAAGAACTTCCCGCCTTACACGCCCGGCCTCGTAGGTTACTGGAAAATGAACGAGGGGCATGGCACTGTGGTCACCGACTATGCGCGCAACCGACATTTCAATCTGCCGAGTGAGATGTGGAATATCGACAACACCAACTATGCCGCCCACTTCGACGGCACGCACGTCCTCAAGAGCGACATTTCGACCTTCGACACCCGAGCAACCGACAGCTTCATGTTCGAACTCTGGTTCCGAGGCGAAAAGGATTCAAACCGCGATGCCACCCTTATGGCAGTCACCGATGCCTTCGCAGTGGAATTTGACAAAGACGGACAGCTTGTGCTCAACACCTTCGACCCCACGACGATGCCCTCAACGACCACCAGTGGCACGCCCCACGTGCTCAGCAGCAACGACTATAACGACGGCAACTGGCACCACTTCGCCCTCAATGTGTTGCGTGGCGTGAGTGCTATCGCTTACGTCGATGGCGACGCGGTCAAGACCATCGCCGAGCAAGACGTGCCCGCACCTGCCGGCGACTTCCTGCATGTGGGATGCCGCCTCGTCGAGCAGGACGGCGTGGAACAAGACGGCAAACACTTCACAGGAGACATCGACGAACTGCGACTGTGGAGCGGTGCCTATGACGGCACCACCATCCGTAACTACCGCTACTCGATGGTCGACACCGCCGATGCAAGTGGCTTGTTTGCCTACTATCCTATGCAACTGTCGCACCTCGACAATGCGGGTAACATTATTACAGAATTTAGCGCGCTCAACAAGCTCAACAATCGCAGCGAACGTGACGTGACAACGGGCCTCAAGGCGGCCCTCACGGCACCCGCCATCAAGAGCGCACCCGACATGACCAACATCAACTTTAACTACACGGCGAGCAACGATGAGATTTATATCGACCTCAATGAATTGCCCTCGCGCTTGCACGGCAACCTCATCAACTTCCGCGTGAAAAACGTGCGCGACGTACACGACAATTTGGGCGAGAATATCACATGGAGCGCCATCGCCAACTACAACACGCTGGAATGGCGGACCGACAAGGTCGAAATCACCAAACTACGGCTCTTTGAGGCACATGCTTCCAACACGCTCTACAACATCAGTAACGAGCCGGTGAACTTCACTCTCACCGACGTCCCCGCCTGGATTACGATTTCGCCCATGTCGGGAAGCATCGGGGTGGGAGAAAGTCAGCTCATCGACATCGCCGTTTCGATGGGTGCGCCTGTAGGCATGCACGACGTCATAGTCTATGCCAAGAATGGCGAAGACATTTACACGCCCTACGTCATCAGCGTCAACGTGCTGGGCAACAGCCCCAGTTGGACGGTGAACGCTAGTCAGTACGAGAGCACGATGAACATCGTGGGTCAAATCTATGTCAACGACAAGATTTCCAGCGAAAAAGATACAAAGATTGGTGCTTTCGTAGGCGAGGAATGTCGCGGTGTGGCCAGCCCGCAATACATGGCATCACGCGATGCCTACTTTGTGAACCTCACCGTCTATGGCCACGAGGGAGTTACCACACCCGAGCCCATCACGTTCCGCATCTACGACGCCTCGCAAGGCGTGGTGATTACCGACATCGTGACCACCCTTGCCGACAAGTCACTGGACATCAACTTCCGGCCCAACGACCTCGTGGGCACCTACAACTCGCCGGTGGCTTGGCACGCCGGACAAGTCCTCGACCAGAGCATCGGCCTCAAGGAGGGATGGAACTGGATATCGTTCTACGTCAACCCGTTCACACCCACACTCGAGGGTGTCTTCGGCCACGACCGCGCCTTCAAGAACGTCACCAGCAAGGGCGACGGTTTCGGCGAGTGTGACGGCACGCAGTGGCAAACGTCGCTCTCCCAGGTGTCGCCGGGCAACATGTATAAAGTGCGCGTCACTAAGGACGTGATGGCCCATGCCACAGGTTCGCGCATCGATGTGAAGACGACACCCTACACTATCTACCAGGGCTGGAACTGGATTGGTTCGCTGTCAATCTACAACCTCACGCTCGGCGAAGCCTTCGCCGACCTCAATCCCGTCGCAGGCGACGTGGTCAAGAGCAAGAAGGAGGTGGCAATGTACAACGGCTTCCAGTGGGAAGGCCCGCTCACCGCACTCATGCCGGGCGAGGGATACTATTACTATAGTGCCGACACCCAAGACAAAGATTTCCACTATCCCGACATTGAAGGACGGCAGATGGCACCGGCACACCGCGTGCCGCAACGCGAGTTGGGCTACAACCCAGCGGACCACCACCGCTTCAGCGACAACATGAACGTAATCGCCTATATGCACCAAGGTGAACAGCCCTACACGAGCGAGACGCTCGCCGCATTCATCGACGGCGAATGTCGAGGCGCTGTCAATGCCTCTGGTAACCTTTATTTGCTTACCATTGCCGGCAATGCCGATGAGCTTGGCAAACCCGTGGCGCTCCACACGATGATTGACGGCGAAGATGTCGTAGTCGATGAAGGGCTCACCTTCCTCACCGACGTTGTCGTGGGATCGCTCGACGAGCCATACGATATCAACTTGGGCAGCAGCGGCATTAATGACCTCAATGCCACGGGTGCCCGCATCGTCATCACGCCGGCCATTACGCCCGACATAGTGAACGTGCGGTGCGCGGCCGGAGTGCGCAGCGTGCAACTCTTCGATGCCACGGGCCGTGTACTCACGCACGACAAGTATGTCGACTCGAGCGACGTCACCTTCGACTTGAGCACCTACCCCTACGGCATCTACTTCATCGAAGTCATCAGCACCAACGGTGTGCGTAAAGTGCAACGGGTGGCCCACGTGATGGGAGCCACTCACTAGTTTTTGTTTTCACAATGTTTTCGGTGCCCCCAGCCCGTTGGCCTTGGGGGCACCGCTCTATATTAAAACCAAACCGCCATTATCCCCACGTTTTGCCATGTGAAGATAAATTGCTAACTTTGCAGCCGCAAACTTGACGCGGCATGCCGCGAACCTGCAATGACAAAACTAACTGCTTGTTAACATATTTACTCGTTAACTTGTCAACTAAACAATAACTTATGACGAACAAGATTAATTTTGTAGAAGAACTTACCTGGCGCGGCATGATTAACAACATCATGCCCGGAACCGAGGAACAACTCAACAAGGAAATGACCAGTGCATACGTGGGTATCGACCCCACGGCCGATTCGCTTCACATCGGGCACCTTGTCAGCATCATGATGCTCAAGCACTTCCAGCACGCAGGACACCGTCCCATCGCCCTCATCGGCGGCGCCACGGGCATGATTGGCGACCCCTCGATGAAGTCGCAGGAGCGCAAGCTCATCGACGAGGCCACGCTTCGCCACAACCAAGAGGCTATTCGCGCCCAGCTGGCCCGCTTCCTTGATTTCGACAGCGACGCGCCCAACCACGCCATACTCGTCAACAACTACGACTGGATGAAAGATTTCTCGTTCCTGAACTTCATCCGCGACATTGGCAAGCACATCACCGTAAACTATATGATGGCTAAGGACAGCGTCAAGAAACGCCTGGCTGCCAACGCCGACCACGGTATGTCGTTCACCGAATTCAGCTATCAGCTGCTCCAGGGCTATGACTTCCTCTACCTCTATGAGCACGAGGGATGCCGTCTGCAGATGGGCGGTAGCGACCAGTGGGGCAACATCACTACCGGTACCGAACTCATCCGCCGCATCGCCGGTGGCGAAGCCTATGCCATCACCTGCCCGCTTATCACCAAGGCCGACGGTGGCAAGTTCGGCAAGACCGAGAGCGGAAACGTATGGCTCGACCCCAAGCGTACCTCGCCCTACAAGTTCTACCAGTTCTGGCTTAACGTGAGCGACGCCGACGCAGCCAAGTATATCAAGATCTTCACCGATCTGCCACAAGAGGAGATCAAGACCCTCGAGGAAGAACAGGAGCGTGATCCAGGCATGCGCCCATTGCAGAAGCGACTCGCCAAGGAAATCACCATCATGGTACACAGCGAGCAGGACTATGAGATGGCCGTGGAGGCTTCGCAAATCCTCTTCAGCAACAAGGCAAAGGACATCCTCCACAAGATCGACGAGGACACCCTGCTCTCAGTGTTTGAGGGTGTGCCACAGTTTGAGGTAAGCCGCGAGGCTCTCAATGAGGGCGTTCCTGCCATCGTGCTGCTCACCGACAACGCTGCCGTCTTCCCCAGCAAGGGTGAGATGCGCAAGATGACTCAGGGTGGTGGCGTGAGCATCAACAAGGAGAAGGTGACCGACCAGAACATGGTAATCGACAGCTCATTCCTCCTCAATGACAAGTATATCCTCGCCCAGCGCGGCAAGAAGAACTACTTCCTGCTCATCGCCAAATAAAAAAAATTGCAAAAAATTTGCAAGATTGCGCAAACTGCAGTAATTTTGCACCGCATTTGGGAATTCATGTTCTCATGATGTTAAGATTGGCCTATAGTGTAACGGTAACACAACGGTTTTTGGTGCCGCATTTCCTGGTTCGAATCCGGGTAGGCCAACCTCCCAAGAGTAAACCACTCAACAGTGGTTGGCTCTTTTTTTGACAGAAATTGAGAGAGGAGAGTTATTAGTTTAAAGTTTAGTGTT
>JAGCUP010000053.1 GCA_017962765.1 Muribaculaceae bacterium | reverse complement strand
CACCAATCTTTACAAGAACAACAGGATGTCGAGCTTGCCCTACCAGCGCATTCTCTCATCGCTCACCAGCGAGGTGGAACGATACGACAGCCTCGTGAACGTGCTCAAGAATCTTGCGCCCGTCATCAACGACGTGCCCACCGTAGCCAAGGAAACCCGTCCCACCGCAGTGGCTATCGACACTATCGCCGCCGACAGTACTGCGGCTGCCGTCGCCGTGGCTGCCGTCGATAGTCTTGTCGAAGCCATGGACGAGGAAGTGAGGGAGGAAACACGCGAACTCTTCATGCTCGACGAGCGCGAGCAACAGCTCAGGGAACGCTGCCTCTTCTATGCCACCGAGATACGCAACAACCTCGTCACCTCTATCGAGAAAATCGCTAATGACCAACACTACTACGATCTGGTGACGAAACGCCTCGAAGCCATCAACAGCTATGCCCTCAAGCGATATGAGGAGCTGCGGCAGAGCATCTTCGTCAACGGTGGGCAGAACTACTTCCAGGTGCTCATGTCGCTACCCTCGATGATACGCCGCTCGCAAAACGACGTCAACGACAAATACCTCACACTCAGTGGACAAGAAGGCACGGTAAAAAGCGATTGGCGCGGTCCCGTCATCCTGGGCATATCGGTCTTCATACTCTTTTATATCTTCGTCGCCACACTGCTTAGCGTCATCATCCTCAAGTGGCTGCTGCCGCGCCGCATCAAGGAGAATGAGGGCTACCGCAAGAAGCGCGTGTTGATAGGCGTAGCCTGCGGCGTGTTCCTGTTCATCCTGGGTATCAGCATCGCCAACACGTTCACCTACAATAATTTCATCTTGATGGCGATAGGCATCATCATCAATTTCGCATGGTTAATCGAGGTGATGTTGCTCTCGCTCATTATTCGTCTGAACGGGTCTCAACTCAAGGCCGGTGTCAAGATTTACACACCCTTCCTGCTCACGGCCTTCATCGTAATTGTGTTCCGCATCATCTTCATCCCCAACAACCTGGTCAACCTCATCTTCCCGGCACTGCTGCTCATCTTCACCATCTGGCAGCTGATTGCCGTAAGGCGGCGGGGCACGAAGGTTTTGCCCGAGAGCGACGTCATCTTCGCCAGCATCTCGCTCGTGGCCATGATTGCGGGTTGCATCCTGGCATGGGCCGGCTATACCCTGCTTGCGGTGCAAATCATGGTGTGGTGGTCGTTCCAGCTTGCCTGCATCCAATCCATCGTGTGCCTCTACTACCTGGCGCGCCTCTTCGAGAAGCGTTATCTCATCAAGCGAATCAGTGGCAAGAGCGAGCTCAAGGAAAGCGAGCGCGCCGACCTGCTGGGCAAGTTGCGCAAGGGCGACTACATCAACAAGACGTGGCTCTTCGACCTCTTCACCAAAGCCGTGCTCCCCGTGCTTGCCGTGCTTAGCGTGTTACTGAGCGTCATGATGGCCGCCCGCCTTTTCGACATGCAGGAAATCTTTGTCAACGCATTCTTCTACAACTTCGTCGATAAGACGGGCATGTTGCAGCTCTCGTTGTATAAAATTGTGCTGGCGGTGGGACTGTTCTTCATCTTCCGCTACATCAACTACCTTGGGCATAGTTTCTTCCGCTATTACAAGACGCACCGCAAGAAAAAGAACCCCAACTACCGCGCCAACCTCACCCTGGCCAACAACATCATCTCCATACTCGTGTGGGGCGGTTATTTCATCTTCTGCCTCATCCTCTTCCAGGTGCCCAACAGCGGTATTTCGCTCATCTCGGCGGGCCTCGCCACTGGTCTCGGTTTCGCCATGAAGGACATCCTGGAAAACTTCATCTACGGCCTCAGCCTCATGTCGGGACGTGTGCGCGTGGGTGACTATATCGAGTGCGACGGTATCCTGGGAAAGGTGGAGAGCATTTCCTATCAAAGTACTCAAATCGTCACATTGGATGGCTCTGTAATTGCGTTCCTTAACGCATCACTCTTCAATAAAAACTTTAAGAACCTCACACGCAACCACAGCTACGAATATGTTAAGCTGCCGGTGGGCGTGGCCTACGGTGTAAAAGTCAACGAGGTGCGCGATATGCTCGTTGAGGCCCTCAACAAGCTCGTAGTCAACAAGGGCAACCGTTGTATCATACAGAAAAAGCAAGGCTTCAAGGTCGCCTTCGACGACTTTGGCGACAACTCGGTGAACCTCCTTATCACCTTCTGGGTGCTCGTTGAGGAGAAGATAGAATTCGTTTATAAGGTAAAAGAAACCATCTACAACACCCTGCAGGAGAACAACATCGAAATTCCTTTCCCGCAACGAGACATCTATGTGCGACAACTCCCCGACAAGGCGTGACGAAACCGCGAAAGTCGCACTTATCGACTTCTGCGGTACCGTGGTCGATTTTCCCACGGCAGTCGCCTTCACACACTTTGTGGCGGCAGAGATGCCCACACGGCACGCACACCGCACCGACCGCGTCATCGCGTGGCTTCACCGCCTGCGCGTCACGGGCCTGGTGCGACACCTCTTCCCCGCCCTCTCGGTGGTGAAACGCCTCAACGCCTATAAACTCAAAGGCTATACGCACGGGCAGTTCACCGCGCTCGCCGCACGCTATTACGAGGAACGAATCAAGCCCCACCTCATTATCGAGGTGCTCGACGAACTCGAGCGCTTGCGCGGCAAAGGTTACCGCCTTGTTATCGTGAGCGGCGCATTCGACATTTACGTCAACTATTTTGCCCAAGAAATGGGCATCAACGATGTGCTCGCCACACGCCTCAAATTTAATGATAAGGACGTGTGCATGGGCTGCTTCGACGGCCCCGACCTTATGGGGAAGCGCAAGTTGAAGGCCGTTGACACGCTTTTAGGGAAAAACGTGAATCGGTTGCGATGGTTCACTTTTTCCGATTCATGCGAAGACCTTCCGTTGCTGCGCCTTGCGCCGTCGGCTACCGTTGTTTCGCACGGCGAACCCCAAGCGTGGGCCACCCGCCTTAAACTACGCCAAATTATCTATCATGATTAATGAACAAATGAGGTTTCGGCATTTTTTTGAAGTTTGTTGAAAAAAAAGGTAGGGTTTTCTTGGCAAATTATTAAAAAATGTTATAACTTTGCAAACGATATCGATAACGCCCCTGTTTAGGGGGCACAGTTTATTAATTTAAAATTTGTTTAACTTATGAGAAAAAAGATTACGCTTTTTCTTGCTGCGATGGTGGTCATGACCGCTTTCGCACAAAAGGAAGGCGTGCAGCAGCGTCCTGCTCCAAAGGCGCACTCGCTGCCCGCTGCCTATGAGAAGGGTGTCGCTGCGAAGGCTAAGAGCCTAACAGCCGCACCCGAGAAAGGCATGAAAATGACGCTGAAAGCCGACTTGCAACGCGACAAGTCTGCCGCCAGCAAAGTCAACAGGCCGCACAAGGCAACCGCGCTCATTACCGAGGCTCCCGAAGGCGAGACGAAGTACTACAATCGTGCCGGCAATGCTTATTACTCAAGCTCAGGCACGGCAATAGCCGATACCCAGGAAGGCATGCTCACTATCGTGTATGCCGCCAACAACGAGGTGTATCTGCTCGACCCGGTCTGCTATCTCAGCACCGGCACTTATGTGAAGGGTACCATCAGTGGCAACACCATCACCGTGCCCCTGCCCCAAACCGTGTACAACAGCTCTTACGGTTACAACCTGGAAATCGCTTGGGTTAACATTCCCGCAGGTGCCACTTCGCCGATCACTCTTTATGACGGCACCACACTGGCCGACCGCGAGACGACCGAAGCCACTTACACCATCGACGGTAACACCATCACGCTGAACGGCAGCAGTGCCACCCACTTGCTGGGCGGTGTGTGGGACGACGATGAAACGTGGTACGGAGCAGGCGACTACAACAGTGTTTACACCGAGACCCAACTCGAAGATGTGGTCACGCCTCCCGCCGGTGTGACGCCCGAGACTTACTACTATTCTGGTAAGAGTTACTACTCAAGTGCCGACCATAAATTCTCGTCCACGGTCCAAGTGGTGAAAGACGGCAATGACGTCTATATCCAGGGCCTCGCCACCGGTGATGCCGACCGCGAAATCCTGCCTGAGGCTTGGGCAAAAGGTACGCTCGACGGCACCACGCTTACCATCCCGCAAGGACAATACATGGGCCTCTATGGTAGCCAGCCTATTTATCTCGTGGGATATACCAGTGGAGTTGACGATATTACGTTCACCTACGATGCCGATGCCGACACCTACACGCTTGACAACATAATGATTGTCAATACCCTGAAGGAGTCGATTTCTTATTACTGCTACACCGAGGCCGAGGCTCTCATCTCTAAAGAAGAGCCTGTTGTCCCCACTGTGGTGGAAGTTCCCGACGGCCTCGAGACCGAGACTTGGCTGTTTACGGCTCAAGACCTCTCATTTGACGACGATGATAATGCCGTCTATGAGGATGTGAGTAGGCAAGTGCAAGTGGGCTTCGATGGCAACGACGTGTATGTGCAAGGCCTTTGCGACTACCTGCCCGATGCTTGGGTCAAGGGTGTGCGCAATGGCAACACGGTGACCTTTGCCACCGGCCAATACTTCGGTGCATACGAGTACTGGGGTGAGGAATATGACATGTTCTTCGTGGGCTATGGCGAAAACGGCATTGGCGATATCACCTTTACGATGAACGCCGACGAGAACAAGCTCACCGCCGACGACTGGGTGATCATCAACGCCGAACAGACAAGTTTGAGTTACTACAGCATCTACACCGAGCCTGTGCTCACCAAGATAGTTGAGGTAGCTGCTATGCCCGCTATGCCTTCGGTGACTTCGGTCACGCTCACCGGCACCAGCTATCCGAAGATAAATCTGAATGTTCCCATT
>JAGCUP010000052.1 GCA_017962765.1 Muribaculaceae bacterium | reverse complement strand
GCGTAGTCCATGACCTGGAGCAGGATGTTGTAGATGTCCTGGTGTGCCTTCTCGATTTCGTCGAGCAGGAGCACGCAGTTGGGTGTCTTGCGTATGGCGTCGGTGAGCAGTCCGCCGTCTTCGTAGCCCACATATCCTGCCGGCGAGCCGATGAGTTTGGCCACGGCGTGTCGCTCGGTGTATTCGCTCATGTCGAAACGCACCAGTTCAATGCCCAGTTCGCGCGCCAGCACACGTGCCACCTCGGTTTTGCCGACACCGGTGGGTCCCACGAAAAGGAGCGAGGCGAGCGGCTTGTTATCGTCGAGGAGTCCTGCACGAGCCATCTGCACGCTTTCGACCACCTGTCGTATAGCCTCGTCCTGTCCGTAAATTTGCGACAACATGCGGGCGGCGAGGTCCTCGAGCTGGCGGTAGTCGTCGTCTTCGGCCTCGGCGAGTGCGTCGACCTTGCAGGTCTTGGCGAGCACGTCGGCGATTTCCTTCTTGCCGATGGTGGCGGGTTTCTCGTTGAGCTCCATGGCGGCCCCGGCCTCGTCGATGAGGTCGAGGGCCTTGTCGGGTAGGAATCGGTCGTTGATGTGCTTTGCGCTTGCCCGCACGGCGAACTCGATGGCGTCGTCGTCATATTTCACGCCGTGGAAGTCCTCGTAGCGCGGCTTGAGCTGCATGAGGATGTGGATGGCCTCCTCAACGCTGGGCTCGACGATGTCGATTTGCTGAAAACGTCGCATCAGCCCTTTCGACCGCGAGAAGTGTCGGTTATATTCGTCGTAGGTGGTGGCACCGATAAAGCGGATGGTGCCGCCCTCGAGGTAGGGCTTGAGCATATTGGATGCGTCGAGGGCGCCGCCGCTGGTGGCGCCTGCTCCCACCAGGGTATGAATTTCGTCGATGTAGAGGATATTGTTGTCGCCCTCCTTGACAATGCCGTCCATGATGAGCTTGATGCGGTTCTCAAATTCGCCCCGATACTGTGTACCGGCCACTAGGGTGCCCATGTCGAGCTGGTAGATGCGGCTACCCTTGAGTCGCGGCGGCACTTTTCCCTCTTCGATGAGTCGTGCTAGGCCCCACACGAGGGCGGTCTTTCCCACGCCCGATTCACCGACGTGCAGCGGGTTGTTCTTGTCGAGCCGGCACAGCACCTCGATGGTTCGTTTCAGCTCCCTTTCGCGCCCAATGAGGCGGTTGTGGCTCTCGTAATGGTCGTTCATGCAGGAGACCCAGGATTTCCACTCGGGCTCGGTGTCATTGGCGCGTGTTTTGTCCGTGTCGTTGGGGAACATATCGTCGAACTCGCAGAAGTTGACGAGCTGGCTCAGGAAGTTGGCCTCCTTGTGTAGGAGGCAGTCGTGGAGCAGGTATGCGGCCCAGGAATCCTCAAGGTCGAGCATCGCACGAGTGAGGTGTGTGATGTCGAGTCGTTCGGCGCTACTGTTCTGCACGTCGAGCATGGCTGCGGTGATGAGTTCTATCATTTGGCAGGATGCTCCGGCCTCGTAGTCCTCTTCGCCAGGCATTTGCTCGAGGGTGGCGAAGAACTCCTCGAGTCGCTGCACGAGTCTTAATGGGTCGTAGAAGATGTTGAAAGCGTGGTTGAAGTTGAAGTCCTCAATCATGGCGCGCAACACGTGCTCGGGCATGAGGAACTCGTGGCGGTGGCCCTTGCAGAATGCGTTGGCGCCGCTCAATACTTTGGCAACCCTTTGTGTTTGTTCAATCTCGGCCATAGTATCAGAGTTCGGGTTCGATGGTTAAACGAAGAGGGAATCCGTTGTCGCGTGCCAGGCGTGTGGCCTTGTCGGCCTTCGACACGGCGATGTCACGGGTATAAGAGCCCACGACGGCTTTTCCGGCGTTGTGCACCTCGAGCATGAGCGCGTTAGCGTTCTCCTCGGTGAGGAAGAAGACCTGCATGAGCACCATGACGACAAACTCCATGGTGGTGAAGTCGTCGTTGTGTATGATGACCTTGTAGCGTCGTGGCTCGCGCAGCTTGGTGTCTTGGCGCTCGCGCACTTGTGATTGTCCTTGTGGCATGGCTGACGTGTTACTTGTTGATGACGAACTTGAGCTGGACGCGGCCTCCGAGCAGGATTACCGAGTTGTTGGGGAGCGGGGTGGGGCGATGGAGCGTCAGGGCCATCTCGTTGAGTCGCGTGTCACCCTTGGCCTCGATGGAAAAGTTGCCGTTGATGTTGCTGCGGCGGATGATGATGTGCGGATTGAAGATGGCCTCGTTGTCGAGGATGCCCACCTGCACGCCGCCCAAGAAGTTGCTGGCGTTGCGGCCACATACCTGCAGCACCTGTTGCTCCATGGTGAGCGCACGTGAAGCGGCGCCGTCGACGAGGAAGCATCCCTCGGTGCGGTCGATGCGCAAGATGGCGAAGCCGTGTTGGAGTGGCAGCGGCTGTCGCGGCCGTTGCTGTTCGTGCGGCAGGTTCTCGGTGCTAGGACTCGAGGGCGTGAGCTCCACCTCTGTTTTGCGGTCATTGCCGGCCACAGTTGCGGTGGTGACGATGTCGTCAGGACGCTTGGGTCCTCCCACATGGTCGAAGTCGATGAGGGGTATAGTGAAGTGTCCTGGCGAGCGCACATCCATACCACCCACGGCGTTGGGGTTGAAATGCACTTTGCTCAAACGCGAATCTTTGGGGTGCATGGTCATCACCATGCGGCCTTGTCCCTCGACAGGTTGTGCCGTGGCCTGTGGAGTGGGGTAGAGCTTGGAGAGGATGAAGACCTCGTGTGGCTGCAGCGCGATGTCGTCTTTACCCTCAATGATATCGCCGGGCACGATGCTCTCGAACTGAAATTCCCAGCTGCGTGCCAGCGGCTTATGGTCGGGGTATTTCTTTAGCATATTGCGAATTTCTTCGTTGAAGAGCGCCACCATGTCGGTGGCCGTCACCTCGAAGGCTTCGCATTGCGCGTCATGGTCCTCGCTATTGAGGTATATCTTGAAACAGGTGGGGTAGAGAAAGCTCACCTTTGTTTGTTCGTGCTTCATGCGTGTGATGAAATGCTCGAGAATCTTGTCCTCGAGTTCTTTGCGGCTCATCAGCGGCGACATCTCCTCTTGCGGTTCATCGCCCAGCATCGCATCCTTTATTTTGTTCCAAATACTCATCGTTGAAAGGGTTGTTTGCGGTTTAACTTACAAAATTAACCCTTTCGCCCAACCCGCCCAAAATTTTCGCGTTAAATAAAGTTTACTGCGCGACGCACGCTCGCGCGCGAGGTGCTTAATTTTTCCGCGGCAGTGAGCCTCGGACTACACCGACCTGCTGCCGGCTGCTCCTGATGTGCTGCCCGTTTTTCATTCGCAAAGTTGTTTCTATGGGGATTAAATTATGATTGTTATGTCATAGAAACGTGATTTTTTGGGTTTTCAATAAGTTTTTTTTGGAAGTTAAAAAAAAATGCGTACCTTTGCAGGCGCTTTTTGCGAAAAATCTTGGGAAGGCCCATTCGTCTATCGGTTAGGACGCAAGATTTTCATTCTTGAAAGAGCAGTTCGATTCTGCTATGGGCTACTATAAATCAACAACTTAAATAAAACATTTTAAAAGAAATTATGGCAAACCATAAATCAGCATTAAAGAGAATTCGTCAGTCCAGGAAGCGCAACCTGCGCAACCGCTATTACGGCAAAACCATGCGTACCGTCGTGCGCAAGCTCCGCAAGGAAACCGACAAGGCTACCGCCGAGAAGAACTACAAGCGTGTGACTTCGCTGCTCGACCGCCTCGCCAGCAAGGGCCTCATCAGCAAGAACAAGGCCGCTAACCTGAAGTCGAAGCTCGCCCACACTATCAGCAAGCTCTAATCGCTCATCACATCAACACTATATAACTCCCTCACGCGGCTCAGTGCCGGGCGCCCCTTCATGTGGCACGCGACATTGGCCGACGTGCATCAGGCCCATTCGTCTATCGGTTAGGACGCAAGATTTTCATTCTTGAAAGAGCAGTTCGATTCTGCTATGGGCTACCCGAGAGCGCCCCGCGACAATCATTCGCGAGGCGCTCTCATTTTTCATTGATTGAGGTTTCCGGAGCCAAAAAACAGTCGTACCCCGCTCAACCATTAACCCTTTAAATTGGAGCTAAAGTGCATCAATATATCTTTTATTTTCCTTCAATTCTGCTTCTCTTTTTCCTTGTTGAATGTTCTTCTTGACACTCTGTTGGTAATCATTCAATATTTCATTCAATTCTATATTAATAAATCTAACCTTTATTTTATATCTAAAAATCCCATTAGGCTCTATTGAACTGTCAGCACTCTGAATTTCAATTAAAACCCTATTATTGGAAGTTTCCCACCCTGCAGCATATCCCCCTAAATAATAATTGTCGCCATAATAGTGCCACCAATTATTTTTATTATATTTAATACTTGGTGGACCATATTTGGCCTTGAACAAATCAACCAAATCACTAAGTTGTTTGTCAACAGTAGATATTTTGGTTTCATACATGGATGATGAAATCCATGTGATTGAGGTTAATTTTTTATTAAATACAACTGGATAATCTATAAATAATCCACTTTTAACTTCCTGTCCAGGAATCGTTTCATAATCAGTCACTTTCTCGCTCATGTCCTCAAAAAAAATATTTCCAAAACGGAAGCCTGTACCACCTATTTGCAACTGATTTTGAAACTTAATAATATCTGATATTGTTGTTTCTTTGTCTTGACCAAACCTCACAGTTCCAAAAGCAGTATCTCCAAGAGCTTTAAATATTGTCTCCCTCTCTATAGTTTCAACTTTATTTTCAATTTTTTGAAGACTCTCACGAGTAAAAATTGAGTAAACTTCTTGACCATTGTTGCAAGAAAACAAAATCAAGAAGAAAAAAAATGAAATTAAAATATAGGTGAATTTATACATAACTAAAACCTGTTGGTTGAATTAATTTTTTAAATTTTTATAATGAAAAAGTTGCACATATCGCTGATATTTAGTAATTTAGAGGTGAAAACAAAAACTTTAAATTACATATCGCTTATGTACAACTTCATCGCAAAGTTCTATATT
>JAGCUP010000004.1 GCA_017962765.1 Muribaculaceae bacterium | reverse complement strand
TGAGCACCTAGCAAAGTATTCGGCCAGTAGGCGGCTTATGATTTCGGCGATTTCGCTTTCCGTGTGGGATTGCCGCACAAAGGCTGCTATGGTGAGGCGCGTGCCGTCGGGCAGCAACACAATACCCACATCGTTGATGTCGCATTTTCCGTCTTCGGTCCTGAAACCTGTGCCTGTCTTGTGAGCCACCACCGCGTCGCCGGCAAATGCTGCAGGGATGCGCGATTGTCCCGTCTTGCACGACGACATCAGTTGCCACACGAGCCGCAAACTCTCATTTTCCATGCAATGCTCCCTGAACCATTCCAATAGATTCACCATGGCCTCGGGCGTGCAACAGTTTTCCTCACTCAGTGCGGGGTCCTCGTGCATTTGCCGCTCGGTGGCACAGAGGCAAATGCCGTCAATGCCCAATCCACGTATATACTCCTCAACCGAAGCAGGGCCGCCACACGCCGCAAATAAAATGTCACAGGCATTGTTGTCGCTCTCCTGCAACGACAAGGCCAGCAACTCGGCGTAAGAGAACCAGCGTTCATCGTCCATCTTCGCGAGCATGGGCGACCAGGTGTCTTTCATGAGGTCTTCCTTTTTCACCAGCAATCTATCCTCAATGCCAATGCCATTTTTTTCCAGAAAATGGGCAACATACAACGCTTGCGGGAACTTAATCACACTATGCATCGGAAAGTAAACGCTTTCACGAACGCCCTTCGCCATACGGCCTTGCCTGACATACACACCATACTCCCCTGTCTGCGCGTGCAACAACAGCGGGAACAATATTGCTATGAGTAAGATTGCCTTTTTCATTTCTTCGACTGATTATTTTTCGTCGGCAAAATTAGTCATAATTTCAGTCACCGGCAACATCCATTGATGGAAATTGCCGGTGACATAATGCTATGTTTCTCAAACAAGGCTACAACGCCTTCTGCTGCGTTTCCTGCCTGGGCACATCCTCAGTGAAAAGTCGGTGAAGACCTTGCTCGTAGGCCTGGAGGGCCTTGCGGCCTCGGCTCGTAACACGGCATGTAGTGTGCGACATTCGCCCCATTCCGGTCTTGCTCACTTTGATGTAACCCGCTTCGTGCAGCGTCTTGATTTGTACGCTCACATTGCCTCGCGTGGCCTCGGTAATTCGACACAAATACACGAAGTCAGCATTCTTCAAGTTGTCGAGAGCCACCATGATTTTCAGTCGCAGCTCGTTGTGCAGCAACGGGTTGATGGGCGGAAACTTGAATTCAGTCATGTAAATTATTTACTTGTCGGATATTTTTGTATCGAACCGGTGAACGTAAACGACGTGCCCATATACTGGGGCGCGTTAATGCCATCGCCATACTTCATCGCATCGAAACTCACCGTGATGCCGCCCTCCTTGCTCACACGGAGCTTGGCACTGTTGCCGTCCTGATTGCTGTTGCCCAAATACCAACGGTCTTTTGAACTGTCGGCGCTCACAATGGAGAGCGACACCTCAAAGTCGTCGAACTCGCCCGTGGCGAAGGTGTCGGTAGCCCCGTCAACCACCTTATAGATAATGGTGACAGCGTGCCACGGGTCGGTGGGGTTTGTGGCATCGCAGTTATACAGATACAAGGTGTAGAACACATCGTTTTCGTTGAGCACTTCCGCGCTCCAATACGCACGGTTCACCTTGAATGTCGTGCCATTGACGGTAATCTGCGAGGTACCCCCGCCAAAAGGCTCGTCATTTTCATCATCACCACAAGAGCTCATGCCGAAAGCCACCAATGTGGCTACCAGCAACATTCCCAAAAATCTAAATGTTTTCATCTTTTTTTTATTAAAATATTTTATTAAATAAATGTTTATTCTTTCTCTTTTTCGCCGGCAGTAAACCGCTTGACATGGCGACGGTACAAATGCCCGGGAATTATCAAGCACACCACGATGACCATGGCGGTCAGCAGCAACTGCCAGTGCCACATCTCACCTTGAAAAAAGTAAGTGACAAACGACAAGGCTGTGGCCATGATGCCAAACATCGTTTTGGGGCGGAAACGTAAAATGACGCCTGTGAGGAAACACCCCATGCCACACAATAATCCCAAGAATGGAAAGAAGCATTGCATGAACACGCCGGCAAAGCCTGTGGCGATGCCATCTACGCAACACACGCATCCTACGAAAATCCACATTTGCAAAATTACGTTTTGGTCGAGTGTCATGCGTCCCGTGCGCTTATAATCCTTTTTCAGAAAATATACCAGTAGAGGCACGCCCATCAATGGGATGCCGCCCCACAGCCATGCACACCAGTTCTCGTCCCACACGAGTAGGGCCACAAACTCCAGCAGCAGGACGATTGCCGTGGGATAGCCCCAGGCGAGAAACAGGTTCTCGCCGGTAAGCTCCTTGCGAGTCGCCACCTCGTTGCGCACGTGCGCTATAATGTCGAGCTCTTTCATCGGTTTAGTTACCTAAAAGAATTGAATAGAGGGCGGTCACGTCGGCACCACTCACCACACCGTCACGGTTCACGTCGGCATCACCGGCAACTTCCGTTCCATCAAGCAGCACGCTGTACAATGATGTCACGTCGGCACCGCTGATGAGACCGTCGCCGTTCACATCGCCATATAAGGGGAAACCGTCATAGAACGTGACATTAGCGTTCGGGAACTTCATTATCCAGGGCAATTTGTCCTCAACGTGGAATAGCGTGGCTTTCTCGGGTTTGAACGCCTCGGCGTTGTCGCTGCCGAACCAGTAGAGTTTTGCGGGATCAGCGGCGCAATAAACGTCGGAGACTTCGGCCATACCGGCGAATGCACTGTAATCAATTTTAGTGAGTTGAGCCGGCAGGGTAAGTGTGGTGATGCCGCTACCGTAGAATGTACGGTAATTGATTGTCGCCACACTATCGGGCAGGACGAGTTCGGTTAACGCTTCGCAGCCCTCAAAGGCACTTCCTCCCACACTTGTGACGGTCAAAGGAATTGATACTGATTTCAAGAATGAGCCGTTGAAGAAAACGTGTTGGTTAATTAATTTGGTCCCTTCGGGAACAACCACTTCTGTAATCTCGGTCTCCTCGTCGCTGTAGAGATGATGGGCATAGTATAACGGATTTGACTCTTTGTCGTAAAAGCTAATACCGCACCATGCCTTAAGGTCGGGGACAATGACTTTTACCAGATTGGGGCTATTATAGAAGCATCGGTAGCCGATGTTCTTTACCGATTCCGGAATGTTTATCGCGGTCAATCCTGTGCAATTAGAGAACGCATATTCTTCAATCCGCGTGACGTTGTCAGGAATTACAATTTGTACCAAGCCAGTGCAGTTGTAGAATGCGTCAGATCCTATCTTAGTGATGTTGTCCGGGATTGTTATTTCGGTCAGGCTCGGGCATTTTCCAAAGGTATAAGACGGGAGTTCAGTAATCGAAGTGGGGATATTAACGGTCGTGAGCGATTCATCATCATAGAAAACATCAAACAGCATATTTGTGATGGTGTTTGGCAAGTTCACGGCAGTAAGAGTTTTAATGTGTGAGAAGACGTAACTACCGAGCGAAGTGACCGTAGGCGGCACGATGATGGTTTGCAATGCGGTATTATAGGCGAAAGTGCTACTTTTGAGTCCTGTCACTTCGCCGCTGAAGATTGCTTTGCCCTCGCCGGTGGCCGGGTCATAGATATGGGATGCCAAGGCGATGGCTCCCTCGAAATTCTCGATTTTCTCGAAAACATCGATTTTCTTCGCGGCAGTATAGCTAAACGTGGTCATGTTACCCATGAATGTGACGTTGGCATCAGGAAACCGCTCCACCCATGGCGCCGCGTCGGCCACATGGAAGAGCGTGGCTTTTTCGGGCTTGAACTGTGCCGCGCTGTCGTTGCCGTCCCACGTGAAACTGTCGGGATTGGCGGTGCAATAGATGTCAGCGACAATGTTCGAGCCTTCGAAGGCTCCGTCGGCAATCAGCTCGATGGTCGATGGCAGCGTGACCGTTGTCAAAGCCGTGCAACCACCGAAGGCGTGGCTGTCGATGGCGGTCACCCCCTCGGGCACCGTGATGGCAGTGATTACCGCGCAACCCGACAAAGCATTCTCGCCTATTGCCGTCACGTTGCCAAGGTAAGTCACAAGCCCTTCGCCAGTCTCAAAGTTGAGCTCGTGTGCGACAACCGCTGACGCTCCCGTAAAATTGTTATATTCATCGAATTTTGCGCTTTTCTCGGTAGCGGCGTAACGGAATTGCGTCAAGTCGCCCACAAAAGTTACATTGGCATCGAGGAACTTCGCCCGCCAAGCCTCGATGTCGGTCACGTGCATCATCGTGGCTTTCTCGGCCTTGAATCCGTTTCCACCCCACGATAACTTATTGGGATTGCAGGTGGCATAGACGTTCTCCACTCCCGAACAGTCGTAAAATGTGGTATTGTCAAGGCTCGTGAATGACGATGGCAGCGTCACCGAAGTGATGCTCGCCAAACCGCCGAACGCGTAGCGTTTAAGTTGTGTGATTCCTTCGGGTATAACCAACTCTGTGATTTCCTCGTTTTTGTCAGGGGTGCCCAAATAGAGGTGCTTGGCATTGCACTGGGGGTTGTAAGAGGCGTAACTCGAGAATAAGATCTTACACCACGACTCAAGATCTTCAATAATTACCTTTTCCAGAGCGGAGCAACCGTTAAAGCCCGTGACATCGACTACATTCTTAGGTATATATATACTTTTCAGACTTTCGCAATTTCGGAACCCGCTAATAGTGGTGGCGGTCGAAGGAATATTTATCGACGACAGTTTGCTGCAATCGCTAAAACCGTTTATTGCCTCCACTCCCTCGGCGATGGTCACCGTTTCAAGGCTCGAACAGCTTGAGAAGTCGTTACCTTCCAACCGCTTGATACTCGACGGGATATGCACCTCTTTAAGCGAGGTGCAGGAGTAGAACGAACTGCCTATAGTCGTTATCCCCTCGGTGAGGGTTAGCGAGACGAGACTGTCACATTTATAGAACGACTGGCTCATGCTGCGGATGGTCGATGGCAGAGTCAATTCTCTCAACCCTGAATAGGCAAATGCGTTCCCACGGATGGTTGTGACACCCTCGGGAATGATGACTGCGGCCAAATTGGCACAATGATAGAAAGCGCTCTCATTTATAGTGGTAAAGCCCTCGGGGATGACGACCGATGTGAGCCCGGTAGAATTAAAGGCGTTACTGCCGATGGACTCCAAGGTTGACGGGAAGTTCACCGAGGTGATACCCTCACAATGATAGAACGCATTATCAGGGATGTTAGTGACACCCTCGGGGATATCCAAACCTGTAATCTCCGTAGTGTCGTTAGCATAAAAGTGCTTGGCGTAAAACAGGGGATTGGAATAACAGTCAGCAAAGTTGATGCCGCACCACCATGCGAGATCATCGACGATAAATTTGCCATTCGCCAAACCACTGCAAGAGTCGAAGGCGAGACCGTCAATGGTGGTCAGCGACTTCGGCAGGGTGATATTAGTTAGCTTCATACAGGCATAGAAAGCGTGGAACCCTATCTTGGTAACGCCTTCGGGAATGACGATGGAGGTCAAGTCGGAATTAAACATCAGTGCCAACTTACCAACCTCCGTAACCTCTCCTGCATAAACCACGGTGCCCGTGAGGGTCGCCTCGTCGAAGTCGTGCGATACTACGCTGTCGGCCCCGACAAAATAACTGTACTCATCGAAGCGGTCAAGCCTGTGGCTGGCGGTATAGGTAAATGTTGAGGTTTGGGCAGAAACCTGCACACACAACATCGCAAATAACAGCACAAGCGAAAATGCAAATTTATTTCTTTTCATAACTAACGGTAATATAATTGTTGTTGTTTATGGCTAAACGAATCGTTAAGACCACAAATTTAAAGTTAAATAATTAAACTTTAAAATTCTACGCCAATATTTTACAGATTTTAAATACATTTAACAATTGATTCTACCCAGGTAACTATTCAGCGATTAGCGTAGAAGACGCATACTGCTTCGAAGAAGCTATATGTGTTAAAGGCCATGCAAGAGGGACGTATTTTCTCGCGTCTTACCCTTTAACCCGAATCGGTCATTAGAAATCATGTCAGAACAGAGTTTAGTTTGAGCAGATTGCTGTTAGTGAAATCGAAGACATAGCGGGCTATGGCAAGATTTCAGTGGCAGCAAGATGCCAAAATAAAGCTGTTATGGCATG
>JAGCUP010000051.1 GCA_017962765.1 Muribaculaceae bacterium | reverse complement strand
GGCCTTGATGGCGAGCATACAGCATATAGAATATACGTTCTTCATCGCTGCGACAGCGATTAAAGATTTCAACATGGCTTGTGAATGGAATAATAGATAAGAGTTTCGGCAAAGGTTCCATGCTTTCCTCTAATTGTGCAGTTCCCAACTGCACAATTTCGTTTGTAGCTGATTTTGAGGTCATTTCTATTTGTGCAGTTGAGAAATGCACAAATTCAGGTAGCTGCAAATTGCTTGCTGCCCTTAGGAAATGATCGGCACTGTAAGTATCGTAGAACTTCACCATATTATAGAGGTTTCGCTTGCCAAATCCTCGCCGTTTAGGGTTAATCCGCTTCAGGTAGTCAGCCAAATCGCTGACAACTTTTGCGCCCCAACGAGCCGATTTCAGCTGTGAAGAAATGTATTGACCGATTTCCCAATTCATTTGCAGCGCAGCCACGTTGACCATTGAAATAGCCGACGAACGGTATTTTTCAATCATCGAATCGACGAGCGCGAATTGCGCCTCAAGTTCGGCTTGATTCGGGACTATGATGATGTTTTTTGCCATAATTTACTTGCTTTAGTGATGCAAAGGTACGAATTCTATTTGAAAATCTCTAAAAACCGAAAATCATATAAGCCCGGAATTGGTGGCAGTGACGAGTGCCTCGGTAATGCTTTTCACATTTAGACGCTCAAACAATACGCGCTTATAGGTCTTTACTGTGTCGACCGAGCGACACATCTTGTCGGCAATCTGCTGAACTGTCAGACCTTGAGCCGAGAGCATCAACACTTCTTTGTCCTGGCTACGCAATTTAACTGTCTCGCACTCGCGCCAACAATGCACATCAAGGTCATATTGCCAATAACGTTGTTCTCCCTTACGGTGAAACTCGATGTTTCCGGCGGTGCATTTGCCGGCAATCGACACCACGCATAGCGCCAACCACACACGACCATCTTCGGCAAGCACAAAAGGCGTTATCTTGTGGTTGACAAGATGCCGGTTAGTGCCGTAGTCGAGATGGAAGTCATAACTCATAAAGCAGCTGCTGCGAGCGTCGATAGGCATGGCGTTGAACTTGGCAAATCCGGCTTCGTTCAATTCTATCAACATCTGCTGCTCTTCCTTTGGCACATATTTTAAATAGAACTCATAACCCATTTGTTGCACTTGCTCGGCAGTATTGCCGCACAAGAACAACGGGTTTTGTGACACGTAAAGAAAATTACGCTTAAGATAGTCAATTATATATATGCACTGGTAGGTGGCGTTCGCCATTGCGTCCACCGCCCGTTTGAGAGGTTCTAGGTTGCCGTACAAGGCCTGGTCAACCTCGCTCACTGTATTTGAACCGGAAAAGAAGTCTTCGATTTTTGCCATTTCTCTTGCTTTATGAGTTGCAAAGGTATGAATTTTCAGGCAAACCAAAGGTCTTTTAACACCCTAAAGTGTGAAAGTGGCCTGATTCTCATTTTTGTTGCAACTTTTCACCCTTTAGTGTACGTCTAACAAACGCAAACCGAAATAATTTTGCGACAGAAAACAACACTAAACAGATACGGCAATGAAACGAAACTTTGTTCTTTCAACACTGATGTTGCTGGCGGCTATGGTCGCCACGGCAACCGACTTCATCGGCAAGGTAGTTGACGAGAACGGTGCTGCAATCGAGTTTGCCACCGTCAGTTTACTCAACCCTACCGACAGTACGTTCATTACCGGCACCACGACCGGCACGACCGGTGATTTTGCCATCACCGCAGCCACGGTGAGCGCGATAGTCAAAATCACTTATATCGGTTATCAGCCATTGCTTGTCACATCAACCGGCAACATGGGGACTGTGCGCTTATTGCCCGAGACAACCATGCTCGGCGAGGTGACGGTGACCGCCACACGCCCCACCTACCGCCTCACCACCGAGGGTATCAAGACCGATGTTGACGGCACGTTGCTGAGCAAGGTGGGAACAGCCAATAAGGTGCTCGAGAACCTCCCGGGTGTGCAGAATAAAGGCTCGAGTGTGGAGGTGTTTGTTAAAGGTACACCGCTCATCTACATCAACGGCCGACAAATGCGCAACGACAGCGAACTTGAGCAACTCAGCAGCGAGAACATTCAAAGTGTGGAACTCATCACCATTCCCGGAGCTAAGTACAAAGCCGATGTGGAGAGCGTTATCCTCATCAAGACAAAGCGACCACAGGGCGAGGGCTTCTCGTTCGACACCCAGACGAGTTTCTGGGCAAGCAAGTATCCCGACTTGGCATTAGGACTAAACTGGAATTACCGCCAAAAGGGCCTGGACGTGTTCGGCAGCGTGTGGTACAACGACGACCGCTACAAGAGCGAGGAGACCGTCACTTTCGACGTGAATGCCGATAAACAGTGGCACCACGAAGGTCTCTCCTCCAGCCGTCGCCATGCCAACTCGCTCTACTCCTCTTGGGGAGTCAACTACATCTTCAACGACCGCCACGCCGTGGGTGCCCGCTATGAGACCAAGGCGCATTTCCTCAACCGCACTACAGGAGGAGTTGTCGCCGACATTACCGCCGATGGCGCTTTCTACGACCACCTCTACAACGACCTGCTCATTAAGAAAACATCCAACATGCCACACACGCTCAACGTTTATTACAATGGCCGCGTGGGCAAGACATCCATTGACTTCAACACTGATTATGTGTTCTTCAAAGACCGCACCAACAGCTTCAACAACGAAGTGAGCCAAGAGCAGCAGTGCCGCACGGTGACAATCCGAAGCGTGCAGCGCAACCAACTGTGGGCTTCCAAACTCGTTCTGTCATGGCAACTGTGGGGTGGCAATCTGCAGGCAGGGGGTGAGTATGACAACACGCGCCGCAACGATGACTACATCAACCCCGAGAATATTGTGCCCACCACTTTCACCGAGCAGCGTGAGCGCAATTATATTCTGTTCACCGAGTACAGCCATCCGTTGCCATTCGGACAGATGCGACTGGGCCTTCGCAACGAGAACGTCAACTCCGATTACTACTACAACGGCAGGCGCATCGCCGAGCAGAGCCGCACCTATCACCACTTCTTCCCAAGCGTGGGGCTGATGGCGCGTGCCGGCAAGGTGCAACTCATGCTCAATTATGGAATGAAGATCATGCGACCTTACTACTTCATGTTATCGGGCAACACCACTTACGTCAACCGTTTCACCTGGAACTGCGGTAACCCCATGCTGCAACCATCCGTTGTCAACTCACTGTCGGTGATGGCAATGTGGAGATGGATGAGTGTCATGCTCGACTACAAGCGCACCAGGGATGTGATTGTCAACACGGGCGAGGCAGTTCCCGGCAGCGAGGAAACCACGATTATCACCCGTGACAACGTTGACCATGCCGACGCGTTCCGCGCCATGGTGTCGCTCAGTCCACGATTCGGCATCTACCAACCACGCCTCACTCTGGGCTTGCTTAAGGACTGGGTGAAGATTCCGTCGCCAGCTGGCTTTATCAGCCCCAAACATCCCATTTTTCTCGTGCAGTGGAACAACAATTTCCAAATACTGCCCACGCTCACAGCTCAGGCCAATCTCGCCT
>JAGCUP010000050.1 GCA_017962765.1 Muribaculaceae bacterium | reverse complement strand
TTAAGCTCCCAGTAGCCGGTGCTGGCGTTCTTGACTTCGAATGTTGCGATGGGCTCTGCCCACTCGTTCTTCGAACCGCGGAGCTCAACGGCGGTAATCTCGACAGCGGGAGCAGCATCCCAACCGGTGACAGAGACCGTCGTCTTGTCCAAGCTGACGGTAACCACCAGGTTGCCGGTGCCGTTGATGTAGAAGTTCTTGCCCGGAGTGACGAGGGTAGCCTCGCTCACCTCGCTGTTCAGCCAGAAACTCTCGCCTTCAGCCTCACTACCATACCAGTTGCCTTCGCGGTCGATGAACTTGAACTCCATGCCTTCCTCAGCACCATTGATGGTGTAAACGAAGGCGGTGTCGTTCTTGTTCATCATGACCTTGCCATCGGCCCAAGCGGGATCGGTGAACGAGCCAGCGATGTAAAGGGTATCCTCGAGTACGGGAGTCTCAGGCCAGGTGCCGGTGATGACGAGCTTGTTGTTCTCGATGTCGGCACTGAGGGTCCACTCGCCGGCGGGCAGCTTGATGGCGTCGCCTTGAGCCTCAAGTGCGATTTCTTCGCCCAGGAGCTCTTGGGTCATCACAAAGTCGCCGTCTCTCACGGCACCAATCAGATAGTTGTCGAGGTCGCCCCATTCTTCGGTTTCCTGAAGCTTGGTGGTAAACTTGATGAAGCCTTCATCGGCCAGCGTAACCGTGCCGCCGAAGAGCTTGGTGTTCTCGTCGTAGGTCAGTTCTTGGCCTGCGTTGGGCTTCCAGTTCTGGAAATCGCCGATAACATAGAGCGTGGGTTCCTCGGGGGTGGGTTCGGCCCAACCGGTGATGGTGAGCTTCTTGTCGGCACTGATGGTGAACGTAAGGTCACCGCCGCCACTCACTTGGAAGTTGCTGCCGTTGTCACCTTGGGCAAGGTCGATGTCGGTGCACCAGTCTTTGTGCACGCCATAGTTGCCTTCGTTTCCTCCGGTGTCACCGCCGTACCACTTGTTGTCTTGGTCGATGAACTTGAACTCGGCACCATCCTCGATACCTGGAATCGTAATCGAGAAACTGCCGTCATTGCCTTTAGTCAGCGCTTGCTTGCCATCGGCCCAAGCGGGATCAGTGAACGAGCCGGCAATAAACCAGGCGGGTTCAGTGGGAGTGGTTTGTTCCACCACGCCTTGCATTCCTCCAGCATTGTAGTAGCCGCCGTTCACCCAGTTGAGGTTGCCTCCAGTGAAGCGGTTGTTACCGTTGTTGCTGATAATGAGGTTGCCCGGGGTTGAGGTGGGAACGTCAAACAGGTACACGTTGTGACCCTCGTACTGTCCCACTGGCGTGGAATTCACGTTGGCCTGTCCGGGCCAGCCGCCATTGTCATAGCCATTCCACGTGTAGATGTTGATGCCGCTGGCACCCCAGTTGTTGGTGTCTTCGATGTACACGAAGTTTTTACCATCCTGCCAGGTGCAGAAGTCGGGCATCACAAACTCGGGAGTGTCATCACCGTCCTTGCGGGAGATGTTAATCACGCGGGTGGACGTGTTGAACTTAATGGTGTAAACACCCACTGCGGGGATAGTCACCTTGGGGCTGTGATCGTCACCAGCCACAAGAGCAAGGTCCTCGCCAAGCGTCACCACATACCCTTGTCCGCCGAAACGGTAAGGTTTGATGGCATCCCAATCGCTTGCGCTGCTTGCCAACTGTGTGGTCAATGCGAAATACTTGTCGCCGGTCGACGTCACATTCAGGTCGAGCGTGTAGTCGTTGCCGCTAACGAGGGTAAATTGCACACCCTGGTTAGGGACCCATGAATACGGCGAAAGTTCACCAATTAACCACAAGTCGGCTTTTGCTTGAAATCCCAAAACGGCGATTGCAAGCAAGAGCCATGTAGTAAATAGTTTCTTCATAGAAGATCTGGTTTTAAAAAAGTTAATAAAAAAGGTTATTTAAAAAGTGAAAATGTTCAATTTTCAGCCTAAGGTCACTCTTCTTTAACCTGAATCGGTCATTCGTTGGTCTTGACCGATTCAGGTTTAAGCGTCCAAAATTAGTAAAAATTTCTGTTGGGGTGAAAACATTTTTAAAAAAAATGCATTTCTCGTCACTCTCGTGACACAAACCTTACTCGTTAAGGTAGTTGGCGATTTCGGCAGTAGCGCTCAGGATGTGTCCGTTGCGGCTATCGACGAGGCTTGCGTTCCACCAACTGGAGGTTACCTGAGGATAGGTGTAGTAGTCATTTTGTTCGGGCCACCACCAGAAAATGCCTTTCACCCGTGGGTGCGTCTTGATTTTGGCTACGATGTCGGCGGTAATTTTGCGTTGTCCCTCCTCGGTATAGGGATATGTGCCCGAGAGGTCGTAGGAGGTGTCGTTCATCGCCCAAGCGTAGCTGTATCCCGTTTCCACAATCATGATGTCCTTATCGGGCTCGGTATTCTCAATACTATTGAGCACCGTTTCGAGCACTGCTATACTGCCGGTATAGGCAGGATAGTAGCTAAGCCCGATAACGTCGTAGTCGAGGTTGTAAGGCTTCAGCGTCTTGTAGAAATTGATGGGATTGTTCGAGTTCTTGGTCATAGCGGCGTGGATGATGATTTTTGCGTCGGGGCATTGCTCACGGCAGGCGCTGGAGGCCGCGCGGAGATAGCCCACGAAGGTGTCCCACGAGCCACCGTCTTGCCCGCCGCCGGCAGGCCATACATGTCCTGTGGGCCACAGCATACCATAGGTGATTTCGTTGCCCGTCTGGATGAGGTCGGGTTCTGCACCGGCTGCCTTGAGTTCACTGAGCACGTCAACAGTGTAGTCGTGGACCTTTGTGGTGAGTTGCTCGGTCGAGAGCGACTTCCAGGCGGCAGGCAGCGTCTGGTGGGCGGGGTCGGCCCAACTATCGCTGTAGTGAATGTCGAGCATGAACTGGAAACCATTGTCCTTGATGCGCTTGCCCAGCGCTTTAACGTAGGCCAAGTCTTGGAGCACACCGTCGTTGTTGGCATTCGTGGGATTGACGAAGAGCCTCACGCGGAAAGCGTTCCACCCCACCTCTTTATAATAGGCGAGCATATCGGTCACCCGTGTACCACTGGAGTTGAAATAGCGCGCGCCGTTCAGCTCGTAGCGCGGCAGCATGGAGATATCGCCGCCGGCGAGCCGTTCGGGCTTGGGTTCTACGGGGTTGAGCAGAATATTGTAGAGTGCGGTCACGTCGCTGCCGTTAATGGAGCCGTCATGGTTGACATCGGCGTTGCCGTTGACGGTGGCGCCATCGAGTAGCACGCCGTAGAGTGCGGTCACGTCGGCACCGTTGACGATGTTGTCGCCGTTCACGTCACCCGTGAGCGCCCAAGCCGCCGGCGTGGCGGTAAGGACGAGAAATATCGCGATAGTTTTCAATAAAGGTTTCATGAATAATAAATAAAGGTAGGAAAACGTGTGCCACCCTTTTCAACGATGGGTGGCACACGGGATAATGTTGATTAACGGACGATGACTTTCTTGTGGCCCACGATGTAGAGGCCGCGGTCAAGTCCGGTGGTGGCTTCGGCGGGCATCACACCCTGACGCACGATGCGTCCGTCGATGGTATAGACGTTAACGGGCGTGTTGTCGGCTGTGCGCACGTCGTTCACGCTGTTAGTCATCTCCTTAGTGACATCGTTCACAAGGTGTTTGGTGCCGTCGAGTTCTTCGAGAATCTCGTAATAAGCGTCCTTGTCGGTGTTCACCACGTCAATGGTCTGGGGCGAGCCGGTGCCAGTCGAGAACACGAGGTCCACATAGTCTCCATTGCCGCTAATCCAGTAGTTCTTCGAGAACCACTTCTTGTCCTTGATGGTGGTAGTGGTGGTTACGGCGTCACCGGGCCAACCGCCCGAATCGGGAGCGTGGGTGCCGTCGCCGCCCCATGACCAGAAGTTGACCTTGGTCCATCCCACAGCCTCGGCGTTGACGTAGACGGTGATTTTCTTCTTGTCTTGGGTGGTGAACGTGTAGGTGTTGGTCACTACGCTCTTCACTGTGCCGCCAGTGAGCAGGCCCACCTTGAGAGTGGTGGTGGCGTCGATGTGGATTTTGCCGCCGTTGGCCACTGTGGTGCTCGAAGCTGTGGGCTCACTGCCGTCGGTGGTATAGACGAGCTTGGCGTCGCTGCTGGCGCTCACGGCTTTCACGGTCACGTCGAAGGGCTCGGTATAGTCGCCCGTCCAACGGTCAAGGATTACAGTTTCGGCGCCCGGGGAGAGGAAGAGACGGAAACGGTGCCCCTTTAACACTTCCACGCCGTCGAAGTTGGAGAGCGAGCTCACGTTGGCCTTCTGGGCATCGGGTCCCACTACGCAGTAGAGTGTGGCCTTGGTGCCGAGAGTACGGAAAATGGAGTAGTTGTAGTTGGTACTATTGGTGTACTTGGTGGAGGTGCACTCGCTATTGACGCCAGCAGCCTTACGAATGGTAATCATCGTCTTAATCTCGTTCTTGTAAGGCTTCCAGTGCGTCATGAACACGCACGGGGTACCCGGCATCGAGAGCAGGAAGGCGTTGGCGGCCAGGGTATCCTTCTTGATGGGGTCTTGCACATTGCCGTCGATACGGCTCTCGGTGTCGTGGTTCTCAATGAAGGTTACGGCATAACGACGCGTATTGCTGCTCGATACGAGGGCGGGAACCGAAAGGTTTTTCCAGCCGCTGGTGCTGTTGTTGACTGCGTCACGCACGGCATAGCGGAAGTTGAAGTCGAAGGTGGCCGTGTAGCGCACGTCATCGATGCGGGCACGGTTGAGGAACGTGGTGAGGGTGCCGGCGTTGCCGTCCCAATACTCGGCAACGCTATATTGCACGCCGCAATTTTTGTTGTAAAGGGCGAGCTTGTCGGCGCCGAAGCCCTTGGCAACATCGTAGCGGAAGCCGGTATAGCCCAAGTCTTTAATGAGGTAGTCAAGGTAGGCGTTAACGCACGTTTGTACGTTGGTGCTCATGTGGTCGAGGTCGCGCATGCCGTCCCAGTCTTCTCCCTCGTCGTTATTGGCGCTGAGTTCGTAGCCGTTTTGCTTGGCCCATGTCAAAGCTTTACCGCCGTCATCATTCCTGCAGATGTCGGTCGATACCATCTGATAGCTCACGCCCTTGTAGGTCTCTTTGGGGAAATCGACCCAGTTGCTCACGTTGCCACGGTGGTTGATAACGATGTCGGCCACCATGCCCGTGCCTTTGCTCTTGTAGGTGTTGATGAGCGAGCGCAGCTGGGCCTCGGTGCCGAAGGCGCTGTTCTGGTTGAAGTAGTAGAGGGGGTCGTAGCCCATTGAGCTGGTGGCATTCTTGGCACGTCCGCTCTGCGGTATCCAGATAAGGTCGAAGAACTGCGACATCTCGTCGGCCTGTCGCTCAAGCGTGGCCCAACGGGTGTCGTTGAACGAGTTCCAGTAAAAGCCCTGCAGCATGACTCCGTCATACTTCTCGGGCCATCCTTGTGCCATCATGAGCATCGGCAGCAAGGCGAGGAAAAAGGTAGATAATAGTTTTTTCATAATGTAACAGAACTTTTATTTGTTAATAATTTGATTGTCTTAAGGTTGTTGGTCGCGAGGCGGAATGTACTCCACAAACGATTCGATGGCCTCGTAGCACGCCAGGCCCAGCTCGCTATAGCGACGTGCCGTAGCGCGGTCGTGGTCGAGCGAGCGCTCCCAGCCTTGTTTCTCGTCGTCGGGGTCGCGGTAGGGCGCGTCGTGCACCTGCGATTGGTGCTTGAGAATGGCGCTGCGCTTGTAACTGAACTCCTCGGGGCTCATAGGCACGGCCATTTGGATGTGGTCCATGTCCCAGCTGCCCCATTGCCCGCGGTACATCCACACGCGGCACTCACGCATACATTCCTCGTCCTTGAGTTCGTCTATGGCAGCCAACAGAGCGTTGGCGGCGCGTTCGTGGGTTCCATACGGGTCGCCCAGGTCATCGGCGAAGAAAATCTGATGGGGACGCACTTGTTCGATGAGGCGCGCTATGGGAGCCACGTCTGCTGCCGTGATTTTGCCGGTGCCGTGCGGGTGCTCAACATAGAAGGGGAGTTCGAGCTGGTGGATATGGTCTTGCGGCACGCCCAGATAGCCGCACGACAAGATGGCCTCGCTGGCCAGTATAAAGCCTTTGAGGGCGCGCACGTCGGGGTTGTCGCTTTCGCCGGGCGCCTTGGCTTCGAGCGCACCGCTTACCGCAGCGTCGAGCGCCGCATATTGCGGGCTATCGACGCCGAAGCGCCGTGTAAGGTGGCGGTTGAACATGAGGTAACGTGTAAGGTCTTCGTCGCTTACCGCCAGATCGCCGCTGGTCAGGAAGCACACCTGCACGTCGTGCCCCTGCTGCACGAGGCGGCGCAGTGTACCGCCAATGGCGACAACGGCATCGTCGGGGTGCGGGGTGAACACGAGGGCCCGCTTGGGATAGGGCGTGGCGCGCTCGGGACGGTTGGTGTCGTCGGCGTTGGGCTTGCCGCCGGGCCAACCCGTGATGGTGTGTTGCAGGTCGTTGAAGACGCGGATGTTCACGTCATAGGCGCTGCCGAATATCGTCAATAACTCGCTCAGCCCGTGGTTGCTGTAGTCGCGGTTGGTGAGTTTGAGCACCGGCTTGCCCGTGAGCTTGCTCAGCCATACCAGGGCGCGCCTGATTAGGGTGTCGCTCCACTCGCAGGAAGTCACCTTCCACGGGTAGTTGAAGCGCGTGAGCATCGAGGCTGCGTCCAGGTCGATGATGAGCTTGGCGTTATGGTGCATTTGCAGGTAGGATGCCGGTGAGAGCTCGCTGATGCTTCCCTCTATGGTGTTGAACACGGCCTGCGCACTCGCATCGCCCCAAGCTGCCGCAATGATGCGGCCGGCCGATTGTAAGTTGCTGATGCCCAGGGTTACGGCCGTGGCGGGCACGCTCTCGCACTGGTAACTCTCGGCCAGGCGCTGACGCGACTGGCTGCTGAGCGACACGAGGCGGCACGACGAAGTGAGCGTGGAGCCGTTCTCGTTGTAGGCCAGGCTTGCGCTCTTGGTGAGCTCGCACACCACGAGGTCGAGGCCGCCATACTCGTCGATGAGCGTCTCGTAGTTCTTGCACAAGCTATGGACATTTTCCTTTGTGGCTGCAGGGTCGAAGGTGTGAAGGTGCTCTTCCTCGATGTCTACCTTGCTGAACAGGTGCTCACGCAACCGCCGCATCGTGCTCTGCCCCTCGGGGCTTCCGCCGCCCAGCCCCAGTTCGCCCAGGTTGAAGGCCACCACATTGGCGAAACTCACCTTATCGGCGAAATAGAGCTTGACGAGCTCGTCGTAGATGTCGATGGCGCAGCGGCCGGCGCCGAAGCCGATGACGCAGCGCCCCTTTTCCTCGACGGTGCGCTCTATGATGCGGGCGATGTCGCTGGCGGCGTCGGCGGCGCACTCGGCGGGCGTTTCCATCACCTTGGTGTAAACTTTCTCGTAGCGTGTGAGCGAAACGAGTTCCACCTCGCTCTCGGGGCGGTAATATCGCTTGGAAACTTGTTCCAGCTTGATGGTGCTGCTGAGGTCGGTTCTCATTGACAGATGCGGTTTATTGCTTATCAAACGGCAAATTTAGGAATATTTCTCTTTCCCTGCAAATTTTTTGGCGACACATTATTAAAAAATAAAAATCGTGAACACGAATTTTCCGATGATTTTGGGACCACTCTTTTAGGTGGTCTTATGGGCGAAAAGTGGCCAAAATCGCCCGAAAAACCGCCGAAAATGGAATTCCATCTCCTCTCGCTGATGATATTTTCGGTGGAGCGACAAGGACTGCCGTCCGTTATCGATATTTCCAGGTCATCAATGCCTCTTAGCCCTCACATCTATCCCTGGTCCTTGAGCTCCTCGCAACCTCCCCGATTGAGGCAACTCTCTCATTCATCCCTGGCTGTCCCGAAAGTCATCAAAAGTCAGCAAAAATGCCCCTTTCCTTAAAAAAATAGGTAAAATCGTTGATAGTTAACGGGAAAATGTCTAACTTTGCGGCCAGTTTGACGAAAAATTGTTGAAGATGAAGGCTTCCTACAAGCTGCCGTTGAAGTCGTTACCTATTGGTAAGCAGGAGTTTAACTACCACTTAGACGGCTCATTTTTCAACGAAATCGAGCGCTCCGAAGTCACCTCCGGAAGTGTTGATGTCGCCCTCAAGGTGGTTCGAGATAAAGAAGACTTGATGGAACTCGATTTCGTGTGCAAGGGCGTGATTACGGTGCCCTGCGACCGCTGTCTCGATGACATGGAGCTGACGGTCGACACCGATTATCGCCTCACCGTCAAGCTGGGCGAGCAACTCGACGACAGCGTGGACAACGTGCTCGAGGTGCCCGCACACTGGCGCGAGCTCGACTTGGCGCCGATTATGCGCGACACGGTGTTGCTCACCATCCCCATCATGCACTGCCATGACGAGGGCGACTGCAATCCCGAGATGATGGCGCGCTTGGCCGAGGCCACCCCGTCGGAGCCTATCGAGGAAGCTGAGCAACCTATTGATTCGCGCTGGCAGGCATTAGAGAAATTGAAAGGAAATAATAACAACTAACAAACATAATTTTTACAACAATGGCACATCCTAAACGTAGACAATCAAAGACTCGCACAGCCAAGAGAAGGACTCATGACAAGGCTGTGGCCCCCACTATTGCTCAATGCTCGAACTGCGGTGCATGGCACGTGTACCACACGGTATGCCCCGAGTGCGGCTACTATCGCGGACGCAAAGTGTTTGACGACGAAGCTGCAGTATAAATGATTTGCGCGCCCGCGCGCATAATAGGAAAGTTGAGTAGAGAATAATAAGGTCATCCCGCCGATGGCGTTTCTGTTGCAGGACGCCGTCACGCGGGATTAACCACGAACCAAAAACGCTATGCTTAACGCTAAGATAACGGGCACCGCTTCCTTTGTACCCGACTACGTGCTCGACAATGAGGAACTCTCGCGCATGGTCGATACCACCGACGAGTGGATTACCCAGCGCGTAGGAATCAAGGAGCGTCGCATCCTCAAGAAGGACGCGGGCTCGTCCTATATGGGCATACAGGCTGTAAACAAATTGTTGGCCGATACGGGCACTAATCCCGACGATGTGGACCTGCTCATCTGTGTCACTTCGAACCCTGACTACCGCTTCCCCTCGACCGCCTCGGTCATCATGCATGGGACGGGACTGGAGAAAAAGTGCTACGGATTTGACATCCAGGCAGCATGCGCCGGCTTCATCGTGGCCACCTACATGGCTAACGCCTACATCAAGAGCGGCCTCTACCAGAAGATTATCGTAGTGTGCGCCGAGAAAATGTCGTCGATGACCAACTATGAGGACCGCGCCACCTGCCCGCTATTTGGCGACGCAGCCGCTGCTGTGCTCCTCGAGCCCAACGACGACCCTGCGCTTGGCATTATCGACGGTATCTATCATGTCGATGGCTCGGGCCTGACCCACCTTGTATATAAGGCAGGAGGCTCGGCACGTCCCGCCACCGTCGAGACCGTCAAGGCCCGCGAGCACTTCGTGTATCAGGAGGGCCGCGCCGTGTATCGCCACGCTGTGATCGACATGTACACGGCCTCGCGCGACATCATCGAGCGCAACAACCTCTCGGTCGACGACCTCCAGTTCTTCATTCCCCACCAGGCCAACCTGCGTATCATCGAAGCCGTGGGGTCGCGCCTGGGCATCGCTCCCGAAAAGGTGATTGTCAACATTGAGAAGTATGGCAACACCAGTGCGGCTTCCATCCCTCTGTGCATGGACCAGTTCAAGGAGCGTTTCCACAAGGGTGACAAGATATTGCTCACCGCCTTCGGGGCCGGTTTCACATGGGGCGCCGAGTACCTCGTGTGGGCCTATGACCAGTAACCACTAAGCACAATTTTTTTCATAATTATTCATTTGGGGCGGCGACTTTCGCCGCCTTTTTTCAACAATCATGCACCGAGCCGGTTTTGTCAACATCGTGGGAAACCCTAACGTGGGCAAGTCCACGCTGAGCAACCTCCTGGTGGGGGAAAAGCTCTCCATCATCACTAACAAGTCGCAGACGACGCGCCACCGCATTATGGGCATTGTCAACGGTGACGATTACCAAATCGTCTTCAGTGACACGCCAGGCGTGCTCAAGCCCAAGTTCAAGCTGCAGGAGTCGATGCTCGACTACTCAACGGGAGCCCTTGTCGATGCCGACGTGCTCCTCTATGTGACCGATGTCATCGAATCGCCCACCAAGAACCAGGACTTCCTCGACAAGGTGGCCCGTGAGAAGATTCCCATTCTGCTGGTCATCAACAAAATCGACTTGCTTGCCGGACAGGCTGAGCTCGAGGCCCTCGTCGAACGGTGGAAGACGCTGCTGCCCACGGCCGAGATTTTTCCCACGAGTGCGCTCCACAACTTTAATGTGGACAATCTGATGACACGCATCAAGGAATTGCTGCCCGAGAGCCCGCCCTATTTTGGCAAGGACGCGCTCACCGACCGCAACTCGCGCTTTTTCGTCACTGAGATTATCCGCGAGAAAATCCTCATGCTCTACGACAAGGAGGTGCCCTATGCCACACAGGTCATCGTCGAGAAATTTGACGAGAGCGACACCGCCATCCACATCATGGCGGTCATCTATGTCGAACGCGAAACCCAGAAGGCCATCATCATCGGCCATCAGGGAAAGAAAATCAAGCGCGTGGGCATCGAGGCCCGTAAGGATATCGAAAAATTCTTCGAGAAGCGCGTCTTCCTCGAAATGTTCGTCAAGGTGGAGCGCGACTGGCGCAACCAGGAAAAACAGCTCCGCCAGTTCGGCTACATCGAGTAATTCCACACCTCCGTTTCAGTCTTTAACCCAAATCGGTCATTAGGAATCATGTCAGAACAGAGTTTAGTTTGAGCTGATTGCTATAAGTGAAATCGAAGGCATATTGAGCTATAGCAGGATTTCATTGCCAGCAAGATGCCAAAAAATAAGACAAAAATTACCCTATACCCTATAAAAAACCATACCCGGCAGTTTGGGTAAACCAGGGACTGTCGGGACTTAACACTGCAAAGGTAATGCGTTGATGTTCAAAAAGTCCGAGAATGCTATGGCAAGATGATACGTCTATTTCAATGGATGGACATTGATGCTCATTCCTTGTTATATGGTTTGGACCATGTTGACCGAGTTTGAAAAACTTCTCATAAGCCGAAAATCAAATCAGACCAGAATTTGTGGCAGTGGCCAGTGCCTCGGTGATACTTTTTACATTCAGACGCTCAAACAATACGCGCTTATAAGTCTTCACCGTGTCGACCGAGCGACACATTTTGTCGGCTATTTGCTGAACGGTCAGTCCTTGCGCCGAGAGCATTAAAACCTCTTTGTCCTGCTGACGTAATTGCACCATCTCGCGCTCGCACCAACAATGCTGCTCAAGGTCATACAGTAAAAAACGTTGTTCTCCCTTGCGGTGAAACTCAATGTTTCCGGCGGTTGAGTTGTTGGCAAGCGACACAACGCACAATGCCAACCATACGCGCCCATCATCGGCAAGCACGAAAGGTGTTATCTTGTGGTTAACAAGATGACGGCTCGTGCCGTTGCCGAGGTGGAAGTCATAGCTCATAAAGCAACTGCGGCGAACTTTGATAGGCATGTCATTGAACTTGGCAAACCCGGCTTCATTAAGTTCTATCAGCATCTGCTGTTCTTCCTCGGGCACGTATCTCAAATAGAACTCATAACCCATTTGCTGCACTTGCTCGGCAGTATTGCCGCATAAGAACAACGGGTTTTGCGACACACACAAGAAATTTCGCTTTAGGTAGTCAATAATGTATATGCACTGGTAGGTGGCGTTTGCCATTGCGTCCACCGCACGTTTGAGTGGCTCAAGATTGTCGTATCTCGCCTCGTCAATCCCTTGCACTGAATTTGAACCGAAAAAGAAGTCGTCGATTTTTGCCATATCGCTTGCTTATGAGCGACAAAGGTACATATTTTCAAGCAAAGTAAAGTCAATTTAACACCCTAAAGTGTGAAAATTGACTTCAAAGTCTCAGCCTTGCAACCTTTCACCCTTTAGTGTACGTCTAACAAGCGCAAACCGAAATAAATTTGCAACCAAAAAAACAACAATAAACAGATACGACAATGAACCGAATTATTTTTCTTTCAGCAGTGATGTTGTTGGTGTCAACAATCGCCACGGCAACCGATTTCACCGGCAAGGTGACAGACGAGAACGGTGTGGCAATCGAGTTTGCCACCGTCAGTTTGCTTAACCCTGCCGACAGTACATTCATCTCCGGCACTACCAGTGGCACAAGTGGCGACTTTGCGCTTGCCGCTTCCACCGCGAATGCTATTGTTAAGATTACTTTTATTGGCTACCAGCCATTGTTCATCAACTCTACCGGCAGTATAGGTACCGTGCGCCTTCTTCCCGAGAGTACTATGCTCGGCGAGGTGGTGGTGAAAGGTGTGCGTCCCACCTACAAACTCACCACCGAGGGCATCAAGACCGACGTTGATGGCACGTTGCTGAGCAAGGTGGGAACAGCCAATATGGTGCTTGAGAACCTTCCGGGCGTGCAGAAGAAGGCGGACGGCATCGAGGTCTTTGGCAAGGGTACACCGCTCATCTACGTCAACGGACGATTGTTGCGCGACAAGACCGAACTCGACCAAATCCAGAGCGAGAACATCCAAAGTGTGGAACTCATCACCAATCCCGGCGCGAAGTACAAAGCCGATGTTGAGTCGGTCATTCTCATCAAGACTAAGCGACCGCAGGGCGAGGGACTCTCGTTTGACACCCAAGCAAGCTTTTGGGCATCAAAATATCCCGACTTGGCATTGGGACTGAGCTGGAATTATCGTCACAAAGGGCTGGACGTGTTCGGCAGCGTGTGGTACAACGACGACCGTGATAAAAGTGATGAGACCGTCACCTTTGACATAAATGCCAACAAGCAGTGGCACCATGAAGGATTTTCCCACAGTCGTCACCATGCCAATTCGCTCTATTCATCGTGGGGAGTCAACTACATCTTTAACGACCGCCACGCTATTGGTGCGCGCTACGAGACCAAGACGTATTTCCTCAACCGTACAAGTGGATGGGTCACTGCCGATGTGACAGCCGACGGTGCATTCTATGACCACCTCGACAATGACCTGCTTATGAGAAGTACATCCAACATGCCCCACACGCTCAATGTTTACTACAATGGCAAAGTGGGCAAGACGAGCATCGATTTCAATACCGACTATATGTTCTGGAAAGACCGTACTAATCAGTGGAACGATGAAGCGAGTCAAGAGCAACAAAGTCGCACGGTGACCAGCCGGAGCGTGGCTCGCAATCAGCTGTGGGCAGCGAAGCTGGTGCTCTCGTGGGCATTGTGGGGCGGTAATCTGCAAGCGGGCACAGAATATGACCTCACCAATCGCAACGACGATTACATCAACCCCGAGCAAGTCGTTCCCACCACCTTCACCGAGCAGCGCGAGCGCAACTACACGTTCTTCACCGAATATGCCCATCCGTTGCCTTTCGGTCAGCTGCGCCTCGGGCTGCGCAATGAGAACGTCACCAGCAACTATTATAATGCCGGCGTGAAAATCGACGACCAGAGCCGCACATATCATCACTTCTTCCCCAGCGTGGGACTGATGGCCCGCGCCGGCAAGGTGCAGCTCATGCTCAACTATGGAATGAAGATTATGCGACCCTACTACTTCATGCTCTCGGGTAACACCACCTATGTCAACCGTTTCACATGGAATCGCGGCAACCCCATGCTGCAACCATCGGTAGTCAATTCACTCTCGGCAATGGCTATGTGGCGGTGGATGAGCGTTATGCTTGACTACAAGCGCACGGGCGATATAATTGTCAACGTGAGCGAGAGTGTTGAGGGCAGCCCTGAAACCACGATTCTCACCCGAGCCAATGTTGACCACGCCGATGCTCTCCGTGCCATGGTGTCGCTCAACCCAAAACTTGGCATTTACCAGCCACGGCTCACCATGGGTATGTTAAAGGATTGGGTGAAGATACCATCGCCGGTGGGCCTCATCAGCCCCAAGCGCCCCATCTTCTTCGTGCAATGGAATAACAATATCCAAATCTTGCCCTCGCTCACCGCCCAAGCGAACCTCGCTTTCACCTCGTGCGGCGACAAAGAGAATGCCAATATCAATAAAGCGAATTGGCAGTTATATTTGAGCCTGACCAAGACGTTCCTTAACGACCGCCTCTCGGTGCAGATAGCAGGACACAACCTGCTGGGTGCCTACGAGGACTTGAACATCAACTACGGCCTCCGCTCGATGCGTTCCATTATCAAAAGAGACTCACGCCAACTCGAAGTTACCGTGCGCTACAAGTTCAATGCCACACAAAGCAAATATAAAGGAACTGGCGCAGGTCAGGAAGAGCGCTCCCGCTTAGGCAAATAACCTGCTTCATTTATAACATATATCATTGATGGCGCATCTCTTTCGGGAGGTGCGTTTTTTTCATGTCTTTTGCTGATTGGTTCTAGTGAGTGAAATTTGCACCAAAATCTATCACTCACCACCAATCTTTAATCACTCATCAAAATTCTATGGAAAAATAGCCGTGTTGGCAAATTCTTACTCATATTCAATCATGAGTAGCGATGTCAGTTCTAATGGCTCCTCGTGGCGGCTGTCGGGGATATAGACGATGCCCAGTCCGTGGTAAGGCTCTTCCACCACGAGGCACTCGAGGCGGCCCCACTGTGGTGGCCCGTAGTCAAACGATGACCGCTCGAGGATAAGTCTGTTGCGCACATAGTCAAATCGGTAGAATCCGCCTCCCAAGCATGTGTCGCCCGGCAGTAGCAGGTCGCGATGCAGGTTCACCATGCCCATTCGCAGGTGCCCGTCGCCAGTGATTATAAACTTGGGATAACTCATCGTGTCAATAGGGGTGGTTTTACGGGGTCGGTGAGGCGGATGATGCGGTCGCGCTCGACGCTCACTACGCCCTCCACGCGGCGGAAATAGTCGATGGCCTCGTCGAGCGTCATCGTCTCGGGCTTGGAAATGGCCATGCCAGGAATAATATTGTAGTCATAGATGATAGTGGCGCCGCAGCGTGCCACAGCCTCGCGCAACGGCTCCTTGCCCACGACGCTGTCCACCATGACGATAACCGTCGTGGGCGAAAAATCGCCCTGCAACTCGGTGGAATGGACTGCCATAGTCGCCTCACCACGTGTCGCACACGCCGTGGCCACCGTGGCGGCAATCCCAAAGCACAATATTGTCAACCAAATCCTTGCCATGATAATGCAGTGCAAATTTACGAAGTTTACTTTAATATAAAGTGGGTTAATTGAATATATTTGAGGGAGCCGCGGCTATTTGTTATCTTTGCAACTTGAAATTATTGTATTAACCCTAAATACTTGATTTTTTATGACATTAAAATCCTTTTTCAAGTGGATGGGCGGCACAGCGGCCGCAGTCGCGGCTATAGCCCTTGTGGCGCCGGCATCCATTGCAAAGACGGGCGATGTGAACGGTGACGGCGTCGTGAGTGGCGCTGACGTGACCGCCCTCTACAACAATTTGCTCGAAGGCGAAGCCGTGGCCGGCGAAGCCGATGTGAACGGCGACGGCGTCGTGAGTGGCGCCGACGTGACCGCTCTTTACGAGATTCTGCTCAACGGTGGGCAGGAAGAAGATAACCCCTATGTGGACGACAGCGTCGAGGCCAACCACATCATCGTCACTTGGGATAACGACACGGCTACCGTGAAGGCCCCAAGCGCCATTATCGATAGTCTCGCGATTACCGTGAACGGTGCTAATGTGAAAATTGAGCAGGCTGCAGGCGTGGTTGATGAGTACACTTATGTGCTCAGCGGTACCTCGAGCGACGGCTCGTTCTATCAGGACGGCGAGTACAAAATCACCGTGCAACTCAACGGACTCAATCTGACGAGTGTGGATAGCGCGGCCGTCAACATCCAGGACGGCAAGCGCATCGCCGTCGAGCTCGTCGAGGGTACAGAGAACTTCCTGGCCGACACCAAGGGCGGCATCGCCAAGGCCGCCATGATGGTCAACGGACACGCCGAGTTCAAGGGCGCTGGCGCGCTCACCCTCACGGGCGGCAGCAAGCACGCCTTCTGGGGCGACGAATATGTGGAGTTGAAGAAGACCGTGGGTACCATCACCATCGCCGGTGCCAAGAAAGACGGCTTCAGCATCAACCAGTACTTTGACATGAAGGGCGGCACCGTGGTCATCGACAATGTGGGCGATGACGCCATCCAGGTCGATGCCACCGACGACACCACTGACGAATATAACGGACAGGTCTTCATCAAGGGCGGCTCGCTCACTGCTAATGTGACCGTGGCCACCGCCAAGGGCGTGAAGGCTGCCAGCCACATGACCATCAGTGGCGGTACTGTCCACATCACTAACAGTGGTGAGGCCGAGTTCGACACCAAGAAACTCGACGCAAAGGGCAGCAGCTGCCTCTCCAGCGACAGCACCATTACGATTAGTGGAGGCGACATCACCCTCATAGCCACCGGCATCGGAGGCAAGGGCATCAGCGCCGACGATAACATCACCATCTCGGGCGGCACGCTCAATGTGAGCACCAGCGGCGCTGTGTTTGAATACACCGCCGATGATGGTACTTTCTACGACACCAAACCTCACGCCATCAAGGGCGACACCGACGTGACCATTGCCGGTGGCGAAGTCACTCTCACCACCACGGGCGGCACGGGTGCCCATGGCATTTCTACCAAGGGCAATATCGCCGTGACCGACGGCACCCTGGTGGCTACCGTGACCGACAAGGGCTTGAGCGCCGACGGTAATATAACCATTGGCGGCGGCAACATCACTATCACCTCGAATGGTACTGCCGCAAAGGCCATCAAGGGCGATGGCGGCGTCAATATTACTGCTGGTAATGTGAACGTCACCGTCACCGGCGGTGGCGAATGGGACAGCGAAGAGATGACGACCAAGGCTCCGTCGTGCATCGGTACCGATGCCGACGTTACCATCGACGGTGGCACCCTCGTGCTCAATGCCACGGGCCCCGGCGGCAAGGGTATCAGTTGTGACGGTACCTTCACCGGCAACAACGGTAGCGTTACTATCTCCACCGAGGGCAATTCGGTAGTGTATACAGGTGGTAGGCTCTACAATGGTAATTACACTGGCAACCTTGACCAAATCAATAGCGACTACAAGTCGAGCGCAAAAGGCATTAAGGCCGACACCAAGCTCATCATCAATGGCGGCAGTTACAACGTGTCGAGCGCCAGCAGCGAAGGTATCGAGAGCAAGGGCGAACTGTTCATCAACGGCGGTGAAATTGAGTGTGAGACCTACGACGATTGCATCAACAGCTCGAGCCACATGACCATCAGCGGTGGTAAAGTCTATGTCAATGCCACCAATAACGATGCCCTCGACGCCAACGGCAACCTCTACATCAAGGGCGGCCTCATCGTTGCACAGGGCGGTAGTGGTGCCGAGTGCGGTATCGACGCTAACGACGAAGACGGTTACCACCTCTATGTAACCGGCGGCACCTTTGTGGGTATCGGCGGCACGAATATTTCAAGGCCTTACAGCACTACGGGCGTGCAACCTGTGCTCGTCTATAGTGGTAGCGTGAGCGCCAACACTACGCTCACCCTCAACGACAACAGTGGCAACAACATCCTCGCCTTCACCCTCACCCGCTCCTATACCGGCGGCGGTGGCTGGGCTCCGGCTCTCGCTCCTCCGGGTGGTGGCGGTCCTGGCGGCGGCAGCCTGTCGTTGCTCATCAGCTCGCCGAACATCAAGACTGGTAGCGCCTATACGCTCTATTCGGGACAGACGGCAAGTGGTGAGGCTTGGCATGGCCTCATCGCTCCCGCCACGGTGAGCGGCACTGGCACGAAGCTGGGTAGCGTGAGCTCTGTAACTACGCCTTACTCTACCATCAGCGGCAGCAGCGGCGGTGGTTGGTGGTAATCCCCTACAATATTTCATACTTGGGCACTCTCGCAAGGGGTGCCCAAATTTTTTTCGGTAATGGGTGTAACCAATTTAGCCGTGCGATATATAAGGGTGAGATCAATTTTTATTCACCTCTAAAATTTTACAACTATGAAGTACTTAATTCTTTCAATCGTCGCCGGCGCAGTTGCGCTGGGAGCATCAGCAGCAGTCGTTGACTCTTATGATACTTGCACTACCAACGATCCCATCAAGCTTCGTCCCTACGAACTTGCTGCCCTGAATACTGCCGCCGAGACCGAGGCCGCTACCGCCACCGAATCGTGGCCCGAGGAAAGCTGGCCCGTGTCAGAGACCGAATCGTGGCCCGAGGACCGCTGGCCTGGTGCTGAACCTGTAGCCACCGAATCGTGGCCCGAGGAAAGCTGGCCCGTGGCAGAGACCGAATCATGGCCTGAGGAAAGCTGGCCCGTAGCTACCGAATCATGGCCCGAGGACCGTTGGCCCGGTGCCGAGCCCATAGCCACTGAAGCGCGGCCCGAGGACCGTTACCCTGTGGCAGAGACTGAATCATGGCCCGAGGATCGTTACCCTGTGGCAGATACCGAATCATGGCCCGAAGACTTACGAAATTAAATCTTGACCTTGGCAAACCTATCGCAAGAAAAACACAATTAACCGTTAGGGTGGCTCACGCAGTCACCCATTTTTTATTGTTGTGATACCCGAAAATCAGCGGAAAATTCGTACTTTTGTGGCACTTTTAATAATTTGAGGTGGGTTCTATAAATTAACTTGAGATGTTTTTGATTTGTTTTCGAGCAGATGCGTGGTTAAAGTCGATGCGGCATAGCGGGCTATGTTGCAAGATTTTAGCACAGCAGATGCCTAAAAGAAACAAAAACGTCCAAGAACCCATCTTACTTTCTTTTTAATTTATAGAACCTACCTTGAGCATTATGGGACTGATGAAATATCTGGTGGCTGGCCGCATTGAGGCCGGCTGTGATGAGGCAGGACGCGGATGCCTCGCAGGACCTGTGACGGCCGCTGCTGTCATCCTGCCGCCCGACTGGGACAACGAGTTGATTAACGACAGTAAGCAACTGACCGAGCGGCAACGCGAAAAGCTACGGCCCGTCATTGAGAGCGAGGCGCTGGCATGGGCTGTTGCCATGGTGAGCCCCGATGAAATAGACCGCATCAATATCTTAAAAGCCTCCATACTGGCCATGCACCGTGCCATCGACCAGCTCGCCGTGCGACCCGAAGCACTGCTCATCGACGGCAACCGTTTCACCCCCTATCATGACATTCCCCACACCACCATCGTCAAAGGCGATGGCAAGATGCTCAGCATAGCGGCTGCCTCGATACTCGCCAAGACCCACCGTGACGAACTCATGGCGCAACTCGCGCAGGAATTCCCGCAGTACGGCTGGGCTGGCAACAAAGGCTACCCCACGCGCGAACACCGCGCCGCCATCCGCCAGTACGGCCCCACGCCCCACCACCGCCGCTCCTTCCAGCTCCTCGAGCAACCCACCCTCTTCGACAACCTCAACCTCTAAGCTGTCTAAAAACACCATAAGGCTTTCCACCGCCGCCGCGCCCTGTCAAATCGTTCCGCCCGCGATTTCTATTATTCTAATACTAGTAGAGAATAGAATCTAAGTGAGAAATTAGAATCACACCCTTTGTTTATCCACAACTGCAGCTTTGAGACAATAATTATAGATGACATCAATGGGCTTGATGACAAATATTACGATTATAACGAAGTCTCGAAGATCCATCTCCTGCAACAGACAGAGAGATTGGCTTTACAAAAGAGCAAGTCTGTCTTCGTGTTTGTAAGTGACAACACAAAAATCCTTACAAACAATTTTATCCGCGAGCGATTGATAAACTTGTTGCCTATGCCTTGATATGGCATAGGCTGTTTATATCTTTGCCGCGACAATTGATTTGTATCACAAATAACATTCACATTATGAGTAAAGTTTTTAGAATCACGCCCAAACGCACAAGGCGCGTCAATGGGCAAGTTATTACCCCCGAAATGGTGATTACCGTCACTACCCGTCAGCACTGCACCAATCCGTTCTACAACGGAGCAGTTGAAGTAAAAGAGCAGTACATGCGCATGTACCAGTTTGACCTCAAGAAAGCCGGCTTAAGTGTGGGGGACTTCACTTACGAAGCCCTGGACTAAGCTCATTTTTTTTAAAAAACACCTCGACGGCACACCTGTGTCTCAATATGGCATAGGTGTGTCGTATATTTGCGGCAAAAAGCTATGATTGAATTACATGACTACGACATCAAGTGCATAGAGAGGGCGATCCTGACTGTGTACAATGGCGATTGGAGAGACTATGCAAAGTGTGATGGCTTGCTCAGGTTACGCAAAAACATTATTAATCACCGTGCCTTGAGTCGCCAAGAGGAACTTCTGCCAGACATAATAGCTTTCAACGATGCTTTGCGGGAAGCATTGAAGGAGATGTATGACCGGGCACATCGCATTTGGGGCAAGATCAAAGATGACAAGACGTTTGGTGATGCAATGCAACTGACAGCAAAATGTTTCCTTGGAAATAATTACCCGGAGCGGCATCCCGTGCAAGGCGATGACCGACAGGAGCTTTGGGTGGCGATTTGCGATAGTGGCTGGAATCCGTTGTATGAAGATGGGGTCACTTTATCCACCCTGGCGCTGCGGGGCGACCATGAAGAAAGCTTTGACTCTTTCATTGGCATGGATTGCCCGCCGCCCAACTGGAACGAGGGCCTTGACCAAGAACTTACCAAGGGCCTACACCTCACAAGCGCATTCCACCACCTCTTCGAACACACGATGTTCGCCATCACCGACTTCATCTATGTGCGAAAATTCGAGACCGAAATCAACATTGAAATCAACAAATCAAACTAAAAAATGACAGTTCATACCCCATAACGAGGTCGAGAAAAACATATAAGGCTTTTCACCGCCGCCGCGCCCTGTCAAACACTTTCGTGGGCAGGACATCATATCCAATCTGTGCACCGAAAAAACCAAATAAGGCTTTCCACCGCCGTCGCGCCCTGTCAAACACTTTTGTGGGTCATTATCAGGCATTTTAATTTGGCGAATTCAATAATTTGAGCTATATTTGCAAAAATAAACCAAAATAAAACTAACGCTATGTTTGAATTTGATATTGAAGATTTTAAAGACGAATTGAACGACTTGACTCATTACAGCGAGAAACTTGATGCCATCGAGGAAAAAATCGATGAGCTTGAGTCGCTTGCCGACGAGATTGAAACCGCCATTGGCGACATTTGTGCTATTAGGGAACTTTTAATGACGCGGCACGACAACGAAGTGTGGCAGAAGGCATCGCAGTGCGTGAAACAGATGGCCGACAACTCCGTAACTGTGGATGACGACAAGCAGGAGTTTGCCGTGGCTGCCGGCGATGCAACTGTGAAAATTGTCATAAATCCCATCGACGACCTCATGTGGTGCGTTTCAGTGAGCCCGACCGAATTCATTGCCAGCAACGCCAAGCGACACAACGTGCTCGAAACCCTTGCCAGCGCGCTCAACCTCTCTCACGATGCCGAAAGCTACGACGTTTACAAAAACGTGTCCGAGGAAGAACTCAACGCCACCCTGCAGGACATCATATCCAAATTGTGCACCGAAAAAACCACATAAGGCTTTCCACCGCCACCGCGCCCCGTCAAACGCTTTTGTGGGTCATTATCAGGCATTTTGATTTGGAGAATTCAATAATTTGAACTATATTTGCAGAACAATAAAATGGGATTTAACAATGAATAAACAAGAAATTGCAAATGGCATCTCTCCTATTGTAATGGAGGCTTTCATAAACAGAAAGAACATTGAAACGGGGTTCTTAACAGGTCATCCTGTGAACGAGATGTCAAAAGAACAATTAATTCGGTTTTCTATGGAAACTGAAAAGATAATCAATAAAATGACTTTGCTGCTGAAGCAACTTGCAGGCATGAACGTTCCCACGAACCAAGAATGTGGTCAATTGTTTCAATACGTATTTGAAAAAGTTACTGAGGCTGCATATAAGTTACTGATGGGTGACTGTGTTGACACCCAATTTAATCTTAATGAAGCATTTGATTACTTTGAGCCAGATGTGCCAAAACATGTTTTACAAAAACTAACCGATGTGGTGTATAAAACAGGAAGAATCCATCTCAACATCCTTCATTACCTTGAGGAAAATGACGCAAAAACAATAAATCTGGACTCATGGATGCCTCCTTATCTGATGGCAGCTGTTGCGATGGCAATTCAATTCGCACAAGAGATTGGCACTGATGAAGAAGATGATGATTTGGGCAGTTTTTAACAGATTAAATAAAAGCAATATGACACAAATAGAGACATTATTAAAACAAATCTCTGAGATTGTCGCAAAAGAAAAAACACAACAAGAAGAGAAACGCAAACGAGGTGAAAACTTCAACATCTTCGATGTGCTTGGACTTTCCACGAGTGAAGTGAGACTGTATTCAGCATTTTTAGCTGAGCTTCTCAACCCAAATGGCAATCATGGATTGTGTGATAAATTCTTGCAGGCATTTATAGATGACGTTGTTCTGAAGAAGCAAGAAGTATTCTCTTTCGACCCCCAATCTGCTAAAGTTTTTGTGGAGTATGATATTGGTGAAATCTCTCAAAACTACGACAAAGGCGGACGAATCGATTTGATGATACAAGACAAAAACCGTCAAACGATTGTCATAGAAAACAAAATATATGCAGGTGACCAAAAGCTTCAACTATATAGATATAATCATTATATTCAAGAAACAGCTAAATTAAAGGATAGCCAGTATGTTTTGTTATACTTGACTTTAGAAGGAGACAAACCTTCTGAATTCTCGACAGGGAAGAAGATATTCAATTACAGTTGTGTTAATTACAGAGAAGATATTCTTCCATGGTTGGGAAAATGTATTGGCATAGCAGCATTATTCCCCAGGGTGAGAGAAACCATAGCACAATATAAGTTAAACTTAGAAGATATTCTTAACATTATGAGTGAAACTAACAAACAAGAATTACTGCATTTGATGACATCTCATGCTAGGGAGGTGGATGCACTTATTATGGCGCAAGATGATTATCGTAAATATGTTTTTGAAACCTTTGTGTTGCCAAAATTTAAAGATTTTGCTCAACAGAAGAATCTTCTTTGTGTCACACACAATCTGTTTGGCAGCAGAAAAGGAGGTCGTGGCGTTTTCTTTTATCGCAATGACTGGAAAAGTATGGCCATCTGTTTGTGGAGCGATCGTACTGGTGAATGGGAGTTCTATATGGGGATTTCGAATTACACAGATTGCGATATGAGCCAGTTCCCAAAGATTAAATTAGACTGTTTCGATAGAAGCCCAAATGATACTTGGCCAAATGGATGGAAACTCTTGGATAAATATTCTAATTGGTCTTTTGCCAGTGGAACATTAACTGCAATGATTGAAGGAGATTTTGCCAAATATGTTATAAAGCAGATTGAGATTATTTTAGATGAGATTGACCGAAACAACATTAAGATGAATTGATTATAAGAAAATTGGACGAAATTATATAGCTAGCATTTCAATTATTACCGTTTGTTTTGATTTTTCTGGTTTGGTGGAGGAGCATGTAGTCGTTGGGTTCTTCGGGGAGGCCCAATGCGGTGATGAGGTCTTGCGGAAGCATGATGATGTCGAGGGTTTGCCATTGGGACAGGTCGGTTGTTATTGTCGGGTTGCCTACTTTTGGATGCAGGAGCACCCTCGTGAGTTTCTCGCTTCCATGCACATCCAACTCCGTTAATCGTGGGCAGCCGCTGAGGTCGAGCTGCTCCAGGTCGTCGTTATAACTGCAGTATAGCTTTCGCAGGTCACTGGGCTCTTTGAAAGTAATAACGGTGAGGTTGTCGCAGCAATCCAATGACAAATGCTGAAGATTGCGGTATTTGTTGCCATCAATCGATGTGATGCCCTGGAATTGGTGAAGAATGAGAGACTCCACTTGTGGCGTGTCGAAAGTGAACTCCTCCAGCAATGGACATTCAATGCGTATATACTTCAAAAAAGGCAATCCATCGGCATAAATCCGCTTGGAAGGTGATTCTATATGGATGTACGTGAGATTTTTGTTTTGTCTCAGGTCAATGGTGTCGAATTGCTGCCATTCGTTGTCAAGTTGGCCATTCTTGTCAAGAAGGTCGTCATAGTCTTTAAGCAATGTCAATTCCTCCAAATTAGGGAAAAACTCAATGCCTTTGATGCTGTCTGCGCTGCAATCGTCATATTCGGCACAAATAATACCTAATGACTTCACTTTGAGCAGGTCGTCATCTGAATTAAACGCATGGCGGCACTCCTCGAGCAGCCAGCGGCGAAAGCCCATCGAGGGGAACCGCTCCTCGGTAATCACGTTGTTTGTATATTTTGCCATAATATAAGAGATAAAAGAATGGTGAAATTATGGGCAAAGGTACACCAAACCTATGCCGATTTGCGGCACAACTTGTGTGTTTTTCTCTCATGAGGGTGGTTTTTTGTGGGAAAAATTGCAGGTGATCATGGAAATGTGTATTTTTGTAGGAAATTCATTAACCTGTAAATTTTTGAGTTATGAAACGAGGACGGAAGATTTGTAATACGCTTAAGGAGATACGTCAGCGCATCGCCGATGCCAACGAGATTGATTACACTCCCAACGAGTGTCGCCATGAGGGGGACTGCGCCGGCACTTGTCCGGCATGCGAGAGCGAGATGCGCTATCTGGAGGGAGAACTCGGCAAGCGCCAACGCATGGGCCGCGCCATCATGGTGGCGGGTCTCGGCGTGGGCATGGCGGGACTGGTATCGTTGAGTTCGTGCAGCAAACCTACCACGCCCAATAGCGGTGGTCCCGACGTGCGCGGCCGCGTCCCCGACACGATGTCGAGTACGTGTGGCGGCGGCTACGAGATGCTCGAAGGCGACGTGCCCATGACCGATAGCAATTTTATTTCGTCGAACAGGCTGAAAGGTGACGATGAGGGAGAGCAACCCGAGGGCTACCTTGAGATGCCAGTGTCGCGTTACCCGGGCGGCGAGGACGCGATGCTGAAATTCATCAAGGAGCACATGGTCTATCCCGCTGACGCACGCCGCGAAGGTGTGCACGGCATCGTGGTAATCGGCTTTGACCTCAAGCCCAACGGCGAACACTTCAACCACAAAGTGGAATGGAGCATCGACCCGCGCCTCGACGCCGAAGCCCTGAGGGTCGTCAAGTCGATGCCGCGCTTCAACCCGTCAGATGGCAACGACATTGAAAGCGATGCCGTCTCGGTAGCTTTTGACCTCAAATAAATCGTGGGGATGGAGCTCACAGCCCCGTTGATAGGGATTAGCCGGCACCGTCTCGCCACCGACGGCGTGGGCGTCACCACGCTCGTGGCCTTCCACGGGTGCCCATTGCGCTGCAAATACTGTCTGAATAGCCAGTGCCAGGAACCCGATGGCGTATGGCGCCAGATGGATGTGGCCGAGTTACTCGACTTCGTGATGCTCGACAACCTCTACTTCCTGGCCACCGGTGGCGGTGTGACCTTTGGCGGCGGCGAGCCCTGCCTGCGCAGTGAGTTTATCGAGGCTTTCTGCCAGAAGGCGCTGCGCGAGTGGCGCATCACGTTGGAAACTTCGCTCCATGTGAAGCGCGAGCACCTACAGCGTCTCTTGCCGTGGGTTCAAGAATACATAATTGACGTTAAGGACCTTAATCCGCTCATTTATAAGAAGTACACCAATCGTTCGCTGCGGTCCACCCTGAACAACCTGCGGTGGCTACTTTCGCACGACGGCATGGCTGAACGCATCGTCGTGCGCGTGCCCCACATCCCCAACCACAACACGGCGGCCGACACCGCTGCCACTATCGAAACTCTCCACGACATGGGCATCACCCGCATCGACGAGTTTGACTATATCCTTCCCGAAGAAATCAAGAAATCCAAGCGTTAAGCCCTTCGGCTCAAGGCTCGTAGCTCATAGCTCAAGGCTCATAGCCTTAGCAGACGAAAGTGGCTGAAGGAGAAAAGCCGGGACGCGGTCCGCGCGATGACGAGCCGAGTTGGTTGGCGAGTAGGGTAGTGCGCCCCATCACTTGTCCCGAGAGGGCGTTGTGGTGGGTGTGGCCGTAAATCCAGTAATCGGCGCCGCTGCGGGCGATGAATTCGTCAAGGGGCACACAGAACACGCTTTCCAGTCCGTTGTCGGCGTAGGCAGGGTCCTCGCCCTCGATGGGGCAGTGGTGAGTGACGACCACCTTGTGGGGCGCGTTGCTGGCGGCGAGGGCTTTGTCGAGCCACGCCAGGCACCTGCGGTGCACGTCGGCATAGTGGCACGGTTCAAGGGGCTTGCCGCGATAATTGATGTGGCCGAAGTCGGGCATATCGTTCTGTGCCACTTCGTACATGGCCGGGTCAATGGGCGTCCACAACGTGGTGAAGAAGAGTTCGGTGTCTCCTATGCGCACGCGCCGATTGTTAACGTAGGCCACGTTGGGCCGCAGATTCAGCTCGAAGTTGTCGAGTGTGTCGTCCAGGTCAATCTTGCCGAAATACTCGTGGTTTCCCGGTACGATAAACGTGTGGCGAAAACTGCGGGCGCAGAAATCCACAAACTCGTCCCATGGCTCGTCCATCGTCATGATGTCGCCGGCGAGCAGCAGCACTTCACCGCTGGGCACTAATGGCGTGGAGCGCATCCATCCACGGGTGCGCTCCAGCTCTAAGTGCAAATCACTGCAATATTGAAATTTTATAGTTGGCAAGTTGATGAGTGAAATTAAGCGGATTTTCCGGTATGACGAAATTGTCAAAATATGCGGAAAATTCGCGGTTTTTCCGTATTATTTGGCGATGAGCAAGTAATAGTTCTTCTTGCCGCGTTGTGCAAGGATATACTTGTCGTTGAGCAGGTGCTCGGTGGTCACCAGCATGTTGGGGTCGGCCACCTTCTCCTTGTTCAGACTTACGCCGCCGCCCTGGGTGAGCTTGCGCATCTCGCCCTTGCTGGGGAACACTGCGGCGTGCTCGGTGGTGAGCACGATAAGAGGCACGCCGGCGGCGAGGGCATCGCGGCTGATTTCGTACTGGGGCACACCCTCGAAGACGCTCAACAAGGTCTCCTCGTCAATCTTGTGGAGAATGTCCTGCGCCTTGTTGGAGAAAAGGATTTGCGAAGCCTCGACTGCCATTTCGTAGTCTTGCGCACTGTGCACCATGGTGGTAATTTCGCGGGCCAGACGTTTTTGCAGCGGGCGCAGACCCGGGTCGCGCTCCTGTTCGGCCTCGAGCGCCTCGATCTCCTCGCGCGGGAGGTCGGTGAAAATCTTGATATATTTGGCAGCGTCGGCGTCGCTCACGTTGAGCCAGAACTGGTAGAACTTGTAGGGCGAGGTGCGCTTGGCGTCGAGCCACACGTTGCCGCTCTCGGTCTTGCCGAACTTGCCGCCGTCGGCCTTGGTGATAAGCGGGCAGGTGATAGCGAAAGCCTCACCGCCGTTGATGCGACGAATGAGCTCGGTGCCGGTGGTGATGTTGCCCCACTGGTCGCTACCGCCCATTTGCAGCTTACATCCCTCGTGCTCAAAGAGGTAGAGGAAGTCGTAACCTTGCAGCAGCTGGTAGGAGAACTCGGTGAACGACATGCCGTGATCGGCGTTGGCGGCAAGGCGCTTCTTCACACTGTCCTTGGCCATCATGTAATTGACGGTGATGTGCTTGCCGATGTCGCGGATGAAGTTCAGGAACGAGAAATCTTTCATCCA
>JAGCUP010000049.1 GCA_017962765.1 Muribaculaceae bacterium | reverse complement strand
GGCGAATACCAGGAGCCGTTCGACGTGATGCTCACTGCCGTCACCGCCGATGCTGATGCCCAACTCGTCTATACCCTCGACGGCACCACGCCCACCGCATCGAGCGACATCTTGGAGAGTGGCACACGCCTGCACATCGCCACCACCTGCACCCTCAACGCGGGTCTCCTCAAAGACGGCGTCGTGAGCGGCCTCATCAGCCACCGCTACAACCTCGTCAATGAGGGCAAGACAAAAATCACGGTCTATGTCAATGTTGACAGCGCCGAGTGGAAAAACGTCAACTATTGGTCGTGGGGCGGCGACGGCACCCACGCCCCCGACAACGGCAACTGGCCCGGCGACCGCGTGACGAAAAAAGTGAAAGTGGGCGACCGCAAGTGGTATGCAAAGAGTTTTTACATGAGCGGTCCCAGCGATTACGTCGACTTCGTATTCAGCACCGGGGGTGGCTCACCGCAGAGCGAGAATGTCACCGGCACGAAGACCGACGCCTTCTACGCCATTACCGGCGAACTCAATGACGACGATATGCACTTAGTGGAAAATGTCACTGATGAATATGTGGGACTGCCCATCGAGGACGACGACAGCGGACAACTCGTTATTCCCGACTCAGCTCGTTACCTCGACAACCATGTCTTTGCATACTTCGTCAAGCCCGACGAATGGACCAAGGTGAATTGCTGGGCATGGAACGCGCAGGGCAACATTTACACCACATGGCCCGGCGGCACCTGTACTCGTGTAGCCACCGACAAGGACGGCAATGATGTCTATTTATGGGATTTGGGCGTGAACCCCGCCAAGGTCCCCACAATGCTGCTATTTAATAACGGTGGGTCGCCACAGACCGATGACTTCGAGTTTGTGAACGCCGGCTACTATACCATCGACGGACTCAACGCCGTAGTCGAGCCCAAGCCCGTGGTGAAAGGCGACGTCAACGGTGACGGCATTGTGAGCGGTGCTGATGTCACCGCCCTCTACAACTGCCTGCTCATCGGCACAGAAGCGGCCGGCGATGCCGATGTCAATGGTGACGGTGTCGTGAGCGGCGCCGATGTCACAGCTCTCTACACGCTGCTGCTACAATAAGTTCAACGTTGTTGAGCAGTTCATTTTTAACCCGAATCGGTCATTAGGATTTATGTCAGAACAGAATTATTATTGAGCAGATTGTAACATTGGCATTGAAGGCATAGCGGGCTATGGCGAAATGGCAATGGCAACAAGATGCCAATAAGAAACTGTCATGGCATAAATAGACCTAAAAATCAACCTATCGTCGGCCTAATGACCGATTCGGGTTTAATGCGGATTTCGCCTAATTTGCGAAATCCGCATTAAAAATTTGCACGCTTTTGAAACAAAATCTGCAAATAAGAGAATCTGTTAAAAGGGAGCGGCCTATTATGCAGACTTGAGGGACATTCAGCTCAGTGCTCATGGGCGTTTTAACATATTAAGTTAATTTGTCGTAATGCGACAAGGCAATCGTTTTCGTTGCGCCCATGCAAACCATTACACATCAACACGTTACAAAAATTTAATCGGCAAAAAACTTGCACGGGTCATTTTTTTGGCGTACCTTTGCAGCGATTTTTAGAGAGAGGCCGAAAATCGGCCACACGGGACAACCCCAAGATGAAGTGGTTTCATCACCGTTCCGTGAGAAGTAGAACGAACTATCGCTGATATGAAGAAACTATCGCTTTTTGTCGTGGCACTGCTGGCCATTTTCATGATTTTCGCTTCGGCCACCAACACGACACCCGCCACCGGCCGCGTCGGCTATATGGCACCGAACCTGAGCTTTGAAAGTGACGGGCTGCAACATTCGTTGCAACAGTTCAAGGGCGAATATGTGTTGTTGACCCTGTGGTCGACCGTCGAGCCCGTTTCCCGAATCCAAAACAAGCAATACCACGACCTCTGCCAAGGCAACGAGGACATCACACATATCTCCATCAACCTCGACCGCAGCGAAGCCGTATGGGAAGCCACCCTCAAGGCCGACCGCGTCGCCCCCACCCTGCAGGCGCACTGCGACGCCGATGCCCGCGAGAAGCTCGAGCGTCCCTGGCACCTCGATGAGTCGCTCGATACCTACCTCATCGGCCCCGACGGCATCATCGTCGCCATCAACCCCACTGCTGAGCAACTGGCCAACCTCGCGAGCTGACCCGCCTCACGAAACATCACATTCCCCCATAATATACTGTCAAGTCCCACCTCTCTCACGGCGGGACTTATTATTTTGTCTTCCTACGAACTCTTAATGCGAATTTCAACCAATTCTAATGACATAAACAGAATTCGTGAAATTCGTCCAATTGGCGAAATTCGCATTGAAAAAAAACATTTTAGGGATTTTACATTTTCCAAGAGCGGCATGGTTGCGCTAACATAGTCGATTAGACATAAAATAAAGCGGGACAACACTGCTGCTGTCCCACTTTGTGACTCATGCAGGATTCAAACCTGCAACCTCTTGATCCGTAGTCAAGTGCTCTATTCAGTTGAGCTAATGAGCCATCATTTTTCGTTTTGCGACTGCAAAGTTAGGCATTATTAGCGACGTGGCAAAATATTTTGGCGCATTTTTTTGAAAAATTTTCCTCAATTTTTCTAATGCGCTGAAACTCAACGGCCGCCATTTTAGGCGATGACGTAGGTCACCACTGCCCACACCGCGAAAATGGCGAGGGCGATGAGCGTCGCCACGACCAACGGCTTATATTCCACAATGTAGTAGGTGGGACGGGGCGCGTTGGCCTTCTCGGGTTTCTCGTCGGCAACAGCCAACTTGTGCTCGTCGAGCGGCTCCATGGGCTGCTCCACTTCGTTATATAAGTTTGCTTTCATCTTCGTTCTCCTTTTATTTCCCGCAAAGTTACTCCAATAATTTGAATTGTCAAAATTTCGTGGATGTTTTGCTTATTTTTTCCAAGCACCTCTTGACGAAGCAGAATCGGCAAAAGCTGAAATTCCCTATATAACCGCGCTTAGACGACGGAGCGCCGAGGCTCAGATTATTCAAGGAATTCAATTGCGCGCCATTGCGGGCAAACGAGGTCAAGGCTTGGAATCGGTGTCAAGTGGCTCGGCGACAATATCAGGAGCGACAATGCTATCGAGAGGTTCGAGGACTGCGCCTGATTCGGGAGCGCATAAGGCGTTGCCGAGGAATGGGGCGACAGTGTGAAACGGAGAGCTGACAAAGTGGATGGGAGCCACTTGCATCTTTGCGACATTGGCCGAAGAAAGAGGGAGAGGTCGCAAAGCAGACGCCTGGAAAGTATTCGCCGTAAAGGTTGTCATCTTTGGCATGGGCTGCATGAGTGTCGCAATTTGTGTAGCGACAAGATGACGGACACGTTCTATCTCCCGCTGCGACTCATAGGCCGCTTTAAATGATGCGATGCTCCACAATTGCCATTGCATTCCACTCATTGTATAGTTGTAGGTGGTGGGTATCTTCCATAAGATGCGCGCATTCACACGAGGTGCGGCACTTGCGGGCGTGGCAGCCATAAGACTCGTGGCTACAATCAAGCCACAAAGCAAAGAACGTAAAAATTTGTTGATTCGCATAGTTGTTAAAATTTCATTGGTTAATAAATATCACCTTTATATATAATGTGACGTTAAAGGTTACACCCACACGAGTCTGTTTGATACTTCGCCCCCTCGTACAATTAGGGTTCTTCACAGCAGCTTTCAATAATTAGACATTGTTTTTGGTGATTTCGGTCAAATGACTTATCTTTGCGAGACAAGTTAACAAGATGAGAAACGGAGAGGTGTGCGATGAAGAATAAGATATGAGGCCGGACATTTACATATTCAACCCCGACAACGACATGGCACTCGCCAAGGGCGGTGCCAACTATATCGCACCAGCGTTTGCCGCACAGCTTACACGCGACCTGGAGCCGCTGATGGCGTGGGTCGTGCCACGCGACGCCCTGCTCGCCGTGCACGACGTGGCTGCGTTGCGCCCTTGGCTCGACACGCTGCACGATTGCCATGGCCTCGCAGTGGAGACGATAAGCCTTGACGAATTGCCACGCGAAGGCAATTTCCATCCGTGGGGATGGTCAGCCACATTACGACGAATACTCATCAAGCGAGGAGTGGACGCGAAGTGCCTGCCCAAAGAGGACGTGCTAGCCTGCTGGCGAACGCTCTCGCACCGACGCACAAGTATCTTGTTCCATGAACACATGAGGCGAGAAATGAGCGAGCGGTTCTCGCCCGCACCTGTCGAGTTGCGCACCATAGACGAGGTGGTGACATTTGCCTCGGCCCATCCAGACTGCTACGTAAAATTGCCATGGAGTGCCAGCGGACGCGGTGTGTGGCACGTGCATGACGCTCGTGGCCACGACTTTCTGGCATGGCTGGGCGGCGGACTCTCGCGCTACGGCTCGGTGCTGTGCGAGGAAGGCGTGGAGCGCAACCTCGACTTTGCCCTCGAGTTCCAATGCCACTCCCACCAGACACAGGTCATCGGAATTAGTCTTTTCAATTGTGATGCACACAACCAGTTCAGCCATGCCGTGGTAGCCAACGATGCCACGCTACGGCGCCTTATCGCGGCACACTACCCTCGCCTCAATGAACTGGAAAAAGCACTTACCCGCACCGTGAACGCCGTGATAGCACCATACTATGAAGGTCCCCTCGGCGTGGATTTGTTGCTAGGACTGCACAACGGCGAAGAGGTAATCAATCCGTGTGTGGAAGTGAACCTGCGCATGACGATGGGAATGGTAACCTCTCAACTGGGCAACCGACTCATGCACGGCGACCGCACCGCCACGTTCAAGATAGGAGAAGCCAACACCGCCCCACCCTGCTCTTTGCCGCTCACCCCTATTTTGCCGGGCACACGCCACACAGCCTGGCTCGAAATGCTCGAAATCAATCAGAAGGGGTAACCAATGGCGAGGTGGAAGGCTAGCGCGTCCTTGAATTTGGGAATGTTGAAGTAACCATTCTTGCCCGTGTCGTAAGGCGCATGAAGAGCGATGCCCAGGTCGGCACGCACCACGAGCATATCCATATCGAAGCGCAAGCCCACGCCCGCATCAAGCGCCAGTTCCTTGAAGAAGTTGCCTATGGTACCGCCCTCACGCCACTCGTCCTTCTTGAGCAACCACACGTTACCGGCATCGACAAACGCAGCCCCCTTGAAGTAGCCGATGATGGGGAAACGGTATTCCCAGTTGGTCTCGAACTTGAATGTGCCCGTCTGATCGTAGTAGGCATCGACGCCCTCAAACGGCGAAGTGTAGCTGCCGGGCCCTACCGAGCGCACCATGAATCCGCGCAGCGAGTTAGCGCCACCGATGTAGAATTCCTCGCTATAAGGAGGGTACTCCGAGTTGCCGTAAGCATGGATTGCGCCCAGCATCACACGTCCCACGAGTGCGCTCTGCGGAGTGAAACTATGTCTCCACACCGCCTGCGTCTGCACCTTGATGAATTGCGAGAAAGGCGTGCCGAAGAGTTCCTTTTCCCCATTTTTCTTGCCAGCGAGGCCCCACAGTCCCGAGAAGATGTTGCCACCCTCCTTCACCGTGGATGTCCACGTGAAATTATCGGGTCCCCATGCGTTGTCGTAGGTATAGGTGTAGTTCATTTCGGGGATAAACACGTCGGCAAAACTGAGGAGAATTGCTGTATTGTTCAGCACCTTATCCACAAATTCCTCGGTGGTCGAAAGCAACTTGTTGTAAGTGAGCTTGAGCGGTGTGAACTCATTGAGCGAGTGACGATTGGCATGCCACTCCCATTTCATTTCGGCACTGGTTTTCACCATCTTGAAAAACTTAGGACGGTTGAGGATGTTACCACTGATAGAGAACCGCGTCCAGTTGAGGTAACGGCGTGAACGGTCCACGAAGCGTGGGGCGAGCAGACGCGGGAAAGCCAGATCGACCTGGGCACCGAATTCATAAGAATTGAGGCCGCTCTTGCCATAAGAACCACCGCGTCCCGTTTGCCACTCATAGTTGGCGTTGAGTTTCGCACTTAGTTGCTCTCCACCTCCCAACAGGTTTTTGTGGCTGATGCCCACACTCATTCCGGGTCCCAGGTAGCTATTGCTCTTACTAGTGCCTTGCAATTCAAGCTTAAGCTCGATGGGTTTGTCGAGAAAACAAGCGATGTCAATGTCAAGGAAACGGTCGCCCGAAGGCGCGATGGTGTCGAGCACGGGAATCACCTGCATGTTGATGTTGCTGAAAATGCCGGTGCGCGACAGGTACAACTGCATCTGGTCCATGGAGCCAACGCGGAACGGCCGTCCGCGTCGCCCGCGGATGTTGCTTTCTATCACGCGGTCACTAATGTGCACGGGCTGCATCTTGATGAGCGTGCAGTTACGCAGCTCTACGGTGTCGGCTTGCGCAGTGGAATGTTCGCCGCTCACCATCACCGTAATGTCGCGCGCCAGGTAGTGCTCGTATGCCGTGTTGGGCACATTCGAAGCCATCACCAACCTCAGGTTAATGGTGCCGGGCTTGGTGATACTGTCGGCGATATACTCGATATATTCTGGGCGGAAGTAATAATATCCTTGGTTGCGCAACCGGTTGGTGATGTTGATGCGCACCTCGTTGAGTGAATCGGTGCAATAGCGGCTCCCAGCCCTCAGGTAATATTGTTTCTGTGCCACCGAATCGATGATGTGGCCCACCGGCGTGTCAAGGCCAGTGTATTCAATGTTACCCAGCACATGGGGCTTGCTGACGTTCACCTCATAGGTAATGCTGGCCTTCTTGGGATTGCTTTTAGAGTAGTTAAGCTCGTAAGAGGCCGCCGAGTGGAAATAACCATTGTTGCGCAACAACTCGTCAATCATCTCGACGCGCGTGTCGGGCTTTACGCGGCTTATGAGCACAGGACGAGCCACCAGTTTCTTGTAGAGCCACCCTTTGAAACCCTTTGCATTGGGATCCATGTGGTTATACACCCACAATCCCACGGGGAATGGCGTGCGGTAATAAGGTGAATAGAGCGGATTGTTAGGCTTCACGTTGATGACGTCGAAAATTTGGTCTTTCATCTCACTGGCCACATCGACACTATCGGCCACATTGTATTTAAGCTTTTTCACGCCCGTGTAAAGCACGTCTTTCTCGCCCAATTTGGAGGTGGTGGAGCAAGCTGCCAGCACGAAAATGAGCAAGGCGGTCAGCGCGGTGCGAAATGGCGTTATCGTGGTTAAAGTCTTTCCCATCTTACTTTTCGTCTTTAATAATTAATGTGTCGACCGGCTCGTAAGGAATATCGTCGTCATAATATTCCTGAATCTCGTTACTGTCGATGGGCACGGGATCTTTCTTGCGGTTGCGGTGGAACAGGTCGCCGAGCGAAGAGAGCTTGTGCTTCATCACAAAGCCCACACCGGTCTTCATAATCTTACCCTCGATGACGCTCTCAACGCCAGTGTTGTGGAACAGGCGCACGTAGCGCGTACCGCTCTCGTTGAGCATATATTCGATTGACACGTCGTTAATAAGGTTCTTCGAGAAATTCTCTTCGGCCGAGGCTTCGGTGGAATATTCGCCGCCCACCACAATCTTGAGGCGGTCGTTGAACAGTGTCTTGCTCAGGTGGTAGCTGTAGCTTGTCTGCACACCGGTCTTTCCCGAGACCGTCGCGTCGTATTGGTTGATGCCGAACGAGAGTTCCACGCCCTTGAGGGTGCTAGCCGCCCAGGTATTGAGCTGCGACTGTAAGAAAGAGAACAGGGCATTACCGGCTATCGTACCGTTGATGTTGACGTTGGGATTACTGTTCAATCCGCTGTAAGTGTTGTAAAGCAGCAAGTTGATGGCCGACTGCGAACGCTGGTCATTGGTCATCGTCTGCAGTTCATTTTCCACCGACATATCGGCAGGCGCGCTTAAGTCAAAACTCAAATCCATGTGGCTGAGCGTGTTGGCAATATGGGCTGTAATGTCAAACTCCACGAGTCTTGAGCCAGCATCATCGCTCACACTGGTCTTGATGTGCTGCACGCCGGTGAGGTCGAGCGTTGGGTCAAACATGTCACCGGTCCAAGTGATAGTGCTGCCCTCCACCAAGTTGAAGACTTTTTGCGAAATCACGGGCGGCTGGTAGCGCACCACGCCACCGGTGATGTAGTACGTGCCCGTAAGTTTGTCTTTGCCCGTGAAGTCAATGGAATATTTGAGACTGGCGTTACCCTCTATGTTAGCATGGTCTTTGCCGTCAGACGACAAGAACACGTTAATTTTCGCACCTTGCTGCACGTCGATATTAGCCAGCACGGTGAGCGCCGAAGTCGTATTGGCCGTCATGAGCGAGTCGAGCATATTGGTTTGAAGCGTGGGGTCAACAAAGGTGACCATGTGGTCGTCGGTTTTGGAAGTGGCGGCAGCCACCTCGTCTTGCATCACGTAGGTGATGTTACTCGACTTGAGCAACGTGAGGTCGGCGCGTACATCGATGAGGTCGCCGCGCCCGCGTACCGTAGCGTCGATATCGGCAAATCCCTTGCCGAAGATTTCGCTGTAACCACGTTGCTCCTCACCGATAAATTGGACGTTGCGCCCACGGAGCGAGAGGTCATATTTCATATCGTCAAACGAGCGGAAGTCGACCGTACCGTTCATGAGAACAGGTTGCCCATTCAAGCCGTTGATGACAAAATTTTTGAAATTTATCACGTTATTGTTCACAGGAATGCGCTCGTCGCCCACCAGCAAGGTGCTGCCGTAGCGCGGCAACCTGATTTGGGCCGAATCGCCCTGCAGGTAACCGTTAAGAATGGGGTTGTCAAAGGCACCGGTCACGCGGAGGTCGCCGTCGGCATAACCGCGCAGCGAAATCATCCTACCGGGGATGAAGGCCGAAATTTTGCGCAACGGGAATCGGTCCATTTTGAGACTAAGGTCGAGCGACTTGCCCTTGGTGGTGTCGTTAACTGTGCCCATGGCCATGGCCACGGTAGAGCCGTCCATGTCAAGGGTGGCGTTGAGGCGCGTGTTAGAGGTGGCTGGATCGACGGCAAGCGAAGTGTTAAGTGCCAAGTCGCCCACCTTGCGGTTGTCATAGTAAAAATTGTTGAGAATCACCTGGCCATTGCCTTCGAGGTCGTCTCCGTTATAGGTGAATTCCATATCAGCGTTGAGTTCACCCTTCATGTCTGTCAATCCCGGCACAAGACTCGTCCATTCCTCAATGACAAGTTTGTCAACATCGAGCGAAATCACGTTCTCCTCGGGGTTAGTACCCGGTTTGGCGACCAACGAGATTAGACTTTTCCCACTCTGGAGGGCCAGGTTTGCGCCCAGTTGTTTTTCAACGAAATTAATCTTCACAAAGTTGCCTTCGTTCAGCGTCCAGTCACGATAACCAATCACAGGCTGCGTCGGGAAGAAGTGAGCATTGACCACACTGTCTTCAAGCGTGGCATTCACGCCGAGGCGGTAGCCCATCTCGTGCTTGATGTTGTGTTGTTCCACCAGGAAATCGACAGTAGAGCCTCGCGCACCACCTTTGATATCGACCTGGGCGAACTCATCCCAAGTGCCCGGCCGATTGCCCATGTGGGCATCGAAAGCAAGGTATTTGTTCCATTCGCTGGCATGAATGTTGATAGTGTCGATGGCTGTCTGCCCCACACTTAGCGAATGCACCCATGCGTCCATGAAGAGGGTGGAATCGTTGCTAATCTCGCAACTGACGTCACGGAAGTCTATATCATATCTACCCAGATAGCGCGGCACAATACCGTTGGGACCCATCCTGAGCCAGAAGTTGAACGGCGGCAACTTTTCTTTGAGCGCATTGATATCCAGGTCGTGGGTTTTGTATTGCTCCATGGCCTCGTCGCCAGTTTGCTTCATCATCTTCAGGAAGTCATCAACACTGGATTCGCTCTGGAAACTCATCTCGGTACCCTCGTCATTGAACAGGAACGACACGTGCTCCTTGTTAGCGTCGAAAGTAACATCGGCTGCATTGCTGAAAATCATCTCGTCACCGAGGCGCCAGTCGAGGTCGGTCACATGGACTTCGCCGCTATAGTCCTTGGCGCGCAAATCAAGGTCACATCTCATCCTCACGTTGGCGCTGCCTCGACACGGCCCGTCGTAATAGCCGAGGGCCTGCACGTCAAGGTCGTTGAGACGACCGGCCACATCGAGCACATAGTGGTCGCCGGCTATGGTGCCGTCCACATCGAGCACGAAGTCACGGCCCGGAGAACCCGAAGCCACCCTCGCATCGACCATGCCGTTCTTGAGGTTCACGCGTGTGTCGATGTTACTGTAGGTGACATTGTTGTAAGTGATGCGCTGCACATCGACGGTGGCATCAACATTTGTGCCGCTGCTGAGGAAGTCAAAACCTTTGCCCTTGGCCACCACGTGGGCCGTAACATCTTTCACGCCAAGCGTCGGCAAGATGGCCTGCACGGGGAAGTTGTTGGCTGTGGCGTCGACTTCATATCCCTCGCTATTGGCGTTAAACGAACCTCGTCCCACGAGCGAGCCGCCCTGTAGGCGCACGTCGGCGTCGCCGCTCACCGTTCCTCGGTTGAGCGAGATGTCGGCCTTGAGGTTCATGGGCGGCAGGTTCACCTGCTTGCCCATAGCCTGGTCCATGAGCGTGGGCTTGGCAAAGTCGATATTCTCTATGCGGGCATCCACATTCACGTGACCCACCATGCGGTTGAAGTCGGTGGGATTGTCGATGTGACCCGTAGCCGTCGCCGTGAAGCTGTGGGGCAGGTCGGCATGGACGTTGTTGAGACGCACGCTGTTGGTGTTACCTTTGACCTCGCCGCTGAGGACAAGCGGCCTCACCTGCGGCACGTTGCGCAGGGCAGGCTCGAGCGAAGGCATGGCCAGAGCGAGGTCACGCAGCGAGATGCTCGAATTGGTGGTCACTCTCATCTCGCCAGTACCGGGATCGTCAATGGTCGCCATGGGTACGTGGGCGTCAAGATAGATGTCGCTGCCTGAAGTCTTCAGGCGAAAATCCTGCACGTCAATGGCGTTATCGTCGATTCGTGCCGTGCCCGACGCCTCGTTAATGGCCAAACCGCCACGCTCGCGCGCAGTGAGCGACATTACAGGCACCTTGACCGAAGTACCTCGGTTATAAAAGTCATCGACGGCGAATTTCACATCGCTCACCTCGATATAGTTCATGTCCATGCCCGACGAAGTGGGCGGCGCCTTTCCCGCCACAGCATAGATGGCGTGGCCGCCCTTGAGACGCACGCTGTCGCCGGTGACGGTCCACGTGGCTGTGTCGCGCGGGTACGGGTCGGGCGGCACAGGATGGAGGCGGTCAAACTCGCGCGCGCTGGCCTCATCAAGATAGGTATATCGCGCGTCCAACTGGTCGACAGCCAAATAACGGGCATCGACCACGTGTGTGCCTGTATCAACAAGTCCGTCCTCGAGCATGGCGTGGTCAAGATGAACTTGCAGGGTGTCAATAGTGGGCAACATGACCATGGTGTAATCGACATTGTTCAAGGCGAGACGCTTGGCCGTGATGCGCCAGGGGTTGGAGCTTGGAGTGTCGGGTTCATGTACCACCTTCCATGGTTGGTACACGAGTTCCACGCGTCCGCCGGTGAGTTCTCCGTCGAGCAGGTCGATAATGTTGTGGTCCATGTCAATGCGCGGACCGCTCAATCGACATTCATTCACATCGGCCGTGAGCAGCATTGACGAGTCGCTGCTCACCAGGTGGTAATAGCCGTTCTTGAGACGTGCCTCGTCGGCCTCGACACGCAAATCGAGCAGTGGCCTAAAGGCGATGCCGGCCGTGAAGTTCTCGGCGCGAATCATCGTGTCCTTGTGCTCATCGAGCACGAGTAGGCCGTCGACACTCACGTCGAGTGGGAACTTGATGAGAATACGATCGATGCTCACAGTAAGACCCGTGGTGCGGTTCACATAGTCACACGCCCAGTCCTTGGCCACATTCTGCACCCATGGAATGTATAGAGCGAAGGGCAACAGCACCACCAGCAACAGCAATGCTGCCAGCGTCCACGACAATCGTCGCAGCCACCGTCCCTTCTTTTTAGCAGGAGGGGACGCCGATGTTTGTTCGGCCTCGCCAGTCTCGCCGGTCGCTACCGCCGCCTGTGCGGGTTGGTCGACATCGGTCGTCCCTTCCTGTTCTTGGGAGTTAATATTTTCTCCCTCTTTTGTCAATTTTTGTCAAGCAGTTGTTTTGCCATATTCTCGGCGGCACGGCGTCCGTCGCCCATGGCGAGGATTACCGTGGCACCGCCGCGCACGATATCGCCGCCGGCATAGAGGTCCTCGACGCTCGATTGCATCGTCTCCTCGTTCACCACAATGGTGTTTCGGCGGCTCACTTCGAGGCCCTCGATGGAACGCGGCACTAGCTGGTTGGGCTGCACGCCCACTGCCACGATGACCAGGTCGACGGGAATTTCCTCGATAGCACCCTCGACGGGCACCGGCGAACGGCGTCCGCTGGCGTCGGGCTCACCGAGTTCCATGCGTTGGACGCGCATGGCGCGCACGTGGCCCTTCTCGTCGCCCAGGTACTCGATGGGATTGTGGAGCGTCATGAATTCCACGCCCTCTTCGCGAGCATGGCCTATCTCCTCGCGGCGCGCGGGCATCTCGTCCTCGCTACGGCGATACACGAGAATCACGCGCTCAGCGCCCATGCGCAGTGCTGTACGCGTCGAGTCCATGGCTGTGTTGCCGCCGCCAATTACAGCGATGGTCTTCGCTATCGGAGCCGGTGTGTCACCGCCGCGTCCGGCGCTCATTAGGTTGATGCGTGTGAGGTACTCGTTGCTCGAGAGCACACCGTTAAGGTTCTCGCCAGCGATGTTCATGAAACGTGGGAAACCAGCGCCGCTGCCCACGAAAACGCCCTTGAAGCCCTCGGCATGGATGTCCTCGTAGGTGAGGGTTCGTCCGACGAGCACGTTTTTGACGAATTTCACGCCCATTTTCCTGAGGCCGTCAATCTCGTGGTCGACGATGCTGTTGGGAAGGCGGAACTCGGGGATGCCATACTTGAGCACACCACCAATCTCGTGGAGTGCCTCATAGACCGTCACGTCAAAGCCGCGACGAGCCATGTCGCCGGCAAACGAAAGGCCACTGGGGCCGCTGCCTATCACAGCCACTTTGATGCCGTTCGACACAATTTCGGGAGCTGCTTCTTCGGCGCCATGGACGAGTTGCCAGTCGGCGGCAAAACGCTCGAGATAGCCGATGGCCACCGCCGGCTGTTTCATCTTGAGGCGGATACAGCGGCTCTCGCACTGCTTCTCCTGCGGGCACACGCGGCCACACACTGCCGGCAGCGAGCTGGTGCGCTTGATGGTGGCGGCGGCCTTGCCAAACTCGCCACGCTCGATATTCTTCACGAAGCCCGGAATGTCAATGCCCACGGGGCAACCCGTGACGCACTGCGGATTGGGGCAGTCGAGGCATCGTTGTGCTTCGCGACGCGCCTGCTCGGCGCTGATGCCCTGGTTCACTTCCTCATTACAAGTGATGCGGTAGGCGGGGTCGAGCTGCGGCATCTCCACACGCTCTATCGCATTGCGCTCACGCGCCGTCATACTCTTGCGCAACTCTTCGCGCCAGGCCGCATTGCGGTCGTTATTATTGTCGTTCATTGTCAATTTATCCTTTTAATCGCATGAGTAATTCGTCAAAATCAATCTCGTGGGCATCAAATTCGGGGCCTTCAACGCACACGAAGCGCGTCTTTCCACCCACCGTTACACGGCAGGCGCCACACATGCCCGTGCCGTCAACCATGATAGCGTTGAGCGAGGCCTCGGTGGGTATTTCGTACTTCTTGGTGAGCAGGCTCACGAACTTCATCATGATGGCGGGGCCGATGGTCACCACCTTGTCGACCTTCTCGCGCTTGATGACATCTTCCACGCCCACAGTAACAAGGCCTTGCTTGCCGTAGGAGCCATCATCGGTCATGATAATCACGTCGTCGCTGCTAGCGCGCACCTCGTCCTCAAGGATAATCAGGTCCTTGCTGCGACCGGCAAGCACGCTCACCACACGGTTACCCGCCTCCTTCATGGCGCGGATGATGGGGAGTAGCGGCGCCACACCCACACCGCCACCGCAGCACAGCACGGTGCCGTAGCGCTCGATGCGCGTTGCCTGGCCCAACGGGCCCACCACGTCGGTTAGAAACTCGCCCGGGTTCAGGGCGTTAATCTTGCGCGTGCTCTCGCCCACACCTTGCACCACCAGCGTAATGGTACCGGCGGCAGGGTCAGCATCTGCGATGGTGAGAGGGATGCGCTCACCCTTCTCGCCACAGCGCACAATTACGAAATGGCCAGCGCGTCTGGCGCGCGCGATAAGCGGTGCTTCCACCACCAGTTTGGCCACATTCTCGCTAAAGAATTCCTTACTTACAATCTTGTTCATATACATTAATAGTATTAATGGTTTTGGTCAATCCTGCAAAATTAAATAAAAGTTACAAATCCCACAACACACAAGCCCATTTTCCACCCACATTTTCAGTAATACCAGCAATAAAGCCCCAATGAACGTGAAAATCCATACTCTCTACAATCTCTTGATTTGGTTCCTCGGTAATAAATTAGACAAAAAACCTCATGTTTCATTTTGTTTTGCGCTCGGTTTGCACTAATTTTGC
>JAGCUP010000048.1 GCA_017962765.1 Muribaculaceae bacterium | reverse complement strand
TCGACACCGTGTGGTTCTTCTACAAGCTGGGTAAGTACATAGACGAGAACTTCAACCAGAGAAGTTACAGCAGCTACGACTATGACTATGATTACGATAGTTATGGTTCTGACGATGCGGTCGAAGATGAAGTGGAAGCTGCAAGGGCAGCTGCTCAAGAAGCTGTCGAAAGGGCAGCCGCAGCCGCATATGCCTATTAATAGGCTTTGACCTGATAAAATAAAAACCTGCCCTCCGGTTTCGGCCTGGGGGGCAGGTTTTTTAGTGGGGTGTGGATGGGCGTTACTTGCAGCCGTCGCAGTCGCAGCCCTCATGACCGCAGTGGTCATGGTCGCAGCCTTCGTGTCCGCAGTGGTCATGGTCGCAGCCTTCGTGGTCACAGTGGTCGTGGTCACAGCCGCAGCCACAGTGGTGTGTGGGCGGGTTGAGCTCGTCTTGCGTGGCGTCGCGCACGAGGAGTACCTGTCCACGGTAGCGCACGGTCTCTCCTGCGAGCTGGTGGTTGAAGTCGAGCGTCACCTTGTCGTCGGTGACCGCTTTCACGAATCCGTCGATGCGGTGTCCCTCTGCGGTCTGCATGGGCACCACGGCGCCTTCGCGCACGCGTTCATCGTCAAACTCGCCGTCGATTTCGAACATTTTCTTGTGGAACTCCATCACGAGGGTCTCGTCGATTTCGCCGAAAGCCTCCTCGGGTGTGAGGGTGAACTCAAAGCTGTCACCCTGTTTCAATCCCTTGAGGTTACGGGTAAAAGCCTCGAGCATCCCCGGCTCCACGCCATAGACGAAACGGTCGGGCCGCTTGTCATCAAACTTGAACACCTGCGCCTCTCGTTCGCCTTCCACGACGAGTATTTCGTAGGCCAGTTCCACATATTTTCCCAATTTGATTTCTTCCATGAAAAATTTCGTTTGAATGGTTGAACAATAAATTTTTGTGCAAATTTACACCTTTTATTCCGTTCCCACAAATTTCAAGGCACCGCTCCTGCGGGGCGATGCCTTGAAAGGGTAGGGTTAAGGAATATCTTTATTTGAGTACCTTGTTCACAGTGCGGGTTCCGTCGGTCATCTCGGTGACGATGATGTTCACGCCGTCCCACGGCTTGTCGCTCTCGAGTCCGGCTGCGTTGTAGTAGCGCACGGCCTTGACAGCGCTGGCATCGGTGTTAACGATATCCTCAATGCTGGTGAAGATATTGTCTTGTGTGGCATCAATGTTGAGGATAATCAGACCCATATCCCTGCTTGGAGTGACAGTGCTTGCTGTGGGCGCGCGCATCACACGTCGCGGAGAGTAATAGGGACCGTAGGTTCCATTTTCGCGATCCCAGTTGAAGAGAACCACTTCGAAGTGGGGCTGTCCTTCATCCCAGTCATCCTCGAACAATGCCATAGGTGCGCATAAAGTCTGGAACTGGAATGCCTTGTTGGTCATTCCGTCAAACACTTGTTCTTGTGTTGTCTCGGACGTGATGGCTTGACCTTCACCGGCACCATACTTGCCCTGGGTGATACCCGGCATGACAAGCGCCATGACCGAACCTTCCATGCCCTTGTTGTAGGGATTTCCAGCATCGGAGCACATGGCATATTCACCATTATAGACGGCATAAGTGATATTGGCGACCTCCATCCTCTTAGGTTGGACCATGAAGTATTCATTGGTAACGCTAATGTTGTCATCATTGAAATGGAGCGGCGTGTACAGGTTGTACTTCACATCGACCAGTGGCTCGTTGGTGTCAATTTCGGGAAGATCAACCGCAGTGAAGGTCATGACCGACAATGTATTGCGGTTGCCACCACCGCGAATGGTCTTCGCCTTGACGGTCTGTCCCACTTCATAGTTGGGTAAGGTGAATTCACCTCGTTGCGGCGCAACGATTAAGAACATCCAGTTGTTTTGGGTGTAATCCTTCTGCTGCACTTCGTTGGTAAAGGCACCGTATCCCTTAATCAAGAGGTCTTTTTGGTTCGCTTGCTTGGTGGAGTAGCGTTCGACGGCCTGATCGTTGTCTTTGAGCACGAGATAGGCGGCATCGCCAGCGTTAAGGGCATAGGCCACGGTAAGCGGTTCGGTGATAATCACCTGGCGGGTGACCGTACCATTGAGGTCGGGGGCGGGGTCGTCCTCAGCGGTGAGGGTGGTAAACTCTTCGAGTGTCATGAACGTCTTGGGACGCCAGTAGAGCGTCACAGGAATCTCGACATCTTCAGAGCCGACGAAGGCTAACGCGTCGGCCGTCTCGTCGTAGTTGAGCACGAGTCCGTCGGGATTGGTCACGGTGGCCAAATGGGTGTTTCCATCGATAGCTATCGAGAAGTGGCCCGTCGTGGCTGCCTCGGCGGTCGCGGTAGCCTGTCCGGCAGCTGGAGCGTCGAGATATTTGTCGGTCCAGTTGTCAAACAGCGTATAACGATTGTTGCTGTCCTTCTCGCCGAGCGTGAAGATTGACACGTCTTTACGCATGAGATAGGTATAAGCGCCACCATCGTAATAAATCGGGTTAATCCACAGGATTGTGCCGTCGAAAATTGATTCGAGGATATCGGGGGTGCTTATGTGTTGCTCCACCGCATCGCGCTGGTTGCTGGCGGTTTGTGCAATACCCATAGCGCAGTTCAGCGTACCATAGCGGTTGGTCACCTCGTCACGGTCTCGCACCACGATATACTCGCGTCCAGGCTGGATGTCGTCCTGCGAATCAACGCGGATGAACTGGAATTCTTGATTCTGATAGATGTTATAGACTGCAGTGACCGTTTCGCTGCGGTTGCCTTGGCCGTCAACAGAGTAGGCAGCAACGATGCGGTGTCCGTCGTTGAGCACCATGGGTGACGTGTAGAGGATATAATCGCCGGTAATGGCGCTGATATCGGTGCCGGCGGCAGCGTTGACATATACCGAGTGGCTCGGGTCGGCCGGAGTGACGGTGACAACCAGTTTCTCGGCGACATAACGTCCGGCGTCTGGCGTGATGACGGGAGGCGCAACGGGTTGCACGTACTCACGCACGAGACGCACCGAGTTGCCACGGCGCCGCTCACGGGTCCAAAGTGCCGGAGCTGTATAGCTTGTCACATTGCCATTTGTGTCAAGTGTCATACCGGGTATAATCACGTAATATACCGAGTTGGAGTTGTTCGGATTTAACGTCGATGACCAGTAGTAACCAACGTCTTTCACATTGTCAACCCAGCTGTAGAAGCCAGTTTCGGAGTTGGTGGTTGTGGCTTCGGCAGCACCGTTCCACATGTTGCCATAGCCTCCAGTGCGGGAACCGGCATTGGGCAGGAACACTGCGCCAGCGGCCTCCATCACCTCCCATTCGGCGGCGGTATAAACGTTTTCTAAGTAATCGTCCTCAACGTTTTCGTCTTCCCAGCCTATGTAGCCAGGGAGGAACGACATTCCGTCGGGAAGCACCCAGTTGTCGGGTAGCAGGATAAGACCGTTCATGCCTGCGACATTACCTTCACCGCGCAGGTTGGCGGCGTTGGTTCGTCCCGTGAGCAGGTATTGCCACTCGTCCTTGGTGGGCGTGGTCCAATCGCCCTCAAAGTTGGCGCCCCAGTCCATGAAGTTGCCGGTGTAGTCGGCGTCCTTGTTCGACGGGCTCACTCCGTAGGGAACCGATTCGCAGCTCCAGCCGAATAGATCGACCCATGCGCTCAGCGAGGGGTCGCCCAAGCGGATGTTATCGGCTACGCCAATTACGTCGTATT
>JAGCUP010000047.1 GCA_017962765.1 Muribaculaceae bacterium | reverse complement strand
TCCTAATTCCTAACTCCTAATTTCTAATTTCTAATTGTTTTCTGGTGCTGGTGGATTTCGAGGGCGTTGATGAAGTTTTGCCACAGGATGTAGCAACCGGGGCCCACGCTCGACAGCGGGTTTAGATAGGCGCTGGCCACCCAGATGGCGAACGCCGTGTTTTTCTGACCCAAGCCCTGCCCCATCTCAATGACTTGGCCCGTACGACGCCCCATAGCCCTTCCCAGGACGAACTGCGCTATGCACAGCACTAGGCTCACCACAGCGATGGCAGCAATGAAGGCTCCCGTGGCCCCGCTAGCCACGATGTTGCGTAACGTGGTACCGCTGATGATGACGATGGAGCAACACCACAGATAGTAGGACAGGTCGGGGATAGCCACTATGCGGCGATGCAGCCACTTCATGTAGTGCTTGACAAGGAATGCCAGCACCATGGGCAACACCAAGATGGAGCACACGCGCCATAAAATGAACAGGAAGGCGCTCAAGAAAGGCATATCCAAGCGCGGGTCAACGAGCGGGAAGGTGAGCGGAATGAGCAACGACGCAGCGAAATTACTCATAAACATATAGGTCGTCATACCCGTCAGGTCGCCGCCCAACTTCGCCGTCACCACGGGAGCCGCGCTCGCGCACGGCGCGATGAGGCACAGCAGGGCGCACTCGGCGAGCACTAAATGACTACCGGTCAGCCCCAGGCAGATGAGCGGCACCACCGTGGCCGCCAGCAACAACAGTTGCACCACGCCCACCCACAGGTGCCAGCGCTGCGGCCGCATGGCGTGGAAATCGACCTGGCAAAAGGTAACGAAAAGCACTAAGAAGAGGAATGTGGGGAAAATGGTGTCGATAATCGGCTCGAAAAACTCGCCAGGGCCGTCGAGCGCCGGCGTGAAGGCGAACACCAAATAAATCACCGCGCCGACCACGATGGCCACCGGCAACGTCCATTCCTTGATAAACTTAAGCACTTTCATTGCGCTACATGGCGCACGGCGCGCGAAGTTATTGTTTCAGTTTCTTGAGACTACCAGTGTACTTGAGCCACCAGTACTTGAGGAGGTTTTGTTGTTTGATTTTCTTCCACGGGCGGCTCGAATGGGGACGGTGCAGCACTGGAATATTGTTGAACAGGTAGTTCTTAAAGCCCTTGCGCAGCGAGGCATGGGAGAGCGTCACGTCGTACCAGTCGCGCTTGGGGTCCAACGTCTTGAAGTCCATCGAATTGAGCAACAGCGGCGTAATCAGCGTGAAACAAAAACTGAAATGACGCGGGCAGTCGATGGCTTCGCGAGGCCAGTCGTGAGCATAGTCGTAGGGATAGTTGATGTCGCCCTCCTCGTTGACGGTCACCGAGGCGGCCAAACCGCAGTCAGCGCGCTTGAGCGTCTCGTCGAAGAGGCGTTGAATGGCGTCGGCATCCATCGTTACGTCGCTCTCAATGACAAGGATACCTGCTTCGGCCTCAAGGGCATCGCGTTGCGCCATCTGCAGTACGAGGTCATAGTTGGGCGAAGGGTGCGACGTGAGGTCGCTCAGGTTCACGAGGGTGAACGCCCCGCCTGTTTCTTCGTGCTTTTTCTCGAGCGCAGCAGTGTTTTCGGGCGTCGAGAAATCGTTGTAGATGGTATAGCGATAGGGTACGGTTATCTTTGAGGCGAGCACCGCGTCGATGGTATCCATCGTAGTGTCGATTGAATTTTTGACGGGAGTAATGATATGTAGGGCCTTCATCAATTTTGTCTTCTTTTGATTTTACCGTGCAAATTACGGCATTTTTTTTCGTTTGAGCAAACATTTCCCCGTTAGCTGAATAGTGCGGCACCTTTCTCCCCTACCCTCACAACGAAAATGCCCCGCCAGAAACACTCCAGCGGGACATTCAAAGAATGGTTATGAGAAATATTTTATTTCAGTTTTGCGTAACCATAGCGGGCGTTGGCGCCAAGTTGCTCCTCGATGCGGATGAGCTGGTTGTACTTGGCCATGCGGTCGGTGCGGCTGAGCGAACCGGTCTTAATTTGTCCGCTGTTGGTGGCCACTGCGATGTCGGCGATGGTGGTGTCCTCGGTCTCGCCACTGCGGTGCGACGTGACGGTGGTGTAGCCGTGACGGTGAGCCATCTCGATGGCGTCGAGGGTCTCTGTGAGCGAACCAATCTGGTTCACCTTGATGAGGATTGAGTTGCCGGCACCCATCTTGATGCCCTTCTCAAGGAACTTGACGTTGGTCACGAACAGGTCGTCGCCCACGAGCTGGCAACGGTCGCCAATGCGGGCGGTGAGCTTCTGCCAGCCTTCCCAGTCGTTCTCGTCGAGGCCGTCCTCGATGCTGTCGATGGGATACTTGGTGATGAGCTCCTCGAGGAAAGCGATTTGCTCTTCGCAGCTGAGCTTCTTGCCGTTGGGGTCCTTCTTCTTGCCGTCCTTGAGCTGACGATAGTCGTAGAAATATTTGCCATCTTCAATCACGGCGAACTCGCTGGCGGCGCAGTCCATGGCACTCTTCACGTCCTTGCCGGGCTCGTAGCCGGCATTCTTGATGGCCTCCACGATGCTGTCGAGGGCGTCCTCGATGCCGTTGAGGGCGGGTGCGAAACCACCTTCGTCGCCCACAGCGGTGCTCAGGCCACGGCCTTTGAGCAGCTTGCCCAGTGCGTGGAACACCTCGGCGACCATGCGGATGGCTTCACGCTCGCAGCAAGCGCCCACGGGACGAATCATGAACTCCTGGAAAGCGATGGGGGCATCGCTGTGTGCACCACCGTTGATGATGTTCATCATGGGCACGGGGAGCACGTGAGCATTGGTGCCGCCGATGTAGCGATACAGGGGGATGTTGAGGAACTTGGCGGCGGCCTGTGCCGTAGCCAGCGACACGCCCAGAACGGCGTTGGCGCCCAGGTTACTCTTAGTGGGGGTACCGTCAAGCTCGATCATCTTAGCGTCGATGGCGCGCTGGCCCAGAACGCACATGCCCTCGACTGCGGGAGCAATCTTGGTGTTCACGTTCTCAACTGCCTTGAGCACACCCTTGCCCAGATAACGGCCCTTGTCACCGTCACGAAGCTCGAGGGCTTCGTTCTCGCCGGTCGAAGCGCCCGAAGGTACGGCGGCGCGTCCCACGATGCCATTTTCCAGCGTTACGTCAACTTCAACAGTGGGGTTGCCACGGCTGTCGAGAATCTCTCTTGCATGAACTTTTGAAATCTTCATAATTGAGTTATTCGATTAAAAATTAGTTAGTTATGATTTATTTGATAGTTTCTTGCGTAATTCCTTTGCAAAGTTAATGCAAGTTGAGCGCAATACAAAATGAAACACAAAGTTTTTCATTTTTTAAGCGCGCCAGAATTGCACTCGGATTCGAGGTCGCGGCACTCGAATCGGGAGAGGTCACGGCGCCATTCGTCGGACACACGCGCAGGGCGCAGCGTGTCGGGATCGAGATAGACCATGATTTGGGTGCACACGCACTTCACCTCGCCGGTGTCCTCGTTCTCAAGCTGGAGCAGCAGCGTGAAACTCTTGTCGCCGAGCGTGAGTGTCTGCGTCTTGACGACGACGCGCTCGTCGAAGAGCACCTGGGAGAGAAAATCGCAGTGGATGTTGGCCAGCACCACGTTCACGCGCGTCCAGTCCTGCATAGCCCCTTTCACCTTGTTGAAATAGTCGCTCTTGGCAAGGTCGAAGAGGCTGAAATAGACGGCATTGTTGACGTGGCCCAGCGTATCGAGGTCGCTGAAGCGCAGCTGCACAGGCGTAGTGCAGCGAAAGGGATGTTGAGCTTGTGGCGCTTGCTTCATTGTTTAGTTGTTAATTTTTTAGTTGTCCGAGACTGCGTCTCGGAGTACACCGACATGACTATTCTCTATAATCTCTATAATCTAAATTTACCTCACTTGAATGTCTTTGATGACGTCGCTGCCCATGGCGTCGTTGATGCGGGCCACGATGGCGCTGCGCTGCATCTGCAGCTCGTTGCGCAGCGAGGCGCTCGATATGTGGACCGTGATGACGCCGTCCTTGACCCAGCGGCGCGTCGTGAGGGCATCGATGCCGGGCCCTACGATGTGCGGCCACATGGCGCAAGCACGCAGCTGCTGGCTGGCAGCGTCCATCGATTCTTGCTGCATGAAATCGCCCACGATTTGCGCTATGGAGCGTGGTTCTTGCCGTTTCATGACGTCTTCTCCTGTTGTGTCACCACGCCGCCTTCCACGTGCATCATGGCATATCCGGCGTCGCCGGTTCGCGCCACGATGTGGTCAAGGTGGGTGCGGTTGGTATCGGTGATGAAAATTTGTCCGAAAGGTCCTTCGGGCTGTGACACAACGGCCATGATGTTCTCGACGCGCGAGGCATCAAGTTTGTCGAAAATATCATCGAGCAAGAGGATTGGCGTAGTGGATGTGCGCTGCTTGAGGAACTCGAACTGCGCCAAACGCAGCGCGATGGTGTAGGTCTTGCACTGGCCCTGTGAACCCACGCGCCGCATCGAGTGGCCATCGAGCCACAGCTCAATGTCGTCGCGGTGCACGCCGCGCGTGGTGTAGCCAATGGCGATATCACGCTGCCGGTTCTCGTTGAGCAGCTGCAGCATCGACTTGCCGCCCTCGAGGTGCGTCTTATAGCCCAGGCGCACCTTCTCTCCTCCGCCCGCGATGGCGCCGTAGTAGTTCATGAAGATGGGCAAGAACTGCTCCACCCACTCGGCGCGGCGCGTGTGGATGAGGCTGGCATGCTCGTCGAGTGCGCGCTCCACGGTCTCAAACAAGAGCGGGTCGGTCATCTCGTGGCGTATCATGCTGTTGCGCTGTTCAAGCGCCTTGTTGTAGCGGATAAGGGCGTCGAGATATTCCTTGTCGCCCTGCGAGATGATTTGGTCCATGAGGCGACGGCGTTCCTCGCCGGCACCGCGAATCAGGTCCCAGTCCATGGGCGATATCATCACGAGTGGCAGCAACCCAATGTGCTGGCTCAGCCGCTTGTATTCCTTTTCGTTGCGCTTCACCACCTTGCGCTTGCCGCGCTGGTAAGAAAGCGTTATATCCTCTTCGTTGCCGTGACGCCGATAGTGGCCTTGGAGCATCATGAAGGGCTCACCGTGGCGAATCACGCCACTGTCGTTCACGCCGGCGAAACAGCGGCAATAGCTCAGATAGTGGATGGCGTCGAGCACGTTGGTTTTCCCCTGCCCATTGTTGCCAATGAGACAGTTGACGCCGCTCGAGAAATCGAGCCTCGCCTCGGCGATATTCTTAAAATTGAGTATGGAAATATGTTCGAGCACCATAGTGGTGCAAATTTACAAAATAATTTTGGTTTTCCGCTCGGTTTGCACTAAATTTGCACATTAATATATCCATTAACAAGAAAGCCGAATGAGAAAACTTATTTTGGGGGTAATAGCCCTCACGAGCGTGACGGCAGCCGTGGCACAAGAGCCACTGTGGCTGCGCGATGTCAGCATTTCGCCCAATGGGCAAGAGATTGTGTTCACCTACAAGGGCGACATCTATAAGGTGGCGGCCAGCGGCGGAAAAGCCGCGCAGCTCACCACACAGCCCAGTTTCGAGAGCTGCCCGGTGTGGTCGCCCGACGGTAAGTACCTGGCGTTTGCCAGCGACCGCAGCGGCAACAACGACGTGTTCATCATGCCGGCAAACGGCGGCACAGCCACACGCCTCACGTTCAATAGCACCGGCGAGACGCCAGCGGCGTTCACTCCCGACGGCAAGCACATCTACTTCAACGCAGCCATACAAGACCCGGCATCGAGTGTCGCGTTCCCCAGCGCACGACTCACCGAGGTTTATCAGGTGCCAGTGGCCGGAGGTAAGACAACACAAGTGCTGGCCACACCCGCCGAGGACATCGACTTCTCGCCCGACGGCCGCTTCTTCCTGTACCACGACCAGAAGGGCGTGGAGAACAAGTGGCGCAAGCACCACACCAGCAGCATCACGCGTGATGTGTGGCGCTACGACGTGGCCTCGGGAAAACACACCAACCTCACGTCACGTGGCGGCGAGGACCGCACGCCGCGTCTGTCGCCCGACGGCAAGACTGTGTATTTCCTGAGCGAGCGTAACGGTGGCTCCTTTAACGTATATTCCATGCCGCTCGCCGCGCCCCAAAACGTGACAGCGGTGACCAATTTCAAGACGCACCCAGTGCGCTTCCTGAGCGTCGCCTCAAATGGCACGCTGTGTTTCGCCTATAACGGCGAGATTTACACGCAGCAGCCCGGCGGCAAGGCCGCAAAAGTAAAAATTAACCTCGTGCACGATGATGCCGAACAAGTCAAACACCTGACGATGACCAAAGACGCCACGAGCGCCACCGTCTCGCCCGACGGCAAGCAAGTGGCCTTTGTGGTGCGTGGCGACGTCTTCGTCACCAGCGTGGAATATGGCACCACAAAGCAAATTACCAACACCCCGCAAAAGGAGACCGAAGTGTGCTGGGGACCTGATAACCGCACACTGGCCTACGCCAGCGAGCGCAACGGCAACTGGCAACTCGTCAAGGCCACGATTTCCCGCAAGGAAGACCCCAACTTCCCCAATGCCACACTTATCGACGAGGAAATCATCCTGCCCTCGACCACCGTTGAGCGCGCCGTGCCGCAATTCTCGCCCGACGGCAAGGAGCTGGCCTTTATCGAAGACCGCATCAAGCTGCGCGTCGTCGACCTCAAAAGCAAGGCCACGCGCACCGTCACCGACGGCTCCACCTGGTATGAGACCAACGGCGGCTTTAACTACGCCTGGTCGCCCGACGGCAAATGGTTCACCCTGGAATTCATCGGCCACCAGCGCGACCCCTACACCGACATCGGCCTGGTGAGCGCACAAGGCGGCCCCATCACCAATATCACCAACAGCGCCTACTTCAGCGAGAGTCCCAAGTGGGTGATGGACGGTAACGCCATCCTTTTCTTGAGCAACCGTTATGGCATGCGCGCCCACGGCTCGTGGGGTTCGCAGAGCGACGTAATGATGGTGTTCCTCAACCGCGAGGCCCGCGACAAGTATTATCTTAACAAGGAGGACGCCGAACTGCTTAAGGAGGCTGAGAAAGAGGCCGAAAAGGACAAGAAAAAGGACGATGACAAGAAGAAGGACGATAAGAAGAAAGACGACGACAAGAAAAAAGACGAAAAGGTCAAGGACATCGTCGTCGAGCTCAACAATATTGAGGACCGCATCGTGCGCGTCACGCCCAACTCGAGCGACATCGCCAGCGCCATGATTAACAAGGACGGCGACGCGCTCTACTACCTGTCGGCTTTCGAAAAAGGCTACGACCTGTGGAAGATGGACCTGCGTGACCACAGCACCAAGCTGCTCAACAAGACCGACTGCAAATGGGCCAACATCGAGCCCTCGAAGGACGGTAAAGACCTCTTCATCTTGGGCAGCAACACAATGCAAAAGCTCACCGTATCGAGCGACAAGCTCAAGAAAATCAGCTACACGGCCAAGATGAAACTCGACTTGGCTCAAGAACGTGAATATATGTTCGACCACGTACAGCGCCAGGTGGCAAAACGCTTCTACGACACCGGCATGCACGGCGTCAAGTGGGACGCTATGTGCGACAACTACCGCCGCTTCCTCCCCCACATCAACAACAACTACGACTTCTCGACCATGCTTAGCGAACTCCTCGGCGAGCTCAACGTGAGCCACACCGGCAGCGGATACCGCCCCACGGGAGGCAATAGCGACGCCACCGGCGAGCTGGGCGTGATTTTTGACTGGAACTACACCGGCAACGGCCTCAAGGTGGCCGAAGTCATCGAGGGAGGACCGCTCGACAAGGCCGCCTCACGCGTCAAGCCCGGCACCATCATCGAGAAGATTAACGGCGAGCCCGTGAGCGTCGAGAACGACTATACGCTGCTGCTCAACGGCACCGTGGGCAAGAAGACGCTGCTCTCGCTCAAAAACGGCGGCGACAGCTGGGACGAGGTGGTGAAACCCGTGTCGCGCGGCACCCTCAACAACCTGCTCTATGCCCGCTGGGTCAAGCACAACGCGCACGTCGTCGATAGTCTGAGCCACGGACGCCTGGGTTATGTCCACATCAAGGCGATGAACGACGCAAGCTACCGCGAGACCTACAGCCAGGTGCTCGGCAAGTACAACCAGTGCGATGGCATCATCATCGACACCCGATGGAACGGCGGAGGACGCCTCCACGAGGACATTGAGGTGCTCTTCAGCGGAAAGAAGTATCTCACACAGGAAATACGCGGACGCGCAGCTTGCGACATGCCCAGCCGACGCTGGAACAAGCCCAGCATCATGCTGCAGTGCGAGGCCAACTACAGCAACTCGCACGGCACGCCTTGGGTCTATAAGCACGGCAATCTGGGACTCCTCGTGGGTACGCCCGTGCCCGGCACCATGACGAGCGTGTCGTGGGAGACGTTGCAGGACGAAACCATGTACTTCGGTATTCCCATCATCGGCTACCGCACCGCCGAGGGCAACTACCTCGAGAACTCGCAGCTTGAGCCCGACATCCTCGTCATCAACGACCCTGCCGACGTGGCGCGCGGCATCGACACGCAGCTCAAAACCGCTGTCGACACCCTTCTCAAACAAATTAAGCACTAAATCGCTTGCACGAGTGATGCAATTTGTCTAATTTTGTATTCCCCTTAACACTTAACACTTACGCTTATGCTACTTCTTGATTCTTTTTTCGCCTATAACAGTACTTTCTATCAAATTGTAGGCTATATTGGCAGCCTTGGACTCATACTCGGTTATCTGCCGCAGGCTATCCTCACTATACGCACCCGCAACACCGACGGCATCTCGCTGCCAGGCTTCATCTGCATGGCCGTGGGCAGCACCGCGTTCATGCTACAAGGTATCATGATGGGATTCTGCACCGAAGACGGCTCATTCCCTGGCGGCGGCTTCTATATTTTCATCACCAATGTCATCACCGCCACTTGCAGCGTCATCATCTTTGTCATCAAGATGTATAACGACCACTTCAAGAAAAAGGACGAGGACAAAAAGCCCGAAAAGTAAAAAAGACATTATCGATATAAAATGTATTTATTTTAAGAGGGGGCACGCCGCGACGGCGAGCCCCCTCTACTTTTTCGGCACAATGAGCAATTACGGCAGCAGCGGCAGGCCGTTGGCGTCACGCGCCAGCAGGACAGCGATGTGGGCGCAAGCGCGGCGCCACGCCAGGTTATAGACGCTTTGTTCGCCACTCTTGTCACGCCGGCCATAGAAGGCTGCAAGGGCAAACTGCGCGAAGGCATCCACGATAACGCCTTTCATTACGCCCTCGAGACGCGACGAGGGGCGCTGTCGCAGCCTCAGCCAGAGGACCACGAAGTGGTCGTTGGCATTTGGATTGAAACTGTTGAGCTCCAGATAGCCGGCGAGGCGTGCGCACAGGTCGTTGTAGGCCTGTCTCACCTTACGCCCGATAAGCGGTGCCTGGTCGCTCGTGAGGGTGGGCTCGTTGGGGTCGAGGGCGTGACGCCACGCACTCTCGGCGGTTACAGCCCCGATAACGTCACTCAGCGTGACATTGATTTTCAAAGAATATGTGTTCATGGCATTTTTTAGTAAACAAGCAAATTGATTATACATTAAATAAACCGTTTCATAATCCGGTCGCGGCGCTCGCGGGCGGCACGGTAGCTGTAGCGGTAGGCGTAGGCCTCGTCGAGGTAGATGCGACCCGCACGACAGTGCGCCAGCACGTGGTCCACGGCGCGGGCTCGCGACACGCCGACCTCCATGAGCATCTTGACGCGCCCCGCCATCTCCTCCCACATCGCCTGGCGCTCCACGCTACGGGCAGCACGCTGGCCACGAAGCACGCGACCCACGGCGTCGTAGGCGCGCTTAAACTGGACATCGTAACGCGGCTGGGCATTGGCCAAGGCAAAGCGTATAGCCTCGCGCCGTGGCGCTGTGGCCCCGCAATCAATCATTAGTTTGAGAGTCTCATTGAAGAGCTTGACAAATTCATCGTCACGCCATCGGTTAGAAGTAACCCGTTTTTCTTCGGTAATCATAATGTGTGTGTTTTTTAATGTGTTAAACAATAGTGTGTGATTTCGAGGGACAAAGATAATACATAAACATGGTATTCTGCAAATTTTTCGTGGTAAAATAACAATATTTAACACCACAAACATTAAATGCGAATTTCGAGTAATTTCAATGCTAATTTCGCGAATTTTACGAATTTCGCGAATTAAATTATTTATTCACAGCAATTTATTATAAAAATTCGTGAAATTAGCTAAATTAGTGAAATTCGCATTTAAAAGGACTGCGTGTGGGGTGGTTATTCACAATCGCAACCGATTTATTAACATGAGGGCATTTTTCATGGGGCGCGATGGTGATTAATTGAAATATAATTAGTTACTTTGCATAACGAAAAGGGCAAGACACGCCTTTCACCCATCCAAAAACGAAACATCTTTTACAATGAGCAAAATAATCGCTATAGCTAACCAAAAAGGCGGCGTGGGAAAGACTACCACCGCCATCAACCTCGCGGCATCGCTCGCCACACTCGGCAAGAAGGTGCTGCTCGTCGATGCCGACCCGCAAGCCAACGCCACAAGCGGACTGGGTATCGACCCCAAGACGATGACATCGTCAATCTACGAGTGCCTCGTCGATGACTACCCCGTGACGGGGGCCGTGCAGCACACCTGCGTCGAGGGCCTCGACGTGCTGGGCTCACGCATCGACCTCGTGGGTGCCGAACTCGACCTTATCAGCAAAAAGGAACGCGAGCGCGTGCTGCGACGTGCGCTGGCTACCGTCGATGCCGCCTACGACTTCATCTTCATCGACTGCAGTCCCTCGCTGGGGCTCATCACGGTGAACGCGCTCACGGCGGCACGCAGCGTCATCATCCCGGTACAGGCCGAGTATTTCGCGCTCGAGGGCATCAGCAAGCTGCTGAACACCATTCGCATCATCAAGGGTGCCCTTAACCCGGGTCTCTCCATTGAGGGCTTTCTGCTCACCATGTACGACGCACGCCTGCGCCTCGCCAACCAAATCTACGAGGAACTCAAGAGCCACTTCGCCAACATGGTGTTTAACACCGTCATCCCGCGCAACATCAAGCTCAGCGAGGCGCCCAGCCACGGCCTCCCCGCCATCCTCTACGACCCCACGAGCCGCGGCGCCCTCAGCCACCTGCAACTGGCCCGCGAAATCCTCGACAAAAACAAATAACCAACCCTGACCTCTTCAATGCGAATTTCACTCGCAGAACAATTTTCAATGCGAATTACGCTAATTAGGCGAATTTCACGAATTATTTTAATAAATCGCTGTGAATAAATAATTTAATTCGCGAAATTCGTGAAATTCGTGAAATTCGCATTGAAAAAATCACACCTCGAAATTGGCTTTTGATAAGGGCATGAAAAAAGGGCGGCATGGAGCCGCCCTTTGGTATTTGCTTTGGAAATCGTGGATTTCCTGGTCGATAGATTACTCGCTGATGGTCTCAGTGGGGATAACCTTCTGGCCGTTGATGATGTAAACCTGTCCAGGCTCAGCAACGCGAACCCTCTGGCCCATCATGTTGTAGATACCCTTCTTGGTGGTATCGTTGGTGCGGATGGTCTCAACACCCGTGATCTTGCCATCTTCCTGAACAGCGAGCTTCAGCTGCACTGCAGTCTCGGGGCAATAGGTCACATCGTCAGTACCACTGAGGAGCACTTGCACCTGATCGTGGCCGGGGATAGTGGTGTAGAAGTTGTTCTTGTTGGGGCCTTCGCCTTCACCAATCTTCAGGGCGCTAGCGTCGATCGTAATCTTGCAGACTTTGATGTCGCCAGCAGCGAAGTTACGATAGCTCTTGTGGGGGTGGTTAAGGATGACGAGAATGTCGCGGTCATCCATCTTGCGAGCAGTTTGAACTTGGCAGTTGCTGGTGGTAAACTTGGGAAGTGCCCAACCTTCCTCGTAGCCAGCCACTACAACGTCTTCTAATTCATCGGGATCTTCAAGGACTTGGCATCCATCGGGGTTCTGCATGTAGAACTCAAGAAGAGCAATGTTGTCTTTCTCAATGTGGGCACCAAACTCGATGGTCACTTGGTCAGCGTTTTGGCCAGCGGGATCGAGAAGGTTCATAGTGAAGTACTGGTCATCATTGAACTCGGTAACGGGTTCAGCGAAAGCAGTGGTGCTCATCGAAGCGACGACGGCAACTGCTAAGAGTGAGTAAAATTTCTTCATACTTTTATAAACGTTTATAAATTCAAATAGAAATTTGAAAGTTTTACCACAAACTTGTTCTTTTTCTTGTTAATAATCTCGTTTTTTAAATTGTTTTGCTGATAAAGCAAGGGCAAAGTAAATACTTTTTTTTTACTCCACCAAACTTTTTTAAAAAAAAATCTCATTTTTCTGCATTTTTTCTTTCATCGACATAATCGGGAAATGGGAGCAACATCGAGAAAAAAAGACTTACTCGCAATAAAGATGCGCTGTGGAGCGTTTTTAATGAGGATTTTACACCATCAAATAAGGATTAAGTCATAAATACCTTATTAAATATAAACGAACACGATGAAAAAAATGACCACAATGATAGGAGCGGTACTTGCAGCCGCCATGATGATGGCTGCATGCGGCGGCACGGCCACCGACAACGGCGACAACCAGCAAGACAGCACGGCACAAACCGAGCAAACGACGGCCTTCAACGCCGACAGCGCCTACGCCATGGTGGCGCGCCAATGCGACTTCGGGCCGCGCGTGCCCGGCACCGAGGCTCACGAAGCCTGTGGCGTCTGGCTTGCCAACGAGCTGCGCTTGCGTTGCGACACCGTCGTGGAACAGCGCACCACGGTGACCACCTTCGACGGCGTCACGCTCCACATCACCAACCTCGTGGGGACTTTCAACCCCGAGGCTCAGGACCGCGTGCTGCTGCTCGCCCACTGGGACTGCCGTCCCTGGGCCGACAACGACGCTGACGAGGCGCGGCAACGCGAACCCGTGATGGGCGCCAACGACGCGGCAAGCGGCGTGGGCGTGCTGCTCGAGCTGGCGCGCGTGTGGCAACAGGAACGCCCAAAAGTGGGCATCGACATTCTGCTCGTTGATGCCGAGGACTGGGGCGAGAGTGGCGGCGACGACGATAGCTGGGCCTTAGGCACGCAGTACTGGGCGGCGCATCCCCACGTGGCGGGCTACACGGCACAATATGGCATCCTGCTCGACATGGTGGGCGCGCACGGTGCGAAATTCCGCCGCGAGCAGTATTCGACCTATTATGCCAGCGACGTGCAAGACCGCGTGTGGCGCGCGGCAAACTCCGAGGGTTTCTCGTCCACTTTCCTTAACGAACCTGGCGGCGCCGTCACCGATGACCACATCGCGGTGAACCAGCGCGGCATCCCGTGCATCGACATCATCGACATGCGGGCCACGCCCACCGGCTTCTTCGACGCCTGGCACACCACCCACGACACCATGGACCAAATCGACCGCAACACCCTGCGCGCCGTCGGCAAAACCCTACTTCACACTATCAGGAATTAGGAATTAGGAATTAGGAATTTTTTGATAATACGGAATCATGAAACAAGACAATGTTGTGCGAACCAAATCCAAGTCATTTGCTATTCGGGTTATTCACTTGTATCAACACCTATGCGAATCGAAGAAAGAATTCGTAATGTCCAAGCAATTGTTAAGAAGTGGCACCAGCATAGGCGCTAATATAGCCGAAGCCCTATGTGGTGTCAGCAGAAAGGATTTCCTATCAAAAATGTATATTGCATTCAAGGAATGTTCCGAGACAAATTATTGGCTTGATTTACTCTACGAAACAGATTATCTTAATGAGCAAGAATACCAATCAATACATAACGATTGCGAGGAGTTGAGCAAACTATTGAGCAGCATTACCAAGTCGACCCAAGATAGCATCAATTCCTAACTCCTAATTCCTAATTCCTAACTCCTAATTCCTAATTAACGAAAGCATTTCTTGGCAGGTGAGGCCGGTGGCGGGGTGGCGCCAATCGGGTGCGATTTCCATGAAAGGTTTTAAGTAGAATTCCCGCTTGGGAAGGTGGCGGTGGGGCACGGTGAGCGTCGGCGTGTCAATGATCATGTCGTCGATGGCCATGATGTCGATGTCTATCACACGGTCGATATAGCGGCCATGCTCGTCGCGGTGACCGGCACCGGCGCCCAATTCGCGCTCGATATCGTGGATAAGTTCGAGCACACGCTGCGGTTCCTCCTGGCTCTCGACCGCGAGTGCACGGTTGAGGAAGCCATTGCTACTCTCAAAACCCCACGGCTCGCTCTCGAAGAAATCAGACCTCGCTGTGACGAGCCCTATATCGAGAGCGATGCGCAGGTCGGCGGCCCAGATGTTACCCTCACGGTCGCCGAGGTTGCTCCCCAAGTTAAGGTAATAAGTCAGCATTTTAATAAATTAGGAATTAGGAATTAGGAGTTAGGAATTTTTCGTAATGCGGTGCTTTGCGCGACTCATACGAAGGCCAGTCAACAATTCCTAATTCCTAACTCCTAATTCCTAATTGATATAATTTCTAATTGAATGAGAGTGAGCTACTTCACGTGGCTCAGCGCTGCAGCTGGGCTCACGCCAAGACGCAAGAGGGTCTCGCTCTGTGCCTTGCGAAGTTCCTCGGCCTTGTTGTACTTCTCCTTGGCGCGCTCCACTTTCTTCTCTACGTTCTCGCAGTCCTTGGCGGCATTCTCGGCCTTTTCGGCAGCCTTTTGAGCCTTCTCGCGCTCTTTGAGGGCCTTGTCTTTTGCCTTTTGGAGGTCTTTTTCGGCCTTGATATAGTCCTTTTGGGCGTTCACGGCTTCCTTGTCAAGTTTTTGATATTCCTTGACGGCGTCCTGCTGCTCGCGCGAGAGTTCTGTGGGGGTGTTAGCCTGTGCGCACACAGCGACTGCCATGGCGACTAAGAGGAATAAAAATTTCTTCATAATGCTACAATTTTAAACGGTGAGTATTTCTTTTTCCTTAGCGGCAAACACCTCATCGATTTTCTTGAGGTACTTGTCGTGCAACTTCTGGGCCTTCTCTTCGCCTTCCTTGCCGGCGTCCTCGGGCATGCCTTCCTTCACGGCTTTCTTCAAGCCCTCGATGGCCTCGCGGCGAGCGTTGCGCACGCTCACCTTGGCGCTTTCGGCCTCGCCCTTGGCATCCTTGACGAGCTGGCGGCGGCGTTCCTCGGTGAGAGGCGGGAAGTTGAGGCGGATCACCTCTCCGTTGTTCTCGGGGGTAATGCCGATGTTACTGTCGAGAATGGCTTTCTCGACCACCTTAAACATAGGTTTCTCCCAGGGCACGATGGCGATGGTGCGGGCGTCGGGCGTGCTGATGTTAGCTACGTTAGAGAGCGGCATCATGCTGCCATAATACTCCACGCGGATACCGTCAAGCACCTTGGGGTTGGCTTTTCCGGCGCGGTAGCGCGAGAGGGTGTCGTCGAGGTAATCGACGGCCCCGTTCATTTTTTTCTCGGCCGCGTCAAGATAGAATTTCACGTCGTTCATAGTTTATTTCAGTTTATTTAGTGAATGATAATATTCATTTTTCAGCCCCCAAAGGTAGTGCATTTTCACAATACTTGCAAGAACCGTGCCGAAAAATCAGTTATGCAAGACCGAAGAACATTAGTCTTCACAAGACCATAAATATTTATTTTTTTATGCGACTCGCATTAAAACACTCCCATTAAACATATTAAAATAAATTTTGTAAAGTGTTTCTGGGTGAAAATGTTGCAGGTTTTCAGAGAAAGGCGTATTTTTGTGAAAAATATATTTGAGCTATGAGAAGAGGAAGAAGAATTTGCGACACTTTAAAAGAAATCAGGCAACGCATCGCCGATGCCAACGATATTGATTACGCACCCAGCGAGTGCCACCACGAGGGCGAATGTGCCGGCACCTGTCCCAAGTGCGAGAGTGAAGTGCAATATCTTGAGCGCGAACTGTCAAGGCGCCAACGCATGGGACGCGCCGTGATGGTCGCGGGCCTCGGGATGGGCCTGGCGGCGCTGTCGTCTTGCGGCAAGACAACCGCCCCGCAAACGACGTGTCCGCCCCAGGGTAATGGGACTACAAATGTCAACCGTGACCTGGATGGCTATGTGCCTATGCTCCGCGGCGACGTCGTCGTGGACCCCGACACCACCTTTACCAGCAAACCCGTTCCAGCCCAGAGCAACAACGACACAAGAATTTACGGTGCTGTCGAGCCCATGCCCACATATCCAGGTGGCAACACGGCACTAATGCAATTTATCAGCGAACGTATCATGTATCCCGAAGAGGCTGCCAAAGAAGGCGTGGAAGGAACAGTGTATGTAAAATTCATCATCAAGCCCGACGGCTCACTCGTTGACCACCAGGTGGCGCGCAGTGTCGATAGTAGGCTCGACGAAGAAGCCTTGCGCGTGGTACGCCTCCTCGACAAATTCGAGCCCGCCCCCAGCCAAAAAGTGGACATCCCCTATACCATTCCCATCACGTTCGCGCTCCCCAAGAAATAAGCTTTGAGCCTATGGCAAACGAGGGCGCGCCGTTTTCATGGCACGCCCTCGTTTGTAGGGTGATATGCTATCGTCAGCGCAGCTGTTTGACGGCGCTGGTGGAGCCGTCGCTGTAGGTGGTGACGATGATGTTCAGTCCTTCGTAGGGCTTGCTGCTGGGCACACCCATGAGGTTGTAGTAGCGCACGCTCTTCACCTCCTTGTTAACAGTATTGGCGATATCCCTCACGCCGGTGTCCTTGACGGTGCCCACGAGGCCGTTGGTGTTGTAATAGCCGCCGTTGACAAAGTCGAAGTCGCTCGTCTGCGGGCTGCCAGCGTCACTGAAGACAAGGCCGGTGGGAGTAAGCGTCTTGTTGCCGTAGGTCCAGCGATACACGGGATTGCCGTTGGCGCTCATGCCCACTTGTGCCACGAGTGCCGTGCCGGGCCAATCGGTGCCGGTGAACTGAGCGTAGTCGTCGCCCCAGCACCAGATGTGCGGGTCGGCATAGCCTGCGTTGTTCTCAAAATAGACGAACCACGAGCCATCGACCCACTTGGCGCAAGCGGGAAGCGTAGTGCTGGTGCTGCCGCCATACTGGCTGGTGACATCCTCATAGCTGCCGCCGCCGTCGTAGGTGTAGAAATGGTCGCCCTCGCCCAGGCCATTAATGTCCTTGGTTTGGTTGCCTTCGCCGCCCGTACCGCAGTTGAAGATGATGTTGATGGAGGAAACATCGAAGTGCTGATAGAAGAACGACTTGCCCTGGACGGTGCGTTTCTCGGTCATCAGCTTGCCGGGCCAGTCACCGTTCTGCTGACCACTGGTGTTCCATGTATAGAGGTAGGGAGCGTCGTTGGCCATCACATAGACGTTGATGCCGCTCTCCACGGTGCCGTTCTTAGTCACGTAAGTGGCGCTCACGATGTTCTGCACAGTGCCGTCGAGGAGCACGCCAGCCTTGAGCGTCGTTGTGGCGTTGGCGGGAATGCTGACGGCAGCCTTACCGGTGGCTTTCGTGCCGCTGGTCGGCGTCGGGTCATTGCCGTTGAGGGTATAGACGATGGTGGCGTCGGGGTTGCTGGCCACCACGTTGGCCGTGAAGGCGCCGGCATATTCGCCGCCGGCCTTGTCGATGCTCACAGTGGGGTTATAGAGGGCGTTGAGGTAGAGTGCCGTCACGTCCTTGGCGCTGGCGCTGGTCTCACCCGGAGTGAACACGTAGAACACGTCGCTGCCGATGCCGGTGAGGTCGCCTGTCTGCACGCCTTCGCTGCCGGTGTTGAAGATGGCGTTCATCTTATAGTCCTCGCCGTTCTTCTTGAAGCTCTGCTTGAACCAAGTGATACCACCCACGGTTGCCGTCTCGGTCATGGCCTTGCCGGGCCAATCGCCATTGAGCTGGCCGTTGTCGTCCCAAGCGTAGAGGGTGGGAGCGCTCGCGGCCTTGACATAGATGGTGATGTTGTCGGGCACGTTGCTGCTGATGATATAGTCCTGCTTGGCGATGCGCGTTACGGCACCATCAACGAGGATACCGCCAATGATGGTGGTGCTCTTATCGATGGTCAGCTCAGTGACCTTGTCGAGTTTCTTGCTCTTGGGAGTGGGGTCGGTGCCGTCGGTGGTATAGACGAAGGTGGCGCCACGCACACTCGGGCCCACACGAACGGTGAACGGCTCGCTATAGACACCGCTGGGAACGCTGAAGAAAGGCTGGCCGAACACCATGGGCTCTTTCTTGCCGCTCTCCAAGTCAACGCTCTCGTCAACATAGACGCGGGTGAGGTTGGTGCTCAAGGCGAGCTTCATGCCGTCGGGAGTGCCCAGGTTGACAGCGTCGCCCAAGTCGATGCGCAGGTGGCCGTACTTACCGGTGACGAAGAACTGGCAACCCTTGTTGTTGTCCCAAGGAATGACCTCCATGGCGCTGGTATTCAAGACACCCACAGCGCGACGGATGGCAATCATCTTGGTGATGTTCTCCTTGTAGTTGTCAAAGTCTTGGATGAGCACGCAGGGAGTGCCAGGGAGGGCGAGGATGAGGATGTTGGCATCCTCGATGTTCTTGGTCAGTGTGTTGAAGTCCTCGCGGCGCGTATCGTGGTTGTCGACGAAGGTCACCGCATAACGACGCCAGTACTCATTGAGAATCACGCCGTCGGTGGTGAGCTTGTTCCAGTCACCGTTGGCAAAGGCATCGTTGATAGCATACTTGAACGGGAAGTCGAAAGCACCGCTCTGGATGGCGCCGTTGGCCGAAGTGCGGTTCATCCAACCCGTGATGGCATCAAAGCCGTCCCAATACTCGCCCACGCAGAAAGCGGGGCCGCTGGCGGCGTTATACATACCGTTGTATTTGCCGTCGTAGCCCTTGACCATGTCGAGGCGGAAGCCCACATAGCCCACCCATTGCATGAGGAATTGCTGATAGGTGATGCAATTCTTCTGCACAAGGGCGTTGGTGTGGTCGAGGTCGCGGGCACCGTCAAAGCCGTCGCCCGTGTCGGGGTTACCGCCACCGGGCACGTCGTCATTGCTCACGATGCCGGTGAAGTTCACGTTGTCCCAGTCGAGCACATAGCCGTCCTTGCTCTCCACGTAGAACTTGCGGTAAGTGCCGTCGTCGGCTGCGCTTGCCGCCTTGTGGTTGAGGACGACATCCTCGATGAAGCCCGTGTTCTTGCTGCGGAACACGTCAATCATCTCGAGCAGCTTGGCCTCGGTGCCAAACTTCGAGGTGTGGCGCAGCCACGCGAAGGGCATGTAGCCCATGCTCTCGCCGCCGCCCTGGACGGTGGCCGAGTTGGGCACCCAAATCAGGTCGAAAGCTCCGGTGAGCTCATCGGAGCGGTCGATGAATTTTTGCCAGTTGGTCACGTCATAGCTGTCCCAGTAGAACCCTTGCAGCATGACGCCGCTATAGTTCGACGGCCATCCCTGGGCCAGCGATGTGAGGGCGACAAGCGTCGCCACCAGCGATAAGTAAATCTTCTTCATCTTACAATCAGTTTTTTAGATTATTGTGATTAATGTTTATATCCTTAGGGTTACAATTATCTTGAAACGGCGCGCACCCCTATTCACGAAAATGCGGCCTTTCCAACCTGCAAATATATAAAAAATTCTTGAAAACAACCCGCCACCCCCACTTTTTTCACTTTTTTTCATGTTCTCACCCTGCCGCCGGAATCAGCTATAATCCAAAAAAAGTCATGAAATTTGTGGAATCAATTCCTCAAAAATCATGACTTTTCTGGAATTTGTAGCTATATAATCACCTATTAAATTCGCATAATTCGTGAAATTCGCATTGAATAAAGGTGGTTACTTGCCGAAGATGTTTTCCATCAGGGCCAGGAAGGCGGCGGGATTGTCGAGGTCGGCCATATCGATGCGAGCACGGTCGCCCTTGTTCTTGAAGAAGCCTTTCTCGAAATTACTGTGCTCGATGATGAGGACACCGTTCTCGGGGTAGATGTTGCCCACCTCGCCACGAAGGTATTGCTTGCCACCCACACGCATTCCGTCGCGCCACACCTCGATGATGCCACTGTTGCTGTTGAAATTCACCACATGGTTCATCTCAAACACCTCGTGCATCAAACGCGGAATGATGATATCATTCCACCGCTGCTCCACCATGTAGAGCCAGCGCGTCTCGGCCGAGGCAGGATCGGATGTCGTCGGCGGGTAGTGTTTCTCGTCGCGGAAGGTAACTTTCTTGGGGAACGTATGGACCCCGTTGGGACCCGCAAAAAAGAAAAAGAATTTGGCCTCGGTGCCTTGATAGGAGTTGTTCTTGTAGTGCTTGGTGCGACCGCTGCGGCAAATCACCATATCCTTAAAATAGAATGTTTGCATCTCGGTCTTGTTGGCACGGTCACGCTTGAACTTATAGTAAGAAAAGCCGTCGGTGCCCACAAACATATCGGTGCCCGAAAAACTGCCCGGAGTATTGTAGTATAGCACACAGGCGGCCACAATCAAGGCCACAATGAGGCCGGTGATAAACCAGCCGCTGTTGTCAGGAAATAGGTAAGTGAGCCATCCCATGAGCGCGGCGAAGAGGAGACACACGACGGTCCAAATGGCCGTGCCGGTATTGTTTCGCTCAAAGGCCGCTTTTGGCTTAGTCGTTTCACAAAAGATGATTTCCCCTATGTTGCGGGGCTTTTCGAGATAAGGAGCATCCATAAGTCAATTTGTTTTAAGGGGTTATTTGGCCCACGGGGATGTCGTAGCCCAAAAGCTTAAAACCCACCTTGAAGGGCGTGGCGCTCTTGCGCGGACGCGGACCGTTATAATAGTAAAATAGGCGTTGCTTGTCAAATGACGGGACGCTCACCATGCGCGTCTCACCAGGAGCCGCGCCCACCGTCACCGTCACGGTGCGCTCGTGAAGCATCTCATCGTCGAGCGTGCGGTAACGCAGCAGCAGGCATACGTGCGAGATGGCATGCTCGGTGTTGTTGGTCACGAAAAACGTCTCCTTCGTGTCGCTCGCGCGCTTAGCAAAGCCGCGCAGCGTCACCGCATGCGGGTCGAGCGCCAGCGTGCTGTCAATCTCCACGTCGGCGATGTTCTCGACGGGCGTGCCGTCGTCACGCAGACCGCTCTGCGTGGTGCGCGTCCGCGCCTGGGTCGCAGCGGCTATCAGAGCTACGAAGGCCATCAGTGTCATTAACTTTCTCATAGATATCGTTTACGGTTCACTTTGTGGCCGTTGCCACCTTCGGGGTAAATCTTCTTGAAGCCCTGCGGCAAGCGCTCTTCCTGCTTCTCGGGCACGACTGAAATGCCACGGAACAGCGTAGGCAGGAAACGCGCGAAATTGACGCGCACCTTCACCTTCCAGCGAGGCGGGTCGAAGGTGAGCGTGGTGAAATCGGCGCTGGCCGTCGCCACGCACTCCAACGGCTTGTGCAGCGTCACGTGGTCGCGCTCGGTGTAGAGCCACAGGTGCAGCTTGCTGTCGACGGCGCTCGAGGCCATGTAGCCGATCACCGTGCCGGGCAGCAGTTCCAGGTCGTCGCTGGCCACCAGCAGCAACCGGTAGTCGACACCGCGTGCGCCGTTCCATCGCTCGATGGCTATCGTCATATCCTCATCGGGGTAGTACCACAATCCCTCGAGGGGCTGCACGTCGAGGCTATCGAAATGGCAACGCATCGATGCCTCATCGATGTCGGGGCACACCACCGACGTGCCCGGCAGGTCGACGGCACCCGCCGCCATCGCCATCACTCCCAGCATCGTCGCTATGAACACTACCCGCTTCATCACTTCACACTCTACACTTAGAAATCAATTTGTCGAAAAGCGGTATGTGAGTCCGAAACTCAGGATTTCCTTGAACTGCCAGTAGCGCCAATCGGCGTGGCGCGGTGCGCTGCTATCAAAGCGCAAATGGGTGAAAATCTTGGTGTTCAGATACTTATTGATGGAGAAATCGAGCGTGTTCTCCCAGTCGCCCTGCCCATAGTGGTAGTCGGTGAACGCATAGAGGCGCGACGTCCAAATAATGTTCGGGGTGATTTTCCACGTGAATTTCCCCTCAAGACTCGAACCGAAACTGTGCTTCGTGTGGTGACCCTCGTCAATGCCGAACGTCGTGGGGTCCAAGTTCACGATGTCGCGGCAAATCTTCAGGTTGTAGGACAGCGGCGAGAGCGCCAACGTAAACACCTTGATTTCTTCCTTGTCCTTATAATTGTAAGTCATACCGAGGCCCAGCGTCAACTCGCCCGGCGAAAGGAACGCGGCGGTGAGGTCGCGCGTATTGGTCTTGTAATTCTTGAAGAACTGCGTCTTGAACTGCAGGTTGGCGCTGTAATACCAGTGCTCCACCGCCTTATAACCAAGCTGCGAGTTGAATTGCAGCAGGTCCTCGTTGAGGTGGTAGTTGCGCAACGAGTCGCCACTCGCTGTCGAAACGCCCAACTTGTAGTGCAGCGTGTTGTTAAACAGCCACTTGGGATGTAACGTCTGGTTCAAGTTGAATTCCCAATTCAGGTCGCCCAACACATTGAGGTTGTTCTGACCACCTTGGTACCAGTTGTCGCTCAAGTAGCACTGCGTGAAGTGAAGCGACGCGTTGAACGTGTGAAGCCAGTTGTGCACCTTGGCGGCACGGCCATCCTCGGGAACAGCCGGCGTGGGCAACGATTTCTCCTCCACGGCCAGCAGAGACGCGCTCGGGTCGGCCTTCACCACCACCGCCGACGGGGCTTCGGGCAGGCTGTCGGCATTGTATCTCACCAGGTCGGGGTTTCCGATGGCCAACGCATGGCGCCTACGCTGCGCCTCCTGGCGCACGCGCTGCGCCTCGCGCAGCCACGTGTCGTCGGCTTTGAGCCCATTGGGTTGCGCGGCTGCCACACTATCTGCCGTCGCTTGCCGCTCGTAGATGAGCGGCATGAACTGATAAGCGTCCTGCGCCGACGCGCTTAGGGCGGCCATCAACCACAGCGCGACTAATATCATTTTGCATTTCTTCATAGCCACAAAGTTAGCATTTTTTCCCAATACGCCACATTTTTGGGCGCGAAAAATCCTACTATTTTTCGAGAGTATGTCATTTTGTCTATAAAATAGCGCGATTTTCGGTCATTTTGTCGTTGTTTTATGTCGTTTTGTCACCAAAAACTCATGGCACAGCCTTTGCTTTATTCTATAGCGAGCACGCACCGCAACGCCGGCAGCGGCTCACAAAAAAACGATTTTTATTAACAACTTAAAATTTATAGGAGACTAAAAAAATGTTAGTACGTAGAAATTCAAACTGGTTACCCGAGGTCTTTAACGACTTGTTCAACTCTGACTTTATGCCGCGCATCACCACTACCAAGCCCGCGGTTAACGTCATCGAAAAAGAACACGAATACACCGTGGAACTGGCCGCACCGGGTATGACGCGCGACGACTTCACCGTAACTCTCGACGAGGATGAAAACCTCGTGGTGGCTATGGAGAAGAAAACCGAAAAGAACGAGAGCGACAAGAACAATGGCCACTACCTGCGCCGCGAGTTCTTCTACACCAAGTTCAACCAGACGCTGCTCCTCCCCGAGGATGTCGACCGCGACAAAATCGTCGCCAGCGTGGAGAACGGCGTACTCACCGTGAACCTGCCCAAGAAGAGCGCCGAAGACATCAAGAAGGAACGTAAAATAATCACCGTGAGCTAATAGCAAACACATCATCATCAAGACTCGACCGGCCCCTACCTGCGGGGCCGGTTTTTTTATGCCCGAAATGCATGATTTCATGGCAAATTTTGTTAATTTTGCCGTAACAAATGTTTTCACGCATCATGAAACGAGCCTTTTTACTACTTTTCACCTGCCTCATTGCAACCGCAGCAATGGCAGCAGCCAACGACGTGGCCGAAGCACAGGCACTCGCCGAACGCCTCTCGCCACGACTGGCCCACAAGGTCAACTTCTTTCTTATATCGAGTGGCAGCAACGACACTTTCACCCTCGAGAGCCGCGACGGAAAGGTGTTCATTGGCGGCAACAACGCGCTGTCGATGGCTGTGGGACTCAACCGTTACCTCAACCGCTATTGCCGCACCACGGTTTCGTGGTATGCCGACGTGCCAATCGAACTACCCGACGTGCTCCCCGATGTGCCACAGAAGGAAACTGTCGGCGCGCGCGTGCCGCAGCGATTCTTCCTCAACTACTGTACATACGGATACACAATGCCCTTCTGGGACTGGAACGACTGGGAACGTTTCATCGACTGGATGGCGCTCAACGGCATCAATATGCCGCTCGCCATCACCGGACAAGAGGCCGTATGGCTCAACGTGTGGACGCAACTGGGCATGACGCGCGACGAAGTGAAGAACTATTTCACAGGACCAGCCTATCTGCCCTGGCACCGCATGGCAAATATCGACGCCTGGTGCGGACCGTTACCCGACGAGTGGCTCGACGGCCAAGCCGAGCTGCAACGGCTTATCCTGGCACGAGAACGCGCGCTCAACATGCGGCCCGTGCTGCCCGCTTTCGCCGGACACGTGCCACGACGCATCAAGGAAATTTTCCCCGACGCCGACATCAAGGCCATGGGCGCTTGGGACGATTTCGAAGAGCCCTACCGCACCTTCTTCCTTAATAGCGAGGACCCACTCTACACCCGAGTGCAGCGTCTTTTCCTCGAGGAACAGACACGTATGTACGGCACCGACCACATTTATGGCGTCGACCCCTTTAACGAGATGGACCCGCCAAGCTTCGAGCCCGATTATCTTAACCAAGTGTCAAAACATATCTACGAGAGCCTCACCGCCGTCGACCCGCAGGCCGAATGGCTGCAGATGGCATGGTTCCTTTACTACCAGCGACGCGACTACACCGACGAACGAGCACGCGCCATGCTCACCGGCGTGCCGCAGGGACGCATGACGATGCTCGACTATTATTGCGAATACAAAGAAATGTGGCGTGAGCTCGACGGCTTCTACGGCCAGCCCTACATCTGGTGTTACCTCGGTAACTTTGGCGGCAACGGAAGTTTCCAAGGCAACGTCAAAGGCGCCGGCGACAACCTCGAGAAAGCGCTCGCCGAGGCTGGCGACAACCTTGTGGGCATCGGCTCCACCCTCGAAGGCTTCGACGTGCTGCAGTTCCCCTACGAATACATCCTCGAGAAAGCCTGGAACTTCAACAAAACCGACCAACAGGTCATCGACGAACTTGCCGACCGACACGCAGGACACGCCGAACCGACAGCGCGCGAAGCATGGAAAATACTCTACGACAGCCTGCTGTGCATACGGCCCGCCAACTTTAGCGGACCACTGCCCACCTCGCGGCCCATGCTCGGCAAGGAGAACCGACACTGCACCATTCGTTATAACCCCGCCACACTGCTACACGCCTGGGACCTGCTTCTCGCTCAAGACAACGTCACCACCGACGCCATGACCATCGACCTCGTGTGGACCGGACGCCAACTGCTGGGCGACCTCTTCAACGTCAACAAGCACGAACTCGACAGCCTCTACAGCGCAGGTTGCAGCGACAAGCCGCACATGCGAGCCCTCGTGGCTAATATGCGCGTCCTTATCGACGACATGGACCGCCTCAACGCCGCGCATCCCTTCTGCACCCTCAACAAATGGATTGAACAAGCACGCGACCTGGGCGTGGACCCCGACGTAAAAGACTATTATGAGATGAACGCGCGACGACTCATCACCACCTGGGGCGGTGACCTCAACGACTATGCCTGCCGCAACTGGAGCGGACTAATCAGCGACTACTACGCGCCACGATGGGAAGCCTACCTCAAACAGATGGAACGCGCCATCAACACCAGCGCCCCATTCGATGAGGCTGCAATGAATAAGGAAATCAACGCCATACAAGAAGCTTGGCCGTTGCAAACGGGCTTCACCACCACCCCACCCGCTATCGACGTCCTCACCCTGTGCCGCCAGCTACGACACCGCCACCACAACGAGCTACAGCGCTGGGCGGCACAATAAAACCTAAGAAACCTAAGAATACAAATAAATTCGCGAAATTCGTCCAATTAGCGAAATTCGCATTGAAAGTCAACAAACTAAGGTTTTAGATATCAATTCGCATTGAAACGAACAAAGTCAATGGGATAAAAAACGAGAGCCGCTTGGAACAAGTTCCTTGCGGCTCTCTTAGGGGGCGGTTACCTACTCTCCCACTTTCGCAGTACCATCGGCGTGGTGAGGCTTAACTTCTCTGTTCGGAATGGGAAGAGGTGGGACCCTCACGC
>JAGCUP010000046.1 GCA_017962765.1 Muribaculaceae bacterium | reverse complement strand
GCGTGAGGGTCCCACCTCTTCCCATTCCGAACAGAGAAGTTAAGCCTCACCACGCCGATGGTACTGCGAAAGTGGGAGAGTAGGTAACCGCCCCCTAAGAGAGCCGCAAGGAACTTGTTCCAAGCGGCTCTCGTTTTTTATGTCATTTCAATGCGAATTTCGCTAATGGGACGAATTTCGCAAATTTATTTGTCTTTGTGGACCATGTAGCTTTATTTTGGGTGGTAAAAACGAGGGGCGTCGCTGCGCGGTTGCGCGGGACGTCCCTGTGATGAAATTTGCAAGGTGTAGAGAGCGAGTATTACTGCTCTAAAGTGCGGAGGTGCTGCACGTAGATGGCCTTCATCATCTTCTTGCGGTTGATGACGCTGGGCTTCTCGAATTGCTGACGAGCACGGAGCTCACGCACGATACCGGTTTTTTCGTACTTGCGTTTGAATTTCTTGAGGGCGCGTTCGATGTTTTCGCCTTCTTTTACGGGAACGATAATCATTGTCGTTAAAAGTAAATTTTTAAGTGAATAAATTATGATTGTTTGTTTGTTGTTTCGCGGGGGCTCGGGCGTGTGACGTCGATGCCGCAGGCATCACGTCCCAGTGGGCCGGAGCGGAAAAAGGAATGATATGATTGTAGGCAGAAGGGGAGGGGGTTGTTGCCGATGTAGAGAGCATGATTTGTTCATGCGCGGCAATGTGGCGCTGCCTTGTCGCCACACGATGGGTTAATATGTTCGTTTTTAGTCTTTTAGTCAGGTAGTTCAAAACCCCCTTTCGATTTTTGCGCTGCAAAGATAGATATTTCTTGCGAGATGTCCAACTTTTCGTGCATTTTTTGTTTCGTTTTATTTTGAGTGTAAGAAAAAAGTAAAATTTTGCTATTGTTTAAAAAAAAAATACTATTTTTGTAAACTTTAACTGAACTGTGCCCCGTTGCGAGGCATGGTCGAGAGCCGAAACTAATTAAATAATACTTAATAACTCATTACCTTATGAAACTAAAATTGTTATTGTTCATGGCGCTCTTTGTGAGCTTCACCATGGCGGCCGAGACAGGCTTGAGGGGCATCGTGCTCGATGCGCAAACCTCGCAGCCGGTAGCGGGAGCCACCGTGATGCTCGACAACCAGGGCGTTGCTGCGACAACCGGCCCTAATGGCGACTTCCTGCTGACGGGTGCCACAGCCGGTCGAGACAAACTGCTGATTTTCAGCTATGGTTACAAGGATTATGTGCGCGACGTGGAGCTATGGGACAACGCCATGGGCGAATTGGGCACATTGATGCTCGTTTCGACGATTTCGGAGGCCTCGGTTGAGAGTGCCGAGGAGAGCAAAGAAATGGTGCTGTCGGAGGAGCAACTCGAAGACGAGGAGGGCAACTCCCAAAACGTGGCTGCACTCACGAGCGCCAGCGACGACCCGTTTGCGCAGGCCGCCAGCTTCGGGTGGACGACGGCCCGTTTCCGCGAGCGCGGCTACGAGTCGGAGTATAACCAGGGCTTTATCAACGGCCTCAGCTTTAACGATGCGGCCCGCGGCCGTTTCAACTATTCGATTACGGGCGGCTTGAACAATGCGTTCCGCAACCGCTCCACGGCGCACGGCTTGGCTCCCGCGAGCTACACGCTGGGCGATGTGGGTGGCGCGTCGAACGTGAACACCGAGGCCAAAGACTACGCTCCGGGCTTCCGCGGCTCGGTGGCCTACACCAACTCGAACTACAAGTGGCGCGGCATCGTGCTCTACAGCACGGGCTTGAAGAGCAGCGGCTGGGCCATGACGGTTGGCGCCATTGGCCGTTATGCCAACGAGGGTATCGTTCCCGGCTCGTTCTACAACAGCTGGGGTTACTTCTTGGCACTGGAGAAGGTGTTCAACGCACATCACCGCTTGGCGCTGACGACGTTTGGCGCTCCCACGAAGCGTGCCAACAACTCGGCGACGTTTGTCGAGGCCTACCAGTTGGCCGGCAACTATTTGTATAACACCAACTGGGGCTGGCAAGAGGGCAAGAAGCGCAGCGCAAGGGTAACCGAAACGTTCGACCCAACTGCAATCCTCAACTGGATATGGACGCCGAAGATGGGCACCGAACTCAACACGGCCATTGGTTTCCACAAGAGTTTCTACTCGACGAGCGCGCTCAACTGGTATAACTCGGCCGACCCGCGTCCCGACTACTACCGCTATCTGCCCAGCTATTACCGCGCCAGCGACCCCGTTGTGGCCGACGAGCTCGAATATCTGTGGCTCACCGACGAGAACAAGCGCCAAATCAACTGGGACAATATTTATCAGGTGAACTACCTCAATAATTATGTGAGCGACCAGACGGGCGTACAGAAAGGCTCGTCATATATCCTTGAGAAACGCCACAGCAACCAGTTCAACTGGCTGTTCAACACCAACCTGAACATGCGTCTGAACAAGACGCTCACGGTGCAGGGCGGCTTGAGCGCCAACTATAGCCGCTCGTCGTACTACAAGACGTTGAAAGACCTCTTGGGCGGACGCTATTGGAGCGACGTTGACCAGTATGCCGAGCGCGACTTCCCCGGCGATGCCGACATGCTGCAGAACGACCTCGATAACCCCAACCGCTCGATTTATGTGGGCGACCGCTTCGGTTATGACTACGATATCAACTCGTTCGGAGGCAACCTGTGGGCGCAAAACGTGATTAACACGGCCCATTGGGACTTCCACTACGGTGCCAGCGTGAGCTACACGCAATTCCAGCGCGACGGCCACATGCGCAACGGCCGCGCCCCCGAGAACTCGAAGGGTAAGGGCGTGAAGCACGACTTCGTCAACTACAGCCTCAAGGGCGGCTTCATCTATAAGATTGACGGTCGCAACAACATCTCGGGTCACGTGTTCTACGGCACCAAGGCTCCGCAATATAGCAACGCCTACATTTCGCCGCGCATCAAGGACGACGTGATTGACAACCTCAAGAGCGCCACCATTCTGTCGGGCGACCTGAGCTACATTTGGAACTTCCGCAACTTCCGCGGCTCGGTGACCGGATTCTGGACCGAGTTCTGGGACATGACCGAGCGCACCTCGTTCTACGACGACCTCAACAGCACCTTCATCAACTATGCTATGACCGGCGTCAGGAAGGAGCACAAGGGCGTGGAAGTGGGCGCCAGCTACAAGCTCACTCCGAACCTGACGGTGAAAGCGGCCGCCAACTTCGCCCGCTATCAGTATAAGAACCGTCCCACGGGCGTCCGTAGCTTTGAGAACGGTTCGCAGCCCGATGTGACGCGCACCGTCTATCTCAAGAACTACTACGTGGCCGGCACGCCGCAAGAGGCTTACCTGCTCGGCTTCAACTGGCAAGGTCCCAAGAGCTGGTATATCGAGGTGAGCGGCACTTACACCAATCGCGCCTACATCCAGCTGTCGCCGGTGCGTCACGAGATTCTCGCCGACCTCTACCAGTTTGCCGACAGCGAGCAAGACCTCGTGGAGAAGATGAAGGCGCTTGGCGACCAGGAGAAGCTCAACGAGGCCTTCCTGGTGAACCTGTCGATAGGCAAGTTCATCCGCCTGACCCGCAAGGTGTCGTTGAACCTGAACCTGAACATCAACAACCTGTTCAACAACACGCAGGTGCAGACGGGTGGTTACCAGCAGGGTCGTTTCGACACCAAGGACTACACCAACACCACCACCAAGTTCCCCAACAAGTACTACTATGCTCAAGGCATCAGAATCTTCTTCAACGCGGGCATCCGCTTCTGATGGCTGTTGCCTCATAGCATCAAATCACCAAAACCAAAACAAATAATAAGAATAACCTATCACAACACTCATATTATGAAACGTTTTTATTTTTACATCAGCGCATTATTGCTAACCTTCTTGGCGGTGGGTTGTAACGAGGACTTTGACACGCCCCCCATGGTGGTCCCCGTGGCGCAACACCAGCCCAACATGACTATCGCCGAGTTTAAAGCAGCTTATTGGAACGATGCCCGTAACTTCGGTGTCACTATCGAAGAAGATGTCATCATCCACGGATGGGTGAGTGCCAACGACGAGAGCGGCAACATCTACAAGCACATGTACATCCAGGACGAGACGGGCGGCATCGGCATCTCGATCGACGCCACCAGCCTTTACAACACCTATCGTCTGGGCCAGGAGCTCGTCTTGAACCTCAAGGGTGCCTGCATCGGCAAGTACAACGGTGAGTACCTCATTGGCAAGCTCGAGTGGTATGCCGCACAGAGCGTTTACGAGGCCGGCCGTATGCCCAAGGACGATTTTACCGCCCTTGTGGAGCTCAATGGTCTTCCTAACGTCGACATGGTGAAACCCGTGCCGGTGAAGATTACCGACATTGCCGGCAAGAACGACAAGGACACGCAGCTCAAATATCAGGGCCAGCTCGTGATGTTTGAGGACGTGCAGTGGGACGGCGCCGACGGCGAGGTTACCTACGCCGAGAGCGGTACGACGACCACTCGCCAGATTAAGGACGACCAGGGTAACATGTTCGATGTGACCAACAGCGGTTACTCCAACTGGTATTCGGCTCCCATGCCCCTCGGAAAGGGTAACGTGGTGGGTATCGCCTACATGACCGGCCAGGACGGCTGGAAACTCTACCTGCGCGACACCAAGGACTGCATCGGCTTCGATGAAGGTACCAAGGGTACGCTTAAAGACCCGTACACCGTGAACGAGGCCATCGAGATTATGAACACCGACGCTAGCGGCTGGGTCACCGGCTACATCGTGGGTGCCGTGGCTCCCGAGGTGACCGAAGTCAAGAGCGCCAACGACGTGGAATGGACGGCTCCTACCACGCTCGACAACACCCTCGTGATTGGCGAGAGCGCCGACACGCGCGACCTGGCCCACTGCCTCGTGGTGGCTCTGCCCCAGGGCACGGCATTCCGCACCCAGGCCAGCCTGAAGAACTTCCCGGAGCTGCTCGGCACGCAAATCTGGGTCAAGGGTAAGTTTGCCACCTTCATGGGCACCAACGGTATCACCGAGAACAGCGGCAGCAAGGACGAGTTCAAGCTGAGCATCGTCACCGGCGGTGTCACCGAGCTTGAGGAAGGCTTTGAGACCGGCCTGCCCAGCGATTGGACGCAAGTGCAGGTGAAGGGCGACAAGAAGTGGTATCAGACGACGTTCGACAACAATGGCTATGCCGCTATGACCGGCTACAAGGGCACCGCTCCCTTCGAGTCGTGGTTCATCACGCCGGCCCTCGACATCAAGAACGCGGCCACCAAGAACCTCAAGTTCCGCACGCAGGTGAACGGCTATGGCAGCACGACCACCAAGTTCCGCGTATTCGTGATGACCAGCGACGATCCCACTACGGCCACTACCTATGAGCTTAACCCCGTCATCGCCACGGCTCCAGCCAGCGGCTATAGCACCTGGGCCGAGAGCGGCGACCTTGACCTGAGCCAGTGGGCCGACGGTACCTACTTCATCGGCTTCTTGTATGAGGCCACCAACGATGCCAACTACGCCACCTGGTGTATTGACGACGTGGTCTTCGGTAAGGGAGGTCCGGCTCCCGTGTCGAACACGCAGGACGACTTCCACACCATGAACGGCGGTAACACCAGTTCGAAGGCCACCGACTTTGCTTCGCACACTTCCGATAAGGGTTGGACGGCCGTCTACAGCTCCATCATCCGTGGTGGTGACAACGAGGCTAACCCCGTATATCCCTTCATCGGGCACCGTGCCGGCAGCGACTCTGAGTGGGCACATGCCGTGTACATGAATGGTAATCCCGCTACCCTGGGTAAGCTAACCTCGCCCGTTCTCGAAGGCGGCATCAGCAACCTCACGTTCAACTACGGCTTCCCGATGACCGAGAACGACGGCGTAATCCTCAAGGTGGAGATTGTGCAGAACAATCAAGTCGTGTGGAGCAAAGAGTTGACCCTTAAGAAGGATGACCAAAAGAAGCTCTTCACCTTCAGCGAGGATGTCAACATCAGCGGTAGCTATACCATCGTCTTCACGCCCGCCACGCCCGCCGGTGTAACCGGCAACAAGAACCGCGTGGCCGTGTGGAACGTGGTGTGGACCGAGAAGGAATAACCTCGAAAAAGTAGTCTGGCTTGCCCTCAACACAAGCCAGCTATATTGTGCTTATATTTCTTTTAAAGGAGAGACCCTCAATCGGGCCTCTCCTTTTTCAGCTTTGAGCTGGTGTTAGGCGCCCTACGGGCGGAAATTATTCAAAATTAATTTCAAAATTACACAAAATTTTGGCGTGTTGTGTAATTTTGAAAATAATTCTGTTTAATTTCCCACGCGAAGCGTGGCTTAAAATTGTGACGCCACAGATTGTGAGCGTTTTGTGGTTCCTCGCAACAGCGAGCAAAGGCACACACACTACTTTATGGCGCCCGCAGGGCGCTTGAATTGAGCGCAACAACGCATTTAATTGTTTATAGCTGCCTCTACAGCTCGAAAGTTCATGGTTTATGGCTCATGAAGAGACAGGCATCGCCGTAGCTTAGGAAGCGATAGCCGCCGTCGAGGGCGTAGCGATATACCTCGCGCCAGCGGTCACCTCCCAGGAAGGCCGAGACAAGGAGGAGCAGGGTGCTCTTCGGCTGGTGGAAATTGGTAATCATGGCGTCGACGAGGCGGAAACGGAAGCCGGGCGCAATCATCAACTCGGTGCCTCCCACATAGCGGTCGGCGCCGCTGCGGTCGAGGTGGTCGATGATGTGCTGCAAAGCTTCCTGGAGCGTCAGATTGTCGCCTGTGGTGTAGGGCATCCACTGGGTGACGGTAAGCTCTTCGGGTGTGGCCTCGGGGTTGTCGTGCAGGAGCACACCTATATAATATAAGCTCTCGAGGGTGCGCACGCTCGTCGTGCCCACGGCTACCACGGGGCGCTCACGGGCGGCCAGCTCGACGAGCAGCTCGCGCGGTACCTCGATGAACTCGCGGTGCATGGCATGGTCGCCGATAGCCTCGCTCTTGACGGGCTGGAAAGTGCCGGCACCCACATGTAGCGTCAGTTCGCGCCTTGCGATGCCCATGGCGTCGCAGCGTTGCAGCACCTCGTCGGTGAAGTGTAACCCGGCGGTGGGAGCCGCCACGCTGCCGTCGATGTGCGAATACACCGTCTGGTAGTCGGTGGCATCGCTGGCCTCGGTGCCTCGGTTGAGGTAGGGTGGGATAGGGATTTCGCCCACGGCCTCGAGGAGCGTGGCCCAGGTGTGTCCTCCTTCCCACGAGAAGGTGATTTCGAAGGCGTTGCCGCGCTGCGGGCCGCGATGGGCATGAAGCATGACGTGTCCTTGTGGCAGGCTCACCTCGAGGTCGAGCGGTCCCTGTTTCCAGCGTTTATTGTTGCCCACGAGGCATAGCCAGGAGCACGATTCGGTTGTTTGGAAGGTGAGTTGGTAGTCGTGGGGCGCGATAGGCTCGAGGCAAAATATCTCGATGGTGCCGCCCGTGGGCTTGGTGAAACGCAGGCGGGCGTTAATCACGCGCGTGTTGTTGTAGACCAGCATGGCGCCGGCGGGCAGCAACGTGGGCACCTCGTCGAAGCGGTGGGTGGTGGCCTCGTGGCCATCGTAGCACAGCAGTTTGCACGCCTCGCGCTGCGCGAGCGGGTGCTTAGCAATTCGCTCGTCGGGCAGCGGGTAGTTATAGTCTTCGATGCGCAGAGCGCGCACACGTTCCAGAGTTGTCATCGTCGTGATTTTTTCAATAAAAAGCGGTGCAAAGGTAGTGATTTTTTCTATTTTTACGTATGTGGTAGCAAAAAACAGCACAAAAAATTCGCAATAATGCTAATTATTTCGCAAAAATGCTTATCTTTGCGGTCTAAATCATTTATCTGTCAATGAACGTAACATTTGAGGATAAGGCATTAGAAACACTCTATAAAAGTGGTGTGACCAAAGACAATCGATATAAACGATTGCCGAAAGACATCGTGAAGCGCTTTGTGAAGGTGGTTGGCTATCTCAAGGCGGTGCGCAGGATAGAGGACTTGTTTCTAATTAAGTCGCTCCATTACGAGAAAAAGAAAGGCGACCTCAAAGGTGTGGATGTTGTGTGGATTAATGACAAGTACCGCTTGCATTTCTATAGCTCACCCAATGAGCAGGGGATAGTAGTAAACGCATTGATAATAGAAATTTCGAAGCATTATGAGTAAAGAAGCACTGGTCCCGTTTGTGGCAACACATCCGGGAGAATTGATTAAGGATGAATTGAAGGAGCGTGGCATGACCCAAAAGCAGCTCGCTGCTGCGACGGGCATCAAGGCCTCGGTGCTGAGTGAGACCATTAACGGGAAGCGTTCGGTGTCGCTTGCCGTAGCCGTGGCCTTGGAGAAAGCGCTTGGCATACCTGCCGACATTTGGCTGAACTTGCAGACTCAGTACAATCTCGACACGGCGAGCATTGCCGCGCGCGAACACTTGGCTTCGGGAAACAGTCGGCACGAGACGGTGACCCTCACGATTCCCGCCGCCGACCGTAGCCTGCTGCAGGAACTGGTCCGCAAGTTTGGCTGGGCTTGCGTGTTTTGAGTTTTATGGCACATCAATATGGAGGGCGCACCAAATTACTGGTGCGCCCTCGTATAATGCTTTATATTTCCGTAGAATAATTCCTAATTAAGGAGGATGTTGTAGAGGGCGGTCACGTCGGAGCCGTTGACAATGCCGTCGCCGTTCACGTCGGCGTCGCCGGCGGGCGTGGCGTTGTCGAGCAGCACGTTGTAGAGGGCAGTCACATCGGAACCGTTGACGATACCATCGCCGTTCACGTCGCCCTGCAAGCCGTCAGGGATGGGCAGGATTTTGCCGAAGTTCTTCCAGTAAGAGGCTGTTTCGTAGGCACTGACGCTTTCGGCCGGCACATAGAGGGTTTGTAGTCGCTGGTGATGCGGCTCCCAAGGTTCCTTTCCTCGCGATGGTACCGTAGTGGCTTTGCATGTCACCGACTCTAATACCAAATAATCGAGCACATGGCTTGCCCAATCGGAATATCCTTCCCATTCGGCGGCTCTGTATTTTTGAGTGAACATCGAGGATGGTCCCACGTATGTGGTGGTGGCGGGCAGGACAAACGAGGTGACATCCTCACAATAGAAGAAGGCACTGTTCTCTAAAATGAAGCCAGAAGTGCCGCACTTGGAGAGGTCGATTTCTCCGGCCAAATGCCCGCAATAAGCAAATGCGAATTGTCCGATACGTGCTATTTTTCCGTTCCACGGGAAGGACTCCAACGGGCTGTGGGTGAAAGCTTCGTCAGGAATTTCTGTCATGGTGACATTGTCCCAGTCAATCAGTATTTGCTTGATTTTTGAACTGACGAAACATTTCGGGCTCAGGTCGGTGACGATGAAATCGTAGGTGCCGTAGTTCCTCACGCCCATGCGCGCCACTGTGGTGGTATCGTCCGGGGCATAGACGAATTTTGCGGTATGCATTTGGTCGGAGTACTGGTCGTCGATGTCGCCAGTGAAGGTGACGTGTCCCTTTCCGGGCACATAATAGTCGTAAGCTCCTTGTATGACTCTCAGCCCCACATTAGTGAAGTATTGCCAAATCTTGTGTCCGTTCGAAGAGGTATAATCATAATAATTTTCCATTTCATTCGTAGGCACATAGAGTTTGCAGTCCTTGGGCACGTTGTAGAAGCATCCGTAGGTGGCATCATCGGGCGCGACGTCTTTGACTGTGGGCCACCCATAGGGGTTGTTCATGTAGCTGGGATTGATGATGTTAAGATTGATCATGTTCAATCCCGAGCAGTTGCGTACGAAGTTGGAAGCCACATGTGCCAATCCGCCGTTATAGCAAGAGCTTGGAACGTTGATAGTCGTCAGGTTGGGGTTGTCGGCGAAAGCCAGGTCTCCCACTGCGCTACATCCGTAAGGAATGGAAACGGAAACGACCCTTGAGTTACGGAAGCACTGGACGGGAATCACGGTGTTTCGTGCCCATTTGGTGGTGCCGAAGTTGACCGTGCGCAGCTTGGTGCAGTTGTGGAACTGGAATCCCTTGCCAAGAAGGGGTTGGTTGATGGTCACCGACGTGATGTTGATGTTGTTCTCAAAAGCGTGCGGCGCCAGTAAGGTGATATAGGTGGTGCCGTTATAGTTGACCTTCTCGGGCAGGTTAAGGGAGCCGCTGGGTTGCAGGTTGTAGTCGGGACTGCTGTTGCTGATGTGTGTGCCATAGACGAGATATGCGGTACGGTAGCCGTTATCGGTCCAGGTGTTCAGCAGGTAAGGCAGGCCACCAATCACGGCGTCCCAGGCACCGTGGGTGACGTTGTAGTTCTTCCAGTAGTCGTAGGAGTAGTAGGCCGCGCTGGCATCGTCGTCGAGGTTGTCCCAGCTCGAAGGCACATAGACGCGCATCGTCGAGGGCACGTTATAGAACGTGTAGGAGTTGACGGTCTTGGCATTGGCGTATGTGGCGATAAGTAATTTCTTGAGGTTAGTGCAGCCGTAGAACGTGTTGGTGTAGCAGATGCTGGTCACCGAGCTCGGAATCTTAATCACTTGCGGTGTGGTTGCGTTCATGAAGATACGTCCGTAGGACGAGCCCATCTTTGTCACGCCGTAGGGCAGTTCGATGTAGCTTGCGCGGCAGTTGTAGCTGAAAGCGTAGTCATTGATTTCGGTCATCGTGGTGGGGAAAGCCGTAGCGAAGGTAGATGCATTGTAGGCCGGATGCTTGATGAGCTTGGTCTGCGCCTTGTTGTAAAGCGCGCCATAGGTGCTGTAGGTGCTGTAATAGCTGTTTCCGCTCGCCACGGTGAACTTCTCGAGTTTCTTGCACCCATCGACCGCGGTGACGGCGAAAGTGGTGAGCGTGGCGGGGATGTTGAGGGTGCTTATGGCGGTGTTTTCAAAGGCTCGCGAGGCGACATACTGCACACCCTCGTCGAGTGTCACCGTAGTGAGTGCGGTGCATCCTGCGAAGGCGTCCTCATAAATGTTTTTGGCGCTGATTGTGGCTGAAGTCATTGCGGTGCATCCATAGAACGCCTCCTTGTTGATGCTCACATCGGAGCTCCTGATGTCTATATCAGAGATGTTGGTGTTGTACTTGAATGCTTGCTCGGCCACGCTCGTGCAATAGATGGAACGCGAGAGGTAACCGTCAGTACCGATAGAGGGAGAGTAGTGTACTATAATGCCCATTACGTCGGAGCCGGTGAGAGCAGCCTCGGGTTGTACCGATGAAGAGCCCATGTTGGTAACCACATAATAGTTGTTGTTGTTACGGATGTCGTATGCGCTATGTGGCTGTGGCGTGGAGTTCACCGTGAAATAGCTGGTGACTTTTGAGATGGCCTTCGCCTTGGTGATGGCGGGGTAGGTGGGCATCACCATGCTGCGCGTGGTGGCGTAACAGTCGCTGAAAGCACTTTCGTGGAGTAATGATGCCGATGGTTCAAGTTGCGCCCAATAGACTGTGGTGGTGTTGCCGCTGGCGCTGCCGCCGCTGGCGCACAAGAAGCTGTTGCCGATGTACTTGACCGAGCTGGGAATATACACCTTGCTCAACTTCGTGAGGTAGCTCAACGACATGGATTCGAGGGTGTGCACGCCGTATTCGAAGCGCACGGTGGTCACATTGTCCATGTTGATGAACGCGCTGCCGGCGACACGCACGCGATATTTGGTGCCGTTGAGCGTGACGTAGCCGGGAACGGTGATGTAGGTGGGTGCCGACTGCTTGAAAGCCATAGTGGGCTTCATGAGTCGGGCGTAGGTGACGCCGCTCTCGGTGTAGGTGGTGTATTGGAAGTCGCCCACTTTGGTCCAGTTGGGGTTATCGCGCTCATCGTTGAAGACAAACGTCTTGTTATAGTTGGCGGCGGTTTCCAAATTTGAGGTGGTGGCGCCCGTTGGCGACGCTAGATGTACGTCGGTGCCCAGCGTCCAGCTTCCTATGCTCTGCACGTGAGGATAACTCGAACTTTTGGTGGGCTTGAGCGTGATTGTGGTGCTTTGCGACAAGTTGGTGTTATAGGCATAGATGCGCACTTTGCTGAAGTTCACGAAGTTACCGCGTTGGCCGTTAAGGCTGCAATTGTAGATTTTGAAACTAATCCAGTCGCTGCCGCTTTCGCCCTTGCAGGCTACACCGTCGGAGGCGTTAATAGAGAGCGAACCAGGGCCTTCAAAGGTTATTATCTTGTTACCAAATACGCGTACGGCATATTGTCCGCTGGCTGTTGTGTAGATGGTCGTGGTTCCGTTCACGGTGAAATCGACCGCATCTTCCATCACAACGGCATCAGCATTAGCCGCTGACAGTGTGCACGTGCCGTTGAAGACTACGGTGAGCGCCGATGAGCGGTTGCTGCTCGTATAGATGCGTAAGGCCTGGTTCCCTGACCCCGTGCGGTTGATGCTCACATTGCTCAGCGTGAGCGTGCAGGTGCTCGTGTTGTAGGATACGGTGCCGCCGCCCGTGCTGAAACTGAGATTGTCGCTGGTAATGCTCGTGCCGTTCACCTTGATGCCATAGTCGGTGGCGGCGCTTGCCGTGAGCAGGCATGCTGTCGCGGCAAAAACAAAAAGTAAAAATTTCTTCATCATCTTAATTATTAGTTTTGGTTAATATTCTCATTCGAAATTGCCCACTAAGGGTAACTTACTAAATCAAATGGCAAATATAATGAAAAATCCCTAAATTCCTACATAAAAAGGCGCTTTTCAATCGAAATGGCCTCTTTTTAACGAGAAATTCGCCATATTGACGAATTCACGAACCCAAATCCAATCATGCTCCTGGAGAAGGGAACATTCAAAATTCTCACAAGAAAAGCCCCTGGCTCGCCACCCATTTTTGCCGAAAAATCAACTTTTTTGGCGATTTATTTTATTATGTGGCAAATATCTATTAATTTTGCAGGCTGAAAAAAAGAAAATAACTACTGACAGATATAAAAATGGCTAAAAAGAAGAATCAACCGACGCGCACCAAGCTGGAAGATTTTAACGACCAGCTTACCGGTGTGGAACAAAAACTGGAAAAAAACAAGAAACTTGTCTTTGGTATTGGTGGTGGCCTCGTGGCCGTGGCACTCATCGTGTGGGGCATCTTTGCCTTCTACATCAATCCGCAACACGACAAGGCCAACAAACAGAACAACGAGGGCACCTTCGCCGCCATGCTCAGAGATGATGACTCGACGGCCCTTAAGAGCTTTGAGGCAGCGGCCAAGAACTTCAGCAATGCCGAAGGAAATATGGCGCACCTCTATGCCGCTTCAATCCTTTACAAGATGGGTACCGCCGACACTGTTGAGGCCAACGCCAAGAAGTGCTATGAGCAGGCGCTTGCGCACCTCGAGAAGTATGACCCCAAAGGTAACATCGTAGGTCCCGCCTCACAGAACCTGAAGGCGAGCTGCCTCATCAACCTGGGCAAGTATGAAGAGGCCGTCTCGGCGCTCGACGAGGCCATCAAGATGAGTAAGGACAACCGCGACTATGCGCCCTTGTTCATGTTTAAGAAGGCTCAGCTGCTCGAGAGTGACAAGCTCAAGAACAAAGTAGACGAAGCCATCAAGGTTTACGAGGATATAATGTCGAATTATCCTCAGATTGCTGAGCAACTAGAGGTGGAGAAATACCTCGAGCGAGCCCGCGCCAAGAAAGGCTAAAGAGAGATCATTCCATAAAATATCATGGCCAATGCAGCACGCTGTCGCAACCGATGGGTGATGTGTTGGCCATATTAATAAAAACTTGTCAATTGTCAACTACAGTAATATGAAAACAGTGTACAAACGCATTTTGCTCAAGCTCAGCGGCGAATCGCTCATGGGCTCCCAGGGCTACGGCATCGACCCACAACGTCTCGCCGACTATGCCCGCCAAGTGAAGGAAATCGTCGAGGCCGGCGTCGAGGTAGGTATCGTCATTGGCGGCGGTAACATCTTCCGCGGGCTCAGTGGTGCCGCCCAGGGCTTCGACCGTGTGAAGGGCGACCAGATGGGTATGCTCGCCACCGTCATCAACTCGCTTGCACTCTCGTCGGCACTCGAGGCTATCGGCCAGCCGGCCAGCGTGTTCACGGCCATCGCTATGGTTCCCATCGGCGAGCAATACACCAAGTGGCGTGCCATAGAGGCCATGCAGCAGGGCCGTGTCGCCATCTTCTCGTGTGGCACCGGCAGCCCCTACTTCACCACCGACACAGGCAGTGCGCTTCGCGGCATCGAGATTGAGGCCGACGTGATGCTCAAGGGTACTCGCGTTGATGGCATCTACACAGCCGACCCCGAGAAAGACCCGACGGCAACGCGCTTCGACCGCATCAGTTACGACGAGATTGTGGAACGTGGCCTCAAGGTGATGGACATGACTGCCACGGTGATGTGTAAGGAAAATGGCCTTCCCATCCATGTGTTCAATATGGATGTGGTGGGCAACCTGCGCCGCGTCATTGAAGGCGAATCCATCGGAACTGTAGTTTATTGAGTGATAAAGACCTATGCGACAACCTAACGCAAGAGCCATGGTGCGCGGACGCCACGAGAGCATCGCGCGTTTCAATATCACCGAGGACGGCACCCTGCTGGCCACCGCCATTGCGCTGCTGCGCGACCACAAGGCCAACAAAGTGAAGTCGATGCTGCGACACAATCAGCTTGCCGTCAATGGTGAGCCATCATCGCAGTTTGACCGCCCCGTGCGCGCCGGCGATGTGCTCGAGGTGAACTATACACGCTCCTTCGAGGTTTTCAGCCACCCGCAGGTGAAGTTGCTCTACAGCGATGACGATATCATGGTGGTGGAGAAACCCGCCGGAATGTTGGCCACCAGCGACGGTCGCACCAACGTGAAGGAGACCGTGTACCACATTATGCGCGAGTTTGTGAAACGCCGCAACGACCGCGCCCACGTCTATGTCGTGCACCGCCTCGAGCGCGAGGCCTCGGGCGTGATGCTGCTGGCACGCACCAAGAAAATGCGCGAGCGCCTCGTCACGTCGTGGGGTACGTTGGTGGGTGAGCGCACCTATGCCGCTGTCGTCGAGGGCATCGTGGAGAAAGACCGCGGCCAGGTGAAGGGTTACCTTGCCGAGGACGAGGAGACGCACCTCATCTACACCACCAACGACAAGGTGATTGGAAAGCCGGCTACCACGGCCTGGACCGTGGTGGGGCAGGGACGCCGTAACACGCTGGTCGAAATCAACCTCAAGAATGGCTCGAAGCACCAGATTCGCGTCCACATGAGTTCGATAGGGCATCCCGTGAGCGGCGACCGCACCTACGGCGGCCACAACAACCCGTTGCGCCGCGTGGCTCTGCACTGCTTGCGCCTCACGCTCAACCATCCGGCGACGGGCAAAGCGCTCACATTTGAGAGTCCGCTTCCCGAAGGCTTCGAGCGTCTGCTGGGATAACCTAAATCTTAAATCTAGAAGAAACAAATAAAAGATGGATATACTACAAACAATTGGTGAGTGGATTATAAAGATAAGTGACATCTTGTGTGAATATCCCGAGTTTGCATTGCTCATTGGCGGCGGACTCTTCCTGTTTGTCTATTCGGGCGCCGTGTCGATAAGGCGACTGCCACAAGCCATCGGCGTGCTGAGGCAAAAACAGGCTGCCGACAGCGGCAAGCAGACCGGGCAAATCAGCTCGATACAAGCCCTTCTCAGCGCTATAGCGGCGACAGTGGGCATGGGAAACATCGCTGGCGTGGCCGTGGCACTCACTATGGGCAACGGCAACCCGGGAGTCATCTTCTGGATGTGGGTGAGCGCCTTGGTGGGAATGACCACCAAATTCTTTGAGGGTACGCTCGCTATTATGTATAAGGGTACCGACAGTGCCGGAGAGGTTCAGGGCGGTCCCATGTACATCATCACCAAGGGTTTGGGCAAGAAGTGGCGGCCGCTGGCAGTGGCGTTTGCCATATTCGGACTGGTGGGTACGCTGTGTGTGTGGCAAGCCAACCAGCTCGTGGAGTCGGTGACCACCGTGTTCACCACCCCAATGGGAATTGAGAACACTTGGGTGCTGCGACTGATAATGGGTATTATAATGGTAATCATTGTAGGGGCGGTTATCCTGAGAGGTATCAAGCGGATTGCCGCCATCGCTTCGAAGATGGTGCCCATCATGGTGGCTTTATATCTCATTATGGTGCTTGTTATCATGGTGATTAATTACCAGGAAATCCCGGGCGTGTTCGGGGCCATATTCAAGGGAGCTTTCACTTTCGATGCCGAATTGGGTGGTTTTAGCTATTTCGCGCTCACGGCACTCGTTGGTGCCCGTCGTGCCGCATACGTCAATGAGGCTGGTGTGGGTACCGCCTCGATGATGCACGGCGCGAGCAAGAACACCGAGCCCGTGCGCGAGGGCCTCATCGCCATGCTCGGTCCCGCTATCGACTCGGGATTGATATGTACCCTTACCGCTATTCCCATCATCATTGCCGGCAACTATGTGGGGCAAACCGACCCCAAAGGCCTGGAAATTGCCTTGGGCGCATGGGGCCAGTTGTTGCCTGGTATAGGGCACTATTTGCTCATGATTATAGTGTTCTTCTTCGCATTCTCCACGATGTTCACCTATAGTTACTATGGGTTAAAGTGTACCAACTTCCTCTTTGGAGCAAAGAATGCCAAGTACTACAACTATTATTATCTTTTGATGTTTGTCGTGGCCGCGGTCGTCCCATTGAAAGTGGTGGTAGGCTTCATGGACATCGCATTCTTCCTGATGGCTTGCTGCACCATGACCGCACTGTTGCTGCTCGCCCCAAAGGTGAAAGCCGCCGCCCGCGCCTACTTCAGCAAGAAGAAGCGCTGACCCGCCTCGCTGATAATATTGCGTGAGCCTTAGAGAGTGACTGCCGACATCACTACTGGCCACCATCGCCAGGATGAGTGATTTTTGACAATATTATAACTCCCCAAAATCGTGTTTTTACACCTGGTTTTGGGGAGTTATAATGTCATTTTTGTGGTTTCCGTGCCCACTCAAGAAGAAGTGTAGTCTTTGGCTCAATAAATGCTTTTGTGTTCGCTTTTTACTGATGTTGCTGCTTTTGGCGGCGAAATTTGGCGGTCTTTCGACGATAATAATGAAAAATTTCTTTTTTCATTTTGTATTGCGCTCAGTTTGCACTAATTTTGCAAAATATTGCTTAACGACCGAATAACATGGCTACGACAAAGAAGACGGCGCCCGAAGTTGGTGCCAAGAAAAAGGCAGTTGCGAAGAAAACTGCAGCGAAGAAGACAGTGAAGCGTGCGGTGAAGAAAAATGTGTTGCCGCTCATCAAAGACGACCCGTGGCTCGAGCCGTTTGCCGATGCCATCAACGGGCGTCACGAGGACTTCCTGCGCAAGGAGGCCGAGCTGACGCAGGGCATGAAGTCGCTCGACGACTTTGCCAACGCCTATAACTACTATGGCCTGCACCGCCTCGATGACGGGCGCTGGGTATTCCGCGAATGGGCACCGAATGCGACGGCCATCTACCTCGTGGGTCAGTTCAACGGTTGGGCCGAGGAGAAGGACTACGCCCTCAATCGCCTCGATAACGGCAACTGGGAAATCGTCCTCGACAAGGGCATGATGCACCACGGCGACCTCTTCAAACTGCAAGTGCACTGGAACGGCGGCTGCGGCGAGCGCATTCCGGCCTACGCCACGCGCGTGGTTCAGGACGAGAACACCAAGATTTTCTCGGCACAGGTGTGGGCTCCCGAGACTCCTTACGAATTCAAGGTGAAGGACTTCAAGCCCAACACGAGCCCGCTGCTCATCTACGAGTGCCACATCGGCATGGCGCAGAACCGCGAGGGCGTGGGCACCTACGAGGAGTTCCGCACCACCATTCTTCCGCGTGTAGCCGCCGATGGCTACAACGCCATCCAAATCATGGCCATCCAGGAGCATCCCTACTATGGGTCGTTTGGCTATCATGTGTCGAGTTTCTATGCCGCCTCGAGCCGCTTTGGCACGCCCGATGAGCTCAAGCACCTCATCGATGACGCCCACGCCATGGGTATCGCCGTTATCATGGACATCGTGCATAGCCACGCCGTGAAGAACGAGCTTGAGGGCCTGGGCCGCTTCGACGGCAGCTATGACCTCTATTTCTATGGCGACGGCAAGCGCGAGCACCCGGCATGGGACTCGCTGTGCTTCGACTATGGCAAGAACGCCGTGCTCAACTTCCTGCTGAGCAACTGCAAGTTCTGGCTCAAGGAATACGGCTTCGATGGCTTCCGCTTCGTCGGCGTCACTTCGATGCTCTATTATAGCCATGGTCTGGGCGAGAGCTACGGCAGCTATGGCGACTACTACAACGGTGGCCAGGACACCAACGCCATCACCTATCTGTCGCTGGCTAACAAGCTCATCCATCTCGTCAATCCCCATGCCATCACCATCGCCGAAGAGATGAGCGGCATGCCAGGCCTCGCCCGCAAGGTGGAGGACGGCGGCATAGGCTTCGACTACCGCATGGCCATGGGCATCCCCGACTACTGGATTAAGACCATCAAGGAGAAAAAGGACGAGGACTGGAAACCCACCTCCATATTCTGGGAGCTGACCAACCGCCGCGCCGACGAGAAAACCATTTCCTACGCCGAGAGCCACGACCAGGCCCTTGTGGGCGATAAGACCATCATCTTCCGCCTCATCGACAAGGAGATGTACTGGCACATGATGACGAACGACCACAACGGCACCGTGGACCGCGGCATGGCGTTGCACAAGATGATACGCCTCGTGACGGCATCCACCATCAATGGCGGCTACCTCAACTTCATGGGCAACGAGTGGGGGCATCCCGAGTGGATTGACTTCCCGCGTGAAGGCAACGGATGGAGCTATAAGTATGCCCGCCGTCAGTGGAATCTTGTTGACAACGAGGAACTCTGCTACCACTGGCTGGGTGACTTCGACCGCGAGATGCTGAAGGTGATCAAGAGTCAGAAGAAGTTCAACGAGACGCCAGTACAGGAAATCTGGCATAACGACGGCGACCAGGTCCTCGCATTTATGCGTGGTGACCTCATCTTCGTGTTCAACTTCTCACCCACACGCTCGTTCACCGATTACGGATTCCTTGTTCCGACGGGTTCCTACGATGTGGTCCTGAATACGGATGCGAAGGAGTTTGGCGGTTTCGGTTTCTCCGACGATAGCGTTACCCACTTCACCAACTACGATCCGCTGTATGCCGATGACCACAAAGAGTGGCTGAAGCTTTATATTCCTGCACGTAGTGCTGTGGTATTAAAGAAGAACTGATCATGAAAATAAACTCGAATAGCACCGCCGTTATCCTGACGGCGTGTGCTATTATCTTTTGTCTTTTCACCTTTTGTTATACATATTTCTATCAGTCGGATGTGCTGATGGCCGACCAGTTTGTACTGTCTGATGGACAAACGAAGTATTATCCGCTGACAGGAGCCATCCTCATTACGGTAAGCTTGCAGATTCTGCAGCTGATTGTAAGAGCTGTCTTCCATTTGTATAAGAGCGGACATGCATTGACCTATCTGCCGTCGTTGCTTGCTTTAGCCGTTATCACGAGTGGCGGCAAGGATATCGACAAGCATTTCTCCTTCGGTCCTTGGTGGTGGATTGTGCCTATCCTGTTGGTGTTTTTCGTCTTTGCCGCCATCGTCGTTCGACAGATACAAGAAGTAGAAATGCCTATCAAGGGACCGCTGTTGGTTTCACGTTGCATGTGGGTCAATATGCTGACGCTGTTCGTGATGTTTTTCCTGGTGGGTGTTGCCGGAAACAGCGACAAAGTGTTCCACGAACGCATGAAGATGGAGCGGCTGTTGTTGGAGAACAACCCCGAAGAAGCATTGGCAGTTGGCAAGAAGTCATACGATACCGACTC
>JAGCUP010000045.1 GCA_017962765.1 Muribaculaceae bacterium | reverse complement strand
TGTAAAAGCTATTCTATTAATACACTCACACTGGAGTCAAAGGGCAGGGCAAGCGTCCTGCCCTTTCCCATGTCCCAATATTAATGCGATGGTGTGAAAAAAATAACCACCGGGCCTTTGTGGGCTTGGTGGTTCTTTGATGGGGTAGGGTTGGCGGTGATTATTCTTCGCCTTCCTTCATGGTGGTGAAGACGTTTTGCACGTCGTAGTCATCCTCGAGCACGTCGATAAGTTTCTCGATGTCGGCCATTTGCTCGGCGGTGAGCTCCTTATAGTCGGCCGGCTCATAGACGAATTCGCTGCTATTGATTTCGAATCCGTTGTCTTCGAGGTACTTCTGTATTTCGGCATTGTTTTCGAAGGGCCCGCTGATGATGATTTCTTCCTCGTCCTGCTCAAATTCCTCAGCACCATAGTCTATCATCTCCAGCTCGAGGTCGTCGAGGGTGATGCCATCCTTGGGTGCTACATGGAAATAGCACTTGTGGCTGAACATGAACGCCACGCTGCCGCTGTTGCCCAGGGTGCCGCCATTCTTGTTGAAATAGCTGCGCAGGTTGGCAACGGTACGCGTGGTGTTGTCGGTAGCGGTCTCGACGAGGATGGCGATGCCGTGGGGACCGAATCCTTCGTACACGACTTCCTTGTAGTCGCTGGCGTCCTTGTCGCTGGCCTTCTTGATGGCGCGTTCGACAGTGTCCTTGGGCATGTTTGCTGCCTTGGCGTTAGCCATGAGGGCGCGCAGTCGCGAGTTAGCCGAGGGGTCGGGTCCACCGGCCTTCACGGCCATAGTGATTTCCTTACCGATTTTTGTGAAGGTGCGTGACATGCTGCCCCACCTTTTCAGTTTTCTTGCTTTACGATATTCAAAAGCTCTTCCCATAATAATGTATAGTTTGTGATTGATTTTTTAATTTCATTTCACGTGGTGCTCGGGCACGACGGCGAAGAAGTCGAGTGGAGCGTCGCTGTCGTTAATCAGGCTGTGGCTATGCCCCATGGGGCAGTAGTGCGCTTGTCCTGGCAGCAATTCCTCGGTGGTGTCATCATAGATGACGTGCCCGCGTCCGTTGAGCATAAAAATGATTTCGCTGTTGCCCTCGTGCGTGTGGAGGCCTATCGAGGCTCCCGGCTCGAGGTGTCCGCGCATGATTTTGCCCAGGTTGTCGGTATGCATTTTGGAGACAAACTCTTTCTCTCCGCCTTTGAAGGCCTCGAGGTGTTGCGCGGGTATGTTGTTGAAATCTATAATCATTGCCGTCAGCGCAGTTTAGCGCCCAGTTGCTTTTCGAGGTTGGTGATGATTTTCTGCATCACAGCATCTATTTGCTTGTCCTGTAACGTCTTTTCGTTATCCTGCAAGGTGATGCTGATGGCGTAGGACTTCTTGCCGGCCTCAAGGTTCTTGCCCTCATAGACGTCGAAGAGGTTCACGCCGCGCAACAGCTTGCGCTCACTGCTCTCTACCACACGGCGAATTTCATCATAGGTCACTTCCTTGTCGACGAGAAGTGCCAGGTCGCGGCGCACGGGCAGCGTCTTGGGCAGGTCGGCATATTCCACCTTGACGCGCGCGGCCAGTTTGCAAGCCAGCGTCCAGTCGATTTGCGCGAAATAAACTGGCTGGTCGATGTCGGCCTTTTTCAGTTGCTTGGCAGTGACAATGCCCACTGTGGCGAGCAGTTTGCCGCCGCGGTTCTTGTAGGCGAGGGCTGGCTTGACGGTATCGTCACCGGTTTGCTCCACAATGAGGTCGCGGGCGTTGATGCCCATGCGGTTGAAGATGAGCTCGACGGCACCCTTGAGGTCGTAGATGTCCATCTTGCGGGGCTTCTCCATCCAACTTTCGTCGTGGTTGAGGCCGGTAAGCCACAGACCGAGGACAGGGCGCTCGGTATAAGGAGCCAGTGCCACTTCGGCGTTCGAGGCATTGGGGTCGAAGTGGTAGATGTTTCCGAACTCATACAGGCGCAGGTTGGCGCGCTTACGGTTGATGTTGCGGGCGATGCTCTCGAGTCCGCCGAAGAGCAGGGTCTGGCGCATCACGCTCAGGTCGCTGCTTAAGGGGTTGACGAGGTGTACGCATTCGGCCTCGGGGTAGGTCTCGCAGTCGGCATAGTAGCTGACTGCGGTGAGCGAGTTGTTGAGAATCTCGTTAAAGCCCTGGGCCGTGAGTTGATTGCTGATGAGCTCCTGCATCGAGTCGCGATAATCTACCATGTCGAGGGGTGAGAGTGCGCTATGCACATCGGGCGTGATTTCCACGTTGTTGTATCCATACACGCGCAGGATGTCCTCGACCACATCGCAAGGGCGTTGCACATCGACGCGGTAGGTGGGCACGACGAGGTTCAGTTTCTCGTCATCTTCGGCCACGATTTCCATCTCGAGGCTCTTGACGATGTCCTTGACAGTGTCGCGGTCGAGTGTCTTGCCGATGAGGCTGTTGGCGTAGTCGTAACGCAGTTCCACCTCAAAGCCGGGGAAGTCGTGCTGTTTCACGTCGATGATGTCGCCACAAATTTCGCCGCCGGCAAGCTCCTTGACGAGCAATGCGGCGAGTTTGAGGTTATAGACGGCGTCATTGGGGTCGATGCCGCGCTCAAAGCGGAACGAGGCGTCGGTATTGAGGCCGAAGCGTCGTGCCGTTTTACGTATCCATGTGGGGTGGAAATAGGCCGATTCGAGGAAGATGTCGGTGGTTTGCTCGGTAACGCCCGAGTCGAGTCCACCAAACACGCCGCCGATACACATGGGTTTCACCGTGTCGCAAATCATCAGGTCGTGGTCGGTCAAGGTGCGCTCCACACCATCGAGGGTGATGAACTTGGTCCCCTCGTCCACGGTGCGCACCACCACCTTGCCGCCCTCAATTTTGTTGAGGTCGAAGCAGTGGAGCGGTTGGTTGGTTCCCAACAGGATATAGTTGGTGATGTCAACGATGTTATTGATGGGGCGTTGGCCCACGGCGAGCAAGTAGTCTTTAAGCCACTTGGGGCTCTCCTGCACCTTGACGCCACGAATCGTGAGGCCGCAGTAGCGCGGACAAGCCTCGCCGTTGAGCACCTCGACGGGGATGAAGCCGTCGGGGCGGTCAATCTTGAAATTCTCCACCGAGGGACGGCGCAGGTGCCCGTCTTTGCCGTGACGTCGCAGCCAGGCGTTGAGGTCGCGGGCCACGCCATAATGCGAGCCGCCGTCGATACGGTTCGGGGTGAGGTCCACCTCGAGTACATAGTCGCTCTCCACGCCATAGTATTGTGCGGCCGGAGTGCCCACCACGGCGTCATCGGGCAGGACGATGATTCCGTCGTGGCTGGTGCCCACGCCTATCTCGTCCTCGGCACAAATCATGCCGTTGCTCTCCACGCCACGCAGCTTCGACTTCTTGATGACGAACTCGCTGTCGCCGTCGTAAAGTTTAGTGCCGAGTGTGGCTACAATCACTTTTTGTCCAGCGGCCACGTTGGGAGCGCCGCACACGATTTGGCTCGGCTCGTTGCCGTCGCCTAAATCGACGGTGGTCACGTGCAGGTGGTCGCTGTTGGGATGCATTTCGCAGGTGAGCACTTGGCCCACTACGAGACCCTTAAGGCCGCCGCGTATAGTTTCCACTTCTTCGGCACCGCCCACTTCAAGGCCAAGCGAGGTGAGCGCGTCGCCCACTTCCTGTGCCGTCAAGTCGGTGTCAATGTATTGTTTTAACCATTTGTAGGATACGTTCATAAGCGTTTCTTTAAAATTTTAACCTGCAAAGGTAAGCATTTATCGCGAAATAAGAAATACCCCGCCCATTTTTCTGCAATATCCTTTCATTGCAGCGTGATTCTTGATTGTGTGTTTTTATGGTGTGATTGTGGTGATTTGCAGTGGATTGGCGAGGGCTTCCTGGGCGCACCGCTTGGCGAGGGCACGATTTTCTTCATTCATTCCCAGTGGCTCGTTTGTTTCATAGACATTCTTCTTTCGTAGCCACGTGGTATCGACCCAAGTGGTGTCGGTCCACACGTTGTCTCCCATGTCATAGCGCGCGAGTAGTGCAGCAGCGGCAGTGTAGGTCTCGGTGAGGCATGGTATTCCGTCCTGCAGGTGCAGGTGGCTGAACAAGTGGTTGCCCAGTGAGTCGAGTGGGGTGGTGCGCGCGGTTTGTATCGCTGTGCCGCATGGCAGTAGCAATTCGATGCCTGTGTCGCGTTGCACGTAGCGGACGCTCTCGATAATGCGTTCAAACATTTGTACGCTGGAGGTGTCGGGCGGCAGGCGGAAGAGGCCTTCGGGATAGGACGGCGTAATAAGCCACGCATACTCGTGGTCGTAGGTGGCGTGAACGTCGAGCCATTCCATTAACTTGTTGAGATACGGTTGATAAGTGCCGTAGTCGCGCGATAGATTGGAGTTCTGTTGCAATATAATCACGTCCCACTCTTGTTCGTCGAGCGCTTCCTGCATGGTTTTATTGGTGCAGGTCCAGGGCTGGGAGCCATAGGACCAATAGTATCGGCAGAGCGTGGTGTCATTCTCGGTGGCATGGACGTAGTCGTCAAGCCCGCCATAGCCGATATAGGTAATGCCGAGCTTGAGATATACCTGCGGTGCCACGGCATCCATCACAAACGGCATATAGCTGAGCGCATCGAGCGCGAAACTGTTTCCTATTGACAGCACTCGCAGCGTGTCGGTCACCACATGGCGTTGCACGTCAACTTGCACGTCCTGGTAGTAGATGGTGTCGTCGGGGAGGTCGCAGTAGAGGGTGATTTGCGTGGTGGTGCCGGTGGTATAGCGCTCGTTGCTGAGCGTGACGGCCTGCATGTTGTCATCGGTGGCAGTCACTATGTTTATGGGCACGCCGCCAGCCATCACGCCTATCCCGCGAGATACGATTTCGTTTTTCTCATTGTCGTGGGCCACGATGCCCACGCTTGCGCCCTTGGAGAGGAATAGCCGGTTAGTAACTCTCGATAAATTGCCTATCATGACAAAGTTGTAACCGCTGGCGCCTGCGCCGTTAGCGTCGCCATTAAGGATGCAGTTGTAGAGGGTGGTGACGTCAGCCCCATTCACTATCCCGTCGCTGTTGGGGTCGGCGTAGCAAATGTCGGTGTCGCCCAGCAGATAGTTGTAAAGTGTGGTGACATCGGTACCGCTCACCACGCCATCGCCATTCACGTCGCAAGGCAAGGCGTTGCCCGGGTCGCTGTTTACGTCCACCAAAGCTTTGACTTTTCCGTTAAATGCTTGGGAATAGACTGTGAATATTTCAGGGTTGACACAAAGCACGGCTTGCGCAGGCACCCAGGGCACAATCATTGCCGGTGATGGCACGTGCGAGAACACGGTGTCGAGGCCCGTACACCCCGCAAAGGCATCATCGCCTATGGCTTCGAGCGTGGCGGGCAGC
>JAGCUP010000003.1 GCA_017962765.1 Muribaculaceae bacterium | reverse complement strand
ACCGACGCAGAAAAGGTCAAGGAACCAAGCCCCCCTGCAGCGAGTGTCGAGAGTGAAAGGGAAACCTCCAGACTCCAACTGCTGCCCCTGATTGACCATACAGCGTTGCGTGTCGGCTATCTCCAGCACCTTTGCAAGGAAAGCGTCACCCAGAGCCTCCCGACGCAAAGAGCGGTACATTTCCTGTGCGTGCCGGAACTCGTCCTCGTTGTACTGCACATCATCGACGGTATAGCGGTAGTAGTTCACGCGGTCGGGTTCGGTGATGATGGCGTCAACGAGCGAGCCGAAGCGGAAAGCCGCCTCACGGTCGCCGAACTGCGGCCGCGGGTGCAGCAGCTCCTTGAGAGCCGTGAGGTCAGAGTTGCTGACCTCACAGCGCTCGAAGTAGCCGGCAGTAGGGATACTCTTCAATGCTTCCATCCCACTCACTTGGCTTTTACGTCGTCAATATACTCGATGTGCCCTGACTGGATGAGCATAGGGTTGGCCTTGTCGTTGGCCAGCTTGTTACAGAACGTGAGCTGCTTGGCAAAAATCTTCTCCAGCTCGGGCACGGAGAGCGTGCTGCCGTACTGCGACCACCATAAGCCAATGATGCACATGAAGCCATCGGGGGCGAGGACATTGATGCGCTTCTTTACCTGCGTCTTGGGCTGATAGGCCACCTCCCCGAGTTGAGCGGCGTCAAAGAGGCCGTCCATTTCTTTCTTCTGTGCGGCAAGTTCGGCGGCGGCTTTCTCCTTCGCCTCCCGCTCGGCGCGTTCCTTCTCGCGCTGTTCGGCTTCCTTGCGCTCACGCTCCTCCATCTGTGCCTTGATGCGCGCTGCTTGCTCGGCATCGGCTTGCGCTATGCTCTCCAGTTCCTTGCGCTTGGACGGCAGTCGGTCGCTGATGTCGTCGCGCGTGGAAGACACTTCAAAGGCGTACTGTTCGTTGAAGCGCTGGAGTAACCGCTGTTTCACGTCGGCAGCGATGGCGCGTACCTCGTCGGGCGAGAGCGCTGCCGGCAGCAGCACCTGCGGGCGCAGGTTGTCGTACCAGTCTTGCGGCAGCGAGTCGCCGGTATTCTTCACGGCAGCGGCGACTGTGGAGTAGTTGTCGAGCGTGAGCGACTTGTCAAGCTCCATGAGCCGGTTGATGGTGCCGGTGACAAGTGCGTTGAACTGCCGCAAGAAGTCCTCCTCGACGTCGGTGGTGTACTTGTTCTTCGCCATCTGTCGCGCCTGCTCCTGCTGACGCTGGCGAAGCTCGGCCTCGCGCTCCTCGCGTTTCTTGGCGGCATACTTGTTGCGCACTTCCTGCAGCTGTGCCGGAATAGTACCTTTCTTCGCCGGGTCAACTTCATTCTCCAGCCCGGTATAGGCTGAGCGGATGGTGTCGAAGATTTGTGTGACGGCAGAACGCTTGCCGTACATCTTTTTGAGCGTCTTCTTGGCGCGGTCGATGAAGACGGCCATCTCTTGGTCGAGCGCGTCATTCATACCTTCGTTATTCACGCGCTCGAGCAGCTCCTTGCCAAAGGCGAGGCAGCGGTCGTGTGAAATGGCGTTCTCTTTGTAAGCCTGCGGCGCGACTTGTGCTATCGTCCCTACGCTCTGCGGCTCAAATATTGTAAGTTCATTAGCCATGATGTTGTTATTTTGGTGGTTGGAAAATCTGTGTGCAAGGCTGCACCTTGCTGTATTCTACGTATCGTTTGAGGCGCGTGCAGTAGAGGCCGTTCAGTGCGTTGTATGCCATGCGGCACCCTTTGCACGCGCTCTTTTTATTCTCAGAAGGCATCGTCGTCGTCGGTTTCAACGGTTACACCTGCGGAAATGTCGTTGGCCGGAGGGCCGAACGACGCTGCACGCGGCATGACTGCCGGCTCAATCACTTCGCCAGTCTCGGGGTCAACGCCATCCACGCCGTAGAGGTCGTTGTTGATTTCGATTTCTTTCTCCTCGACCTGCTGGCTTTGCAACACGGAGCCACGGCCGATGCGTACTTTGGGGTAGGTCTTGAAGGCGTGCTTGACGCACTTGGCCATGAGGAAGCCCGGGTCGATGTTGACGACACCGTTAGCGTCCACTCCGTAAAGCTCGTTGGCGATGTTCTTGCTGCTCTGGCGCGCGCTGTACTGCGCGAGGCGCACCCAGTCCTCCTCGGTCATCACCGAATAGTCGATGCTGCCGTCGGCGCGTGTGATGCGCAGGTAGCAGGCGATGATGCGCTGTCCGTTGTGCGGCAGGTGGCAGGTGTAGTCCACTACTTTCTGTCCGTTGCGGTCGGAGAAAGAGAACTCGTCGCCTGAATAGACCAGCACGGGGTTGTCGGCGTGGCGAATCTGTCCTGCCCGCTCACGGAGCACCAGCTCTCCGTAGGCGGAGATTTCGAGGCGGGCGCGCACCTCCCACACGGCGCGTTCGCGTGTGCCAATGTTGGTGTTACGTTTGATGAGGTAGCAGAGGGCGCGTGTCCCTTGCTCGAGAGTGAGGCCGCACACCGCGATGTCGATGAACGCGGTGAACAGCGAGAACGGCGTGCACTTCTGCAACTCGGGCTTCTCGCGCAGTATCTTGTTGAAGTAGATACTCTCGCGCTCGTAGGCTGGCTCGCCTGTGCCGGCGCCCCAAAGGGTGTCGTAGATGGTGATGAACTTGTCGCGAACGATTTCGGATTTCGCGATGTCGAACGCTTTCATGCTGTTAAGCTGCTCGACGGTGATGTTGATTTTGCTCATGTTTGATAGTTTTTTAATGAGTGAAACAATAGTTGCCGTTGTGGGACAGGCAGGAGTCGAACCTGCATTCCGGCCGGGACGCTTGCCGTGGGCTGCCACCAGCCCTACTGTCCCTGTCGGTCTGTTTCCGACTGTCAACGGTTTATTGACTTGCGAGGTGGTAGTCCTCTCCGTTGGCGCGATTATATAGTACCTGAGATTATTTGAGTGGCGCGATGTAGAAGCGGATGCGCTCGGTGGTGTTGACGCTCGTGATGTAGTCGTACTCGAAGTCGTCGGGTGTGCCGCGAAAGTTGCGGTATATCGCCGTGTGCTGGAGCGCGCGGTAGCGCATATCGTCGAGTTTCTTGCGTGCCGCGGCCTTGGCTCGGTGGTTGCAGTCGTGCTGGGTGAAGCGGTGAATGACGCGTGGCGCACGGCCGTCGTTGGTCTTGTAGATAGCGTAGTCCATAGTGGTTATCGTTTGAAATAGTCTTGCTGAGTCTGTTGGAGTAGTCGCAGGTCGGCCATGCGGTATTCCACTTTCCCGGGTCGCTTGCAAGGGTGTATGCGTCCCTCGCGGCGCCATCGGTCAACGTTGGCTCGCCCGAAGATGGCGTAGGCCTGCCGCTGGCTGACGGTCTCGGGGTCGGCGGCGGCACGCTGCATGTTGCGGACGATGCGCGCCGAGAGGTCGTCCATGAATGTGTCGTAGGACACCACCTTGTCGGGAAAGTTGATGAACATGGCCATAGTGTCAGACGTTTTCGCTGTACACGTTGAGTTCGTCGATAAGCCCTGCCTTGTCCCAGTGGGAGCCGAGACGGAAGCAGGCGTAGCCCATGGCAAAGCCGGTGGCTTTGGTGAGCAGCAGTACGGTGATGTCTTCGGCCTCGCCAACGACGAGGACAAAGGCAACCAGGGCGAGCGCCGCCAGTACGAGGACGCGCCAGTTGAGCAGTGGGATGATATACTTTTTCATTATTGTGGATGGTTTGAGTTCCTGTTTTGATTACGTCTTTTTGCCGCACTGTTTGACCATTTCTATCATCTTGACGAGATGAGAGAAAAACGTGATGGCATTGTCGTAATCCTTGAAAGAGTACTTGTACGGAAAGGATGCGCCGAGGTCGATGGTTACAAAAAGCTTTGAACCATCGGTGGTGGAGAGTTCGTCGGTAATCTCAACCGAGAGACTTGGATCGTATGTCGTTTTGATTGTCATTTTTGGTAATTCAGCGTCGATGATTTATAGTGAATGATTTGTTTTCCTCGTGCGAGGGAGCGGTTGGCTGTCCCGACTTCCAGGGGGCGGTGATGAGCCACCTCAACAAACGGAAAGACGCCATCATATTCGTCTTGAACCCTTTCCGGTTGGCGTAAGGCTGTGAGAAGAAAACACGCGCCACGCGAGGCACGTCGCGCTTCGTGACGGCACGAATGCCGTGGGCACTCACCACGGACATGTCACGCATGTCATCGCCGGCCACTAACACGTCCTTATACTTCTTGTTCAAATTCAACAGCACGTCGTTTTCCGCGTCGGCACGAATATCACAGGGAACCACAAGTGTGACACGCTGGTCTTTTATAATTATACTAATCGTTAACATTGTTAATTTATAAAAATCTTGCGTCCGCATACCGGGCATTCAACATATGCAAATGGAATTATAGCACCGTGACGCACGTCTTCCGTTTCGTAAGAGAATTTGATTCCGCAATCGGAACATTTCAGAATCATGTGTTCACGATTGAGTATTTTTTTGCCATAATCGTCATTTATGCTGTGCGCGTCACCTCGAGGCGGTTCAGCTCCCGATTAATCTTGGTTCTGTAGTCTCGGCCTGTCTCTGTCCTTGCGAGGGCGACGGTGGAGCGTACGGTGTTGGTCCTCGTCAGCGGGAAGACCAGCAAATCGCCCACCTCCATGCGGTTCAATGCGGGTCTAATCTCTCTTTTTTCTTCCATTTTTTCTTCCATTTTTTTGCGTTTAAATAATTAAATAATTAACTTTACGGTGCAAAGTAAAATAAAATTTTACTAATAGACAAATATTTTTTCACTTTTTTCAAAAATAATTTGACTTATGTGTAATATTGGCTTAAAAATAAAGGAGTTAATGAGTCAAGAAAAAATTGACGCACCAGAGTTGGCAAAGCGCATAGGAAAAACTAAGCAAGCGGTTTATGCAATGCTTGACAAAGAAGATATAAACACAGCAGTGCTAAGAGATATATCTAAGGTCTTTAATGTCCCTATCACATTCTTCTTTTGAGACAGTAGTCAAGAAAATGTTGACCTATTGAAAAAAGAAATTCAATCATTAAAGGACGAGGTGCAAAGGCTACGTGAACTAAAACTACCTGAAAGAAATGACAAGGCACTTGATGTGAGCATGAAGTTTTTTGAGGCGGCAAAAGAAATGTTTTCGTTTTATAGTCAGATGAAAGGAGAATGAAAGAAAACGCCGAAACTACTTTTGTGTTTGGAGAGAATAATTTAGAAATTTTGAATAAATAATTATCTTTATATCTATGGATCAATTTGTCTATTGTTTATCGTATGATTTACGAAAGCCAAACAGAAACTATAGTGAGTTATACGAAGCAATCAAATCATTTAAGGCATGGTGGCATCAAACTGAGTCTGTATGGTTTATAGTTACCAATAAAAATGCTGGAGATGTAAGAGATTTTCTCATGCAATTTATCGATAATAATGACAAATTATTCGTTATTCAGGTAATCAATAATTGGGGCGGAAAAGGGTTTTCTAAAGAAGAATATGATTGGTTGAGAGGAGCATTGAAATAAGATTAAACAAGTATGTCAACATTAGATTACATCAATATTATCATGGGGATTGCTTCTATTCTTTTGGCAATCTTATCTGCCGTTTTAACCATTGTTTTCTTTTTTAAATCCACAAAGTCCCAAGAAGCTGTATCTGATGCTTCTAAAAAAATTGAGAATAAGACTGATTATTTGGAGAAACTATTTGATAAAATATATAAAGAAACTTTTTCATTAGTAAGAGAACATAGCATAGCAATGCAAAAACATATATTCAAAAGTGAGTTTGGCACAACTAACGATTCTGTTAAATTAAAACAACTATGCTTTGATGTTATGGTATTTGCGAAAACACCCAAAACTAAGCAAGAAATAATGGCACAATTCGAATTAGATGATACTATTTTTAATCAAATTCATGAACAAATTGTGTCATTTGAGAATTTTCAAATGAAAGGAGATAAATACTGTTTTGGACCTACTGGAAATGAATGTATGTCAGAAACAAGCAATTAATAATTTAGAAATCAGTGAAAAAATGAAAACATTACTATCAACTATCTATGCAATTATCGTAACAGCAGTAATCATATTATTGCTATATCTTGTTGCACCATATGTTGTCGAGTATCCAAAAATTTCAACACTCATCCTTGCCTTGCTTATGCTGTCTTCAATTGGAACAGGATTGAGATCTATGATAGAGATGGGAGTTCTTATGCCCATGCTCAAGATGACAAAGAATGACGCAAAATCATTCGTTCTATGCCCTGTTGTATTTGGCATCGGGTTATTGGCCGCTATTGCCGTTCCATGGATAAATGGTATTTCTAATTGGGGAACTTGGCAGTGGATTGCTTCTATAGCGTTTACTCTTTTCAACTTTGAGACATTCTACGCATTTGTTGGCGCAACATTACGAGCATACAATTCTGAGAATTAAGGAGAGAGCAATTAAGGCCGTTCAGGTGAATATATCAGTAAATCAGTAAAATCTTTATAATGATGAGACTACTATTTATTTCTTTTATCGGACTTTTATTCTTTTCTTGCTCCGGCGGCAGAAGCGATAAAGCAAAGATAGACATTAACACGGTGCAGATGCAAGATAGCGTGTGGATATGCACGAGCGAGAGTGCAAAGCGGTTCCACGCAAGTGATACATGCGGTGGCATCTTGTCATGTGGAGAAGAAATAAAGCAATTTACGAGAGAAGAAGCAGAACGGAACGGCAGAACTTACTGCCATAAATGCTACAAGAAATAACTATGGAACTAAAGGAGTTTATCAAGACGGCCATCGCCGACATTGTGGATGGCGTAAAAGAAGCAGGTGAAAGTCTAAAAAGCGATGTCGTTTTCTGCTACCACACAGAAAAGTCATACAACGGTTACCCATCAGTTTCCTACAGTTCTGCCTTGCGTGAAAGACAGGCCCCCATGACGATAGTAAATTTCAAAGTCCAAGTGCAGGTTGTCAACGAACAATCAGCGGAAGGAAATGTCAAGGGAGGTTTTCTCAATGTTATCGGCGGTGGAATAGATGGCGAAGTCTCGCATACCAGTGCGACAACACAAGAGCTATCTTTTTCCATACCGATGGTCTGGAAGAAGAAGCAGTAATGAACTCATAATACTCCTTGGCCTTGTTGATGTTGATGTTTTCCGATGAAAGGAAACTATCGGAGGAAGCGAGTTCGAGACAATACATTCTCAACTCTTTATCATTCTTGGGATATTTTTTATTTTTCATGGCGCAAAAATAACGGAATCAGATAACGGCGACATTTTAAGTTTTGAGTTATGAACAACGACGACATAGCAAGACGCAAGTTCGACATGCTCATGCAGGCTGTCGAGCAGGCAGGACAGCAGGACGCGGCGATGGACGAGCTTCGGCACGCAGCGTTCGAGGTGCTGCTGCTGCATCCCGGTTGCGAGCTTGAAGACTGGGGAGAGCTGCTTGCCGAGCAATACGGCACGGAACTGATAGACGCTTTCGGGAAAGACCTCGACAAGATAACCACCTCGGTCATCAAGATGTGGAAGTCGCCATACCTCGACGAGAACAGCGGACTGGAGCGCAGCTACGAGGAATGGGCGCAGGCATTCGCCACGGAGGCGGCGGTGCAGATGTATTACGACCTCATAACACCGACATGATTTAATATGGATTTGAACAAACGTCTAACTCGCTCACTGGCAAAACCTAATAACAGCCGCCCAGGCAGCAGTGGAAGGATAAGCGACTAAAGTTGAAACTGAACGAGTTAGGCGGACGGCCCCGATGAATAAAGGGCTTCCGCCTAACTTTTATTGTGGAAACGAGAGAAACTATTGGTTGTATCTCACCACGCTTTGGTGGGCATAACCCAAATAGCGCATATCCTCATCATATACCTTGAGCCATTTGCCGCTGCCTTCTATGTAGATGGTTACGCCGTTGAGCAGTTGTGATGCAATAGCATATTTTGTGCCAGGTCCCTTGCGCACATTGATATAAGTGTCATTAGGGTCGTAGGCCACGCCCTTGCGCTTGGTGGTTGTTGTCGTGCCTCCGTTATTGTTACTGTTAGTCACCCTCACAATACGGCTTGTGTGCATGTAGCCCATGTAGGAACTGCTGGTTTTGCTCGAGTACACCTTGCTCCAGCCATTTTTCTGCGGCGTGTAATACAGGTAAGCGCCCGATTGGTACTGTCGTACGATGGACGTGCTGGTAGACGGTCCACGCCGGATGTTGGTGTAGCCGTCAGCGTCTTGTACGCGGCCATAGTACCTTTGTGCATCAACAGTCATCATCGACGCCATCAAAATCATCATCAAAAATGCTAATTTTCTCATAATTCCTCAATATTTGTATTAATTGTTTGATCTGTCGCCTGCAAAGTTAACAAATTAAATTCATCCAAACCATATAATAATCTCAAAATATTATCTTATGACGGCCATTGAGTAAAAGAATGAGACGAATGAAAAAGGACCGCGCTGGATTTGTGTGTGAAAATTCGGGATAATTAGAGGAAAATGATTAAATTTGCGGTGTAAATATTGCTGAGAGAATATTAAGATGCAACCTGTTGGTTGAATTAATTTTTTAAATTTTTATAATGAAAAAGTTGCACATATCGCTGATATTTAGTAATTTAGAGGTGAAAACAAAAACTTTAAATTACATATCGCTTATGTACAACTTCATCGCAAAGTTCTATATT
>JAGCUP010000044.1 GCA_017962765.1 Muribaculaceae bacterium | reverse complement strand
TCCTTGAGGCCCGTCACCTTGACGCCACCGTTCACACCCAGCTCTTCCTTCTCGTCGTCGCTGAGCGCGAGGAACGCGCAACCCAACGACAGGAAGTCGCTGCCCTTGGTGATGTTGGTCGTGCCCTGGTCGTTTTTGAGGGTAACCGTGGTGGTGCGGTACTTGTTGTCGCGATAGTAACCCACGCTGGCCTTGTCGCCCGGGCGCAGCTTGCTCATCTGCTCGAGCATCTGAGCGCCATTCTTGATGTCGTGGCCGTTGAGCTTAACGATAACGTCGCCCTCTTTGAGGCCGGCCTCGGAGGCCGCGCTACGCTCATTCACCTTCTTGACGAGGACGCCCTCGGTGGTGGCGGTGATTTTCTCGTCCTTAGCCAGGTCGGCATCGATTTCAACAAACTGGATGCCGAGCACGGCGCGCTGCACGGTGCCATATTGCTTAATGTCGGTGACGATTTTCTCGACCACGGCACTAGGAACGGCAAACGAGTAGCCGGCATAGTTGCCCGTCTGCGAATAGATCATGGTGTTGATACCGATGAGTTCGCCGCGCGTGTTGACAAGAGCGCCGCCACTGTTACCCGGGTTGACAGCCGCGTCGTGCTGGATGAACGACTCGATGCCCACGTCACCCTTGTTGAGGCCGCGCGCCTTGGCACTTACGATACCGGCTGTCACTGTCGAGTTGAGGCCGAAGGGGTTGCCCACGGCAAGCACCCACTCACCCACCTTCACGGCGTCGCTGTTACCAAAGACGAGAGGCTGAAGACCCGTCGCACTCACCTTGAGCAGTGCGATGTCAGTCTTGGCGTCGGTGCCCACGACACGCGCGGTAAACTTGCGGTTATCGTTAAGGGTGACCTCGAGCTTCTCAGCACCGTCCACCACATGGTTATTGGTGACGATATAGCCGTCGCCACTGATAATCACGCCCGAGCCCGAGCCCTTGGCCTGCAATTCGTCCTTGTCCTTACCCTTGCCCTGCGGTTGTTGCTGTTGCTTGCGCTGGCTGCCGCTGCCAGGTCCGAAGAAGAAGTCGAACGGGTCGAACCATTCGCCACCTCCGAAGAACGACTGGCGTTTCTTTTCAAAAGATTTGATTCTCACCTCCGAGTTGATCGTGCTCTCGGCGGCCTAGGTGAAATCGACCTGCCCGCGGCTCGATTGCGCCGCGCCCACTGTCGGCGTGGCAATGGCCACTGCGAGCAAAAGTGTTGTTGTTTTCCAGAATTTTGTCATATACTTTATTATTTAGTTAAAAAAATGGCGATTTTAAAATTTGGAGCGTTAAAATTTAACTTTTCAAATTCAACGCCAAAAGTACATTAATTATTTCCAACCACCATCAAAGTGCGCCAATTTTTAAACTAAATTAATAGCCCGTGCCCCCAATTTTCAATTCTTTAATAACAGGGGCAGGGTAATGAAACACTTTTTTTCACTATTATCCCAAATCGGTCATTAGAGCGGTAATATGTGTTCTTTTTCCCCTAATCATGCCATAACAGCTTTATTTTGGCATCTTGCTGCCACTGAAATCATGCCATAGCCCGCTATGCCTTCGATTTCACTAACAGTAATCTGCTCAAACTAAACTCTGTTCTGACATGATTTCTAATGACCGATTTGGGATTATGCTCGAGGCCGCGTCAACGCACCACGCGTGTAAACACGGGAGGCTGGCCGCTCTCGACCGTCACATACACTTTCAACTCGCCGGCCGGCGGCATCTTAGGATTATCGCCACGAGGCAGGTCGCGGGCCGTGAACAGATATTCGACACCTTCGGGAAGAGGGCGCATGGCCACCGCCTCGGCCTTAGCGTTGAGCATCGGATAGCCCTTGACAGCTGCATCAAAGACGCATTCTTCGCCACGGCTCACGGGGTGCGGCGCGGGGAACGTGTCAAGTATAAGATATTCTCCATGGAGGAAGCCGCCGGCCTTCAGGAACTGGTCCACTTCCTTGGGTACAGCGGCTAGACGTGCCGCGCGCACACCATAACCGGGCAGTATTTCGGCCTTAGGTTGCTTGTCGGCCAAGTCCTTTGTGCTCGACTCAAGGCCCCCACTACCGAATGTGCAGAAGGGCACCACTTTCTTGCCAGTGAGGTCCACTTGGCCAAGGAAGATGGCGACAGGCGGTGCGTACGTGCCGAACCACACAGGGTAGCCGATGAAAATCACGTCGTAGCGCGAGAGGTCGGCAGTCACAGGGGGTATCGCTGGTGTCACGCCCTGCTCGCGCTCCTTCATGCAGCGCTCAATCGTGGCTTGGAAGTCACCATCGTAGGGCTCAACAGCCTTAATCTCCTCAATGTCGGCACCCAGTCGCTTGGCGATTTCTTGCGCCACAACGCGGGTGTTCGATGTCTGCGAATAATAGAGCACCAGCGTGCGAGGTGCCTCTTTCGGCTCACCGCTTGCGGCGAACGCCGTAGTGGCCGCAAGGGCCATCATCATTATCTTTTTCATACAAATCAACTTTTAATGGTTATGCTCGATTTTGGCTCACAAATTTAAGAAAAAAACGTGACATAAACCGAATCACGCCAAAAGAATTGCGGAAGCATACGGAATATCACAAATAACAAGGGAGAAGAATTGATAATTCGACGGAATTTGGTAATTTTGCCAATAAATTACTTAAGTGTGACAACGAATTTTCATAATTGATGCTTTTGCGTCGCCACATATTGAAGATAATGACGGTAGCCATGCTGTCAGTCTTGGGCGCGCAGGTGGCAAGGGCTGCCGTAGCGGGCGATACCATCGTACAGGACAGTATTTGCTACCGCGTACTCGATGAGACCACCGTGGAGCTTGTGACGAAGAGTGGCAAGCGCTACAGTATGGAGCGTGTCGTTATTCCCGCGTATGTTCACAACGAAGACACCAATCGAGACGTGGTGGCCATCGGGAACGATGCGTTTGCCGATTGCGAACAACTCACGTCAATAACCCTTCCCATCACCCTGCGGGAAATAGGCGACAGGGCATTTGCCGGTTGTACACACCTGGAGGGGAGCATCGTACTTCCTGAGGGTTTGCAGCATGTGGGCCACAATGCCTTTGCCGAATGTGCCACTATTAGCCGTCTGTCGCTTCCCGCCACGCTCGAAGCCATAGGCGATGATGCCTTTGCGGGGTGTACGGGCCTCGACACCGTGTTCTCGCACGTGCCATCACCGGCAATGATTGTGCCCTGGGTGCCTGAACAAGCCGTGCTGTGTGTCAACCCTGAAACATTTATGGCTTATTCCCAAGCGTTTAACGGAAAAGTCAAAGTTTTGGTGGACGTGGACAGCGACCCGGGCAACGCCTTGCCTTGCGACGTGAATGGCGATGGCGTGGTGAGCGGCACCGATGTCACCACACTCTAC
>JAGCUP010000043.1 GCA_017962765.1 Muribaculaceae bacterium | reverse complement strand
GGAACATGGAGATGTAGAGCAACAAGTCGATGAAGCGGCGTTGAACCGGAGACTCGCGGCGATACACGTCCATCAAATAGGATATCGACTGGAAAGTGTAGAAACTAATGCCGATGGGTAGCGAGATGTGCGGGTCGGGGACCGTCAAACCCATCCCCGTGAGTGTGGCGGCGAAAAAGCCCAAATACTTGAACGTGCACAAGATGGCAATATTACACGCCAAGCCAATGACGAGAGCCAGGCGACGATGCTTGTCAGAACGGGCTATCACCAGTCCAGCCAGGTAGTTGACCAGCACGCTGAACACCATCAGGAACACATATACGGGCTCGCCCCAGGCATAGAAGATGAGCGAGAAAATGACCAATGCGATGTTCTTGGCCATATTACTTTGCCGTCCCTCACCCGATAACAATTTCTTGTCGATGAGCGATGCCAACATATAGGTGATGGCAAAAGCAGGAAGGAAGACAAAGAGGAAAAATAGGTCGGAAAATACCATTATTTTAGGTCTTTATTGCATTATGTTCAGTATTTGTTTCACCTTCGACGACACGAGCTGACCGTTGCTGCGCGCGCCGGCCACGCTGGTGTGCACGCCGTCGGTGGTATATCTCTTCTTTTTCAACTCAGTAGCGCGCTTGACGGCGCTCTCCTTGTCAAGGCGAATAACGTACACGCCTTTGCGGTGGGACGCGGCAAGTTCAATAAGGTCGCCAGCACGCGACACATCCTCATTCTTGAAACGTATCGACTGCATGGGCGTAAGCAACACAATCGTGGCGCGAGGGAACGATTCCCTGAGCATAGTCACGTCGTGGTCTACGACACGCGTAAGCGAAGTGAGCCGGTTAATGTCGCCTTGGCTGGATAAGTCCAGCGACATGGCTTCAAGGGCGTCACTTGTCAAGGCTTGTGGGCGCTTTTTGGCGAACCATACATCGTTGGTGCCTGCAGCGATGATGACGAGGTCAGGATTGGGAAGCCCACCCATTTTTACATCTCGTTGAGCACGCTTTATTTGATTATAAACCACATTGTTGTCGCCTAATACTTCAATGTTTTCTTCAAGATTTTCACAGGTATTTGCCGTGTGAGTCCAGGTGGCGCCACTGCGGGCGTAGCTACGGCACGAGGCGGGCGCGAAGTCGTCAACAAACCACTTGGTCCACCCTTTCTCCTTGTTGCAGCCATCGCCACCCAACCACGAGTTGGAATCGCCAAAGATGACCACATTCAAGCCGCCAGCCATAGCCTGAAAGGCCACAGCCAACACGACAAGGAGCATGACGACACGTTTATGGAGTCGACCCATGCTCATTGGTTAAGAAACCTTTCCATATCAAGGGCAGCACGGCACCCACTGCCGGCAGCTGCCACGGCCTGACGATAGTCGGGGTCGGCCACGTCGCCTGCGGCAAAGACACCTTCGATGCTGGTGCGTGTTGACGGTTGTTGTGTTACGATATATCCTTGTGCGTCAAGTTCAAGCTGTCCATTGAGGAAAGCAGTATTGGGCATGTGTCCAATGGCGAGGAAGAAGCCGTCAATGGGCAAGTCGTAGCGCTCCTCTTGCGGTGTGCCACGGAACTTGACGAGATGTGCGCCTTCGACGCCTTCGGTACCATAAAGGCCCTCAGTATTGGTGTTGAAAAGGATTTCAATGTTTTCTTTCTCCATGACGCGCTTCTGCATGGCAGCCGATGCGCGCAGGTAGTCCTTGCGTACAATCATGTAAACCTTGCGGGCGAGATTGCTCAAATAGTGGGCCTCCTCGCAAGCCGTGTCGCCACCGCCCACCACGGCCACCACACGCTTGCGATAGAAGAAGCCGTCGCAGGTGGCGCAGGCGCTCACGCCCAACCCCTGATACTTCTTTTCATCGTCAAGCCCCAGATACTTGGCACTGGCGCCTGTAGCCACTATCACGGCATCGGCCTCAATGGTCGTGTTGCCGTCTAGTGTCGCCGCAAAAGGCCTCTTCGATAAGTCGATGGCCTTGACTAGACCTGGGCGCACATCGGCGCCCACATTGACGGCCTGCTGGCGCATTTCGGCCATAAGCTGCGTGCCGTCGATTCCATTGGGAAATCCAGGGAAATTCTCTATGGTTGTGGTGGTGGTAAGCTGACCTCCGGGCTGGAGTCCCTCGATGAGAATGTTACTGATGTTGGCCCGAGATGCATAAATGGCTGCGGTGTAGCCAGCCGGCCCCGAGCCGATGATGAGACATTTTACTTTTTCGTTTGCCATAAATATCGTGGTTTAATGCCTTAACGCAAGTCAACAACTTGGGTGCCGGCAGGCACCTGCGACTTGTCGAACTTAAAGGTGGAAGCAGTGCAGGAGGCGTTATTATTGTAATTGCTGATTGTTATCGTGGTCGTGCCACTGTTCTTGGTGCTAATGACCACCTTGGTAATACGGTTGGTCGACGTATTGGCCGTGAGCAAAACCTGCGTCACCTGCGAACGACGCTTGGGAACGAGTTTCACCACATAGGTGCTCCCCGAGGCACTCTGCTTTGAAATATTATAGGTAGATTTATAGTTCTGAGCTGTGGCGTAGGGACTTACCGATGCCAACTCGGCCGCTGTAGGGTTCGTGACATTCACCTCGCCGGTGGCTGCCGAATAGGTCCACAAAGTGGTACCGTCGTACCAGCACTTCAGTTCGGGACTGAGGATGCGGAACTTGTTGCCGCTCATCACGATGTTGCCCGTGCCGCTACCCTGTGTCGAGCTAATAGAATAAGTGGCGCTGACCGCATTCTTCCCCTTGATGGAGGACACGCAACGATCAAGTACTTGTTCGGGCGTTTGTGCCGAACTTACAAGCGCCACAACAGTCAATATTAAGAAAACAATTCGTTTCATCGCTTCAATAATTAAGGGGTTATTTTACCTGATTAGACACGTCTCGCAATCTTTCGTTTAAAAGCGCAATTCAAGTCCATTCCCTTTTGGCCTGCAAAATTAGTGATTATTTTTCTAACCAACTCTTAATTTAAGCTAAAAGCATTGAAAAGATGAGAATAAAGAGCTTCAACTGCTGGTCAACGCAACTCATCAAGCTCAAGCCAACGCATTTCCATTTCGTCGAGCAAGGCGGTGATTTCGGCATAGCGACGGCTGCGCTCTTCCATGTCGACAATGACCTCTCCGCTGGCGAAGAGAGCATCCAGCGACTGTTTCTCCTCAGTAAGGCTGGCGATGTCAGTCGTGAGGCGTTCCAGTTCTTGGCGCTCGCGATAGGACAGTCGTGCCACACGGTCGCGTGGCTTCTCGGGACGTTGCATCTTTGCCGGCGGTTGTTTTGCTGCTGTGGAGCGCTGCTCGTGCGCTTGCTTCCAGGCACGATATTCGCTATAGTTGCCAGGGAAGTCCTTGATGGTACCATTGCCAGTCATAACGAAGGTATGGTCCACGGTGCGGTCCATGAAAAAACGATCGTGACTCACCACAATGAGGCATCCTGTGAAATGGGCAAGATAGTCCTCAAGGACTTCTAGAGTGGAGATGTCGAGGTCGTTGGTGGGCTCATCGAGAATGAGGAAATTGGGGTTCCTCATCAGTGTCACCGCCAGATAAAGACGACGTTTCTCGCCGCCGCTCAGTTTGGAGATAAGTTTTTTCTGCTCGGGAACCGTGAAGAGGAACTGGTTGAGAAACTGCGAGGCCGAATAGGTCGTGCGCTCATCGACGTGCACCTCCTCGGCTATGTCGCGCACCGCGTCTATCACACGCTTGTCGGGCGGGAATTCCATGCCTTCTTGGCTGTAATAGCCAAAGCGCACCGTGGTGCCCACCTCAAAATATCCGCTGTCGGGACTGACGAGTGAGAGCAGCATCTTGATGAGGGTACTCTTCCCCACTCCATTGTCGCCCACGATACCGAGGCGCTCATAACGCGCGAAGATGTAATTGAAATCGTCAACAATCACCTTGTCGCCCCATCGCTTGCACACATGATGGGCAGTAAAAATTTTCTTGCCCATGCGCGCGCCTTTCACGGTGAGTGACACATCACCACGCTCACGTGGCGCACGAGCCTGCTCCTTGAGGTCGTAGAAGGCGTCGATGCGGTACTGTGCTTTGTGCTGACGGGCCTGAGGCTGACGACGCATCCATTCAAGCTCGGTGCGCAACAGGTTTCGCGCACGTTCCACCTGAGCATTGGCGGCCTCGATGCGTTCGGCGCGTTTCTCAAGGTAGTAGTTGTAGTTTCCGTCGTAAGTGAAAAGTTGTTGGCGGTCGAGTTCCACTATACGGTTGCACACATTGTCGAGGAAATATCGGTCGTGAGTGACCATGATAAGCGTCATGGTGGAGCGCGACAGGAACCCTTCGAGCCACTCAATCATGTCGATGTCGAGGTGGTTGGTGGGCTCGTCGAGGATGAGCAATTCGGGCTCGCCGATGAGGATTTTGGCCAGTGCCACACGCTTCACCTGCCCTCCGCTCAGTTGCTCCACTGGCTGATGGAAGTCGGTAATTTTCAGTTTCGACAGCACCTGCTTGAAACGCGTTTCGCGGTCCCACGCTTGAGTTTCATCCATGCGCTGTAGGACCCGCGCCATGGATTCAGAATCGTTGGCCGCAAGTGCCTGCTCATAGTCGCGGACGGCACCTGTCACCTCGTCATCGCCCTCGAGTAAAGTGTCGATGACTGTGAGCCCCGCCTTAAACTGGGGCATTTGTTCGAGGAAACCGATGCGCAGGTCGTTGCGGGCCACGACAGTTCCATCGTCGGGCGCTTCAACACCCGCAATAATGCGGAGCAAGGTCGTCTTGCCCATACCGTTGCGTGCGATGAGGCCTATCTTATCGCCTTCGTTCACGACGAGCGACACGTCCTCAAACAATGGATCATACCCGTAAGACTTCGATAAGTGGTCAACTTGCAGCATAATGTTCTTAATTAAACCCAAATCGGTCATTAGAGCGGTAATATGTGTTCTTTTTCCCCTAATCATGCCATAACAGCTTTATTTTGGCATCTTGCTGCCACTGAAATCTTGCCATAGCCCGCTATGTCTTCGATTTCACTAACAGCAATCTGC